>JBCBMF010000125.1:0-8919 GCA_039822905.1 Planctomycetota bacterium
CATGCACGACCACGAAATCAGCAGCCCCTGCCGCGCGTTCCGCATCGTCAGCGTGCTCGGCCGAATTCCGTAGTACCGCACATCATGCCCGCACTCCGGGCACGTCAACGACGGCAGATCAGCAACCCGATACCCGCACGCCCCACACTTGCCGGGCGACGTCGGCTTCGACCGCCAAAGGAACAACGGCACCTGCACCGCAAACGCAACCACTGCAAAGAAAAGCCAACCCGTCATTGCTCGACACTACATCGCAACTCGACCACCGACAACGCTCCAAAAAGCACAACCGGCGTCCACAATCGGACGCCGGTCACGCTCATCGTCACAATGTCATCCGCGCCAGTCTCAGCCCATCGCGCCCTCGAGCAGCTGGCTGAGCGAATCCTTGTCCGCCAGACCAACGCGCTGCCCGACGACCTCGCCGCCCTTAAAGACCGCGACCGTCGGGATGCTCTGGATCCCGTACTTCACCGCGATCTCCTGAGCACCGTCGATGTCGACCTTCGCGACCTTCGCCTTCCCGGCGAAGTCATCCGCGATCTCATCGATCGTCGGCGCCAGCGCTCGGCACGGAGCGCACCACTCGGCCCAGAAATCAACCAGCACCGGCACATCGCTCTGGAGCACCTCGCTCTCAAACGTCTCGCCAGTCACATTCACCGTGTTCGCGCCCATGTCGATCCGTCCTTTCCTTCAACAGCGTCCCAGAACCTCTCGCATCGGATCATCCCGGCCCCGCCGCACCGATCAACCGGCGGCGACGAGAACGCAGCGACCCAACGCCGTGACGCTCCCAATACTGGAACAACCATTCTACAATCCGTCCTATTCCAGACCAGACCACGAATCGCCGGACAACGCGGAACCCCCGGCCGGCACCACGCGCACCGGTCCTAGGCATTCGCCCATCCGCGACGCTCAATCCCATCACCTCGCGTCCGCTCAGAAACAGCGATCCGGTGTACCGCCTAAAGTCTGCGTCAGGCGATCAGCGGGCCGGTTCACAAACGCCGCCGAGAAGAAACGACTCACGTGCCAAAGTCAAACAAGAAAGCGAGCAGCACGAGCGGCGACGCCGCAGGCACCAAAGGCAGCCGCCTGCTCTCACGCGATACAGCCTTAAAGGTCGCCTTCGTCGTTGTCGCAGGCACCGGCATCGCCCTGATCGCGTCCTATCTACTCGATGATCCCAGCCTGTCGAACTTCAGCGATCTCGAAGTTGTCTGCGTCCGCGATCAGGACGACCTGCACGGATTCGTCGTGCCAAGGGATGACTTTATCCGCCATCTCCGGTCACGAACCCCCATCGAGTGCCCGGAGTGCGGCAGCATCGAAATCGCACGAGCAACACCCTGCGTGAGCTGCGCAAAGCTCATGCCGACGGGGGACCACGATCTGCCTCCAGATAACTGCCCGTACTGCGATGCCGAGCAGCCCTACCCCACAATCGGAGACCACGCCTCCATGCATGCGCCCGGCTCACACGGAGAAGATCAGATTATTGTCCCCCTTCTCGAAGAGATTAAATCCGAATGACGCGACACGCGGCGACGCCCGCAGGGGCAGCAAACAATGCATAAATCTGCCTGGCGATTCGGACCCGATGCCGATATGCTGCGTATTAACGACGCGGGGAACTCCGGCAAGGTGCCGCAGCAGCTATCCCACATTCGTGGAACCCCACAAAGCAAACAGACGGAGGCGCACCACATGCGGAAGCGAGGATTTACGTTGATTGAGCTGCTGGTGGTGATCGCCATCATCGCACTGCTCATCGGCATTCTGTTGCCAGCCCTCGGCAAGGCACGCTGCTCGGCCCAACGACTCGTCGGCGGCACCAACCACCGCACCATCGGACAGGCAATGTTCCTCTACGCCGAGCAGTTCGACGACTTCACCCCGGTCGGTCACGACGGCGTCGAAGGCGGCAGCCGCTGGGCCTACATGTGGCCAGCACAGCTCCGCGAGGCGATGGGCGGCATCGACGGCGGCTCAATGGAAGCCTTCATCAATCCCAGCGCCCCTCGGGAAATCCCGATCGAGTGGAAGCCCATCTTCAGCGATCAAAGCACGCCGCTCTCCATCGCGTCGTTCGAAGACAACGGCCAGTACGGCGCGTTCTACGGCTACGAGGACGGCGAGATCATGATCCGTGAACCGATCAGCGTCAACCAAATCATCGCTCGCGATGAAGAACTCGACGGCATCTTCTCCCTCAGCATCGGACTCAACGAAGTCGGCATCGCAGGTATCACCACGCAGGACCAGATCGATAACGAGCGGCAGCTGCTCGGCGTAGGTCACCATCTCGAGCACGAGGGACTCATCGCCGGCAACTCGAACTCTCGCTTCCAGTACGGACCCAAGTTCTCGTCCTACGCAGACCCAGCCAACTTCATCGTGACAGGTGACTCGCTCGTCGACGCAAACAGCGACCCCGTTGTCTCCCCCGGCGGCGAGCCCTGGGAAGGCGAACTCGTCCCCGCGTCATACTGCGGCGGCGGCTCGGCAAACTTCGCGTTCGCAGACGGCCACGTCGAGTCGCTCGTCATCGAAGACATCGTCCTTAACGTTGACAACGTCGCCCGCGGCAGCGGTCCCAACGGAGACCCGACCGTGCTCGCAAACATGCGACGGTGGAACACCACAGGCGGCCCCGAAGTTGATCTCTGGCCAACCGCCGGCTTCGAAGACTAAACGCACGGTCACCACAGCCAACACACGCTCGACTCAACCCCGCTTCGGCGGGGTTCTTTTATGTGAGCCCTTCGAAGCAACCAAAGCGTGATAACCAACTCCTAATATCTTGATCAAACAGCCCTCCCGCTGCGGCACACGTGACCTTCTGTCAGCGCTTCCGTCGCCCAGTCGTTTCCGCTACACTCCTGATTGGCAAATCACGCCACACCGGTTAACACCTCGGTCGTTGTCCGGCCAGACGACACAAGCCATCACTCTCGGGGCACTGGAGACGCAGAAGATGCGGCAGCGAGCATTTACACTCATCGAACTCCTGGTGGTCATCGCCATCATCGCGCTCCTGATCGGCATCCTGCTGCCAGCACTCGGCAAAGCCCGCTGCAGCGCCCAGAAGCTCGTCGGCGCAACCAACCATCGCACCATCGCACAGGGCCTGTTCTTCTACGCCGATCAATTCGACGACTTCACACCAGTCGGCCACACCGATGGTTCCAACACGTGGGTCTACGCGTGGCCGGCACAAGTTCGCGCCGCGCTGGGAGGCCCGGAGAGCGGCTTCATGGAAGCCGTCACCAACCCGGCGGCACCGAAGGAGATCCCGACCCAGTGGAAGGTCGTGCTCGATGACCGTCTGGCTCGCGCCGACGTCGCCGACGACGAGATGAGAGGTTCCGGCATGGACTTCGGCTACCTCGAAGGCGAGTTCATGATCAGGAAGGCCTCAAGCGTGAATTTCATCATCGCACGGGACCCCGAAGAATGGGGCATCTTCTCGCTCAGCATCGGCATGAACGAAGTCGGAACCGGGCAGGGACCCATCGAGGTCAAGGACGATACCTGGCAGCTGCTCGGCCTCGGCCAGCACCTCGTCACACAAGGGAACGCGCCGCCAAACAGGCGCGCAGAGATCGGTCCAAAGTTTAACAAGATCGCCGACCCAGCCAACTTCATCGCGTTCGCGGATTCGCTCGTCGACGGGAACGATGACCCTATCGTCTCCGCCGGGTCCGGTGGCTTCTACAACAAGCTCATCCCGGCCGCCTACTGCGGAGGCGAGAACGCCAACTTCGCGTTCGCCGACGGCCACGTCGAGCAACTCAACGTTCCCGATCACCTCGTCAGCGAAGATAACATCATCAACAGCAACGATCCATCGGTACAGGCCCGCATGAGGCGATGGAACTCCGACGGCAAGCCGAACGTCGACACCTGGAATTTCACCGCCGTCGGTCCGTGACACCGCTCGCGTCCGCGTCGTCCTCACATTGATTCAATCAGCCCCGTCAACTCGGGGCCGGTTGCCATTCACAATCTCACCCCCACCCGGCACCCCACCAAACTGAATCACAAACACCCCAGCCACCAGCAGCACAACACCAACAACCCGAGGCCACGTCACCTGCACCCGCGGAAAGCCGACCAGCGCAAAGTGATCGATCAGCACCGAGCCGATCAACTGCCCCGTCACGATCCCCGCAACGAGCACGGCCGCACCGAGCCGCGGCGCGAGCACAACCGCAACCGTCACAAACAACGCGCCCACCAAGCCCCCGAGGTACGCCCACCACGGCGCCGAGCGAACAACCGCACCCACACCCGGCAGCGACTCGCGCGTCGCGAGCCGAACGCACACCACCGCAACCGCGAGCACCAGCGTCCCGCCGACGAAACTGATCAACGACGCCGTGAACGCGCTCTGCGTGTGCAGCCGCATCTCCGCGTTGATACCCGGCTGAAGCGGGATCACCATCCCCGTCGCTACCGCGACCGCAACCAAAAGCAACTGCTGCATCGACACGCTCAACCTCCGGTCCAAGGCCTCGCGCACCCGCGGCCCCGCCAGATGATTGACCGCGTCACCGACGCACGCGGCGACCACCCCGCGGAGACCCCCACCGCTTCCCGAGCCACACCGCAAGCCGCACGTTGATCAGCGTCACCACAAGCACCAGCAGCACCACGCCGATCACCGGCACCGCAGACTCGTTCGCCTCAAACGCAGCCGTCACGCCCCCGTAGAACTCTGCCCACGCCGAGCGACCGTCCGTGATCTGTCCAAGAAAGCGGAGCATCTTCTCAGACATCGGCCGACCCGCCGCCGCATGACACCCGGATGCGAACATCAGCAGAAACCCGCCCGAATCCGACCGCTTGCCGCCGCAAAGCCCTCGATCCAGGACCGAGAACCCGTTAGCCTAAACACGCGCTCGGCGGCGGCCGGGCCAAGTGGGAGGCGGAGGCAGCGGTTGCCCCCGCCGAAGGACAACCCTCGTGCGGCGCGGTTCCGCAGAGGAGACACGATATGAAAAGCACGCTTATCGCATGCGCCGGCGTCGCGTTCGCCGGCTCCGCTGTCGCACAGGTCCAGGTCTTTACCGACCGCACAGCCTGGGAGGCCGCCGTCGGCGACTTCCAGACCGAGACCTTCAACGACATCGACCCGTTCGTCTTCGCCGATCAGCAGACCCTCGACACGGGCCTGCTCCAGATCACCCGCGACGGCTCGGCGAACGGCGCCGACGGCGTCCTCGAGATCGAGCCCGGCGGCAATTTCGGTGACCTCGACGGCACCAACTTCATCAGCGGCGAGACCGGCGCCTCGCCGCACGAGACCGTCCGCATCACCGCCGACCTCCCGTTTGTCGCCTTCAGCGCCGACTGGTTCAGCCCATTCTCGGGCGACGGCATCGTCCTCCAGGCCGGCGACAACCTCGTCCCGCTCGACTCCATCACCGGAATCTCAGAAACTGGTTTCATCGGCATCGTTGCGCTGAGCGGCTCGTTCAGCGAACTCCAGATCGTCGGCAATCCCGCCGACGTCACGGTGCAAGAGCTCTGGTCCGCTGACAACCTCAGCTTCGCCGTCATCCCGGCCCCGGCCTCGGCCGCCCTGCTCGGCCTCGGCGGCCTCACCGCCACCCGCCGCCGCCGCTGATCAGCGAGTGACAGCCTGATCAACCCGCAACGCCGCCCAGCCGCCGACGGGCGGCGTTGTTGCATGCGACAAGGACAACGTCGTTCGCCACAAATCACGCCGCGGCATCCGTGCGCAATCCCATGTAGACTCTCGAAAGCATTCCGCGAGATTGGAGGCAGACCCGTGCCGAACGACAGATGCGCAGCCACCATCCTCACAACAGCACTACTGTGCGGTAACGCGGCCGGCGATGTGCAAGTCTTCGAAAATACAGCCGGCTTCGGCTGGGTGCCATTCCTCGACATCTTCGTCGGAAACGCGCTGGATATCACACGACCATCCGACGACCAGCCCAGCGACTTCACGGTTCCAAGCTTTGCCTACAACCAGTCCTTCGCAACTACATCGACTGAAGTGTTCTCACAGGATATCTTCGGGTTCGCCGGTGCACGTATCGCACGAGGCGACATGATCCTCGTCCAAGGAGAACTCGACTCAAGGTTCTTCACGCGACCCGAACTCTTTGAACTCGGCGACTCCGTCGGCCCTGATTCGACGTATGGATCGAGGGCCTCGATCGGTACCGACTCACTCTCGTTCACATCTGTACCGCGCCTTATCCCTGACGAGGCCATCATCGGACTCTCGATTCCAATCAATGGAGCGGTGCACTACGGCTGGCTGGAGCTCGACGGGCTTTCCATCGTCCGATGGGCGTACGAAACCGATCCCGGCATACCGGCAAAGGTCATCCCAGCACCTGCCTCGGCCGCCCTGCTGGGCCTCAGCTGCCTCGCCTTTACGCGTCGCCGCCTCTGATTTGCAAGCGATAATGCGCATTGAAACACCACGCCTCCCCGCCGCCGAGGGGCGGCGCTGCCACGGGCGAAATGTTCGCGAGCGGACAACGCAGCAAGCCCTTCGCGGAGACAGCCCCGTCCGGTACACTCGATAAATGCACAAAGCACTCATCATCGCCGCTTCGCTCGCCTCGCCTGTCTTCGCACAGTCCGCAGACATCGTCGTCCTCGGCGATTCCTGGTCGAACCGGCTGTCAGCGCCACTGCAACAAGCAATCAACAACGACGGCATCACGGGCGTCACCGTTCTGAACGCCGCGTTCGAAGGCGAGCGGGCCGACGGGCTCAGCTCGAACGACCCCGCCATGGGCCTGCCCTACATCTCAGCCACGCTCGCCGCCAACCCCGACGCGAATCTCGTGCACCTCTCCATCGGCGGCAACGACCTCTTCGACGGGCTGCTGTTCATCAATGTCGACTTCATCGTCAACTCGATCCTCGACCGCGTCGTCGACGACACCGAGACCATCGTCAACCACATCCTCAGCGAGCGGCCCGGCGCGGAGATCTATCACTCGGGGTACGACTTCCTCGTTTTGCCAATCTTCGACCCCGCCCGCGTCAACGAGATCCTCCTCAGGCTCGACACCCGGCTCACCAACCTCGCCGCCTCGACCCCCGGCTACACCTACGAGGGCTTCTACGGCTGGGCCCAGGTGAACTTCGGCTTCCCAGACCTCGGCCTCCCCCCGGGCGACCCGTCCCTGCCCAACGCCGACCTCACCAGCCCGCCGTTTACATTCGTCGACGAGATCCACTACACACCCGCCGTCTACATCCCCTTCGCCCAGACGCTCTACGACAGCTTCTACGCCTCACGGCTCGACGCCCCGTGCGTCGCAGACGTCAACAGCGACGGCGAGCTCAATCCCGCCGACTTCAACGCCTGGGTGCTAGCTTTCAACACGGATAACCCGGCGGCGGACCAGAACGGCGACGGCGTCGTCTCGCCCGGCGACTTCAACGCGTGGGTCCTGAACTTCAACGCTGGCTGCTAGCGCCGAGCACAGACAGGCGGTGGCGGGCGTTGAATTTGTCTTGGTGATCGCTGAACACGGATCGCCGGGGGCGACGAACCCGCTGGCGAGATGAAAGCAATCGATCGATTTATCGACCGCACCGAGTCGGCGTGGATGTCTCGACGTGCCCGGACCGCGCGGGCCGTGGTGCTTGTTGCTGCACTGCTGGGCGGGATCGCGCTGATTGAGATCAACCGGCTGTTCGGCGAGGGCACGGTGCTGGAGCATCTGCCGACGGTGCACCTGGCGGCGATCTCGTGGGCGATCTACCTGCTGCTGATCTTCGAGTTTGTCGAGATGGCGTTCGCCATGTCGAACTCGGTGGCGTCAAGCGTGGGCAGGCATCTGCAGCTGTACTCGCTGGTACTGCTGCGCGACGCGTTCCTGAAGCTCAGCGAGTTTCCGGAGCCGATCGATGTCGGCATGGACGATCTCTACAACGTCGGGGTGATGACGAGCGATGCGGCGGGGGCGGTGGTGCTGTTTCTGGCCGCGACGGTGTTCGCGCGGATGCAGCTGCACCGGCCGATCGCGTCGGATGTGCGGAGCCGAGACTCGTTCAAGGCGTTCAAGCAGGTGATGGTGCTGCTGCTGCTGGGGACGCTGGTGTCGTTGTGCGCGTACCGGCTGATCGCGTTTGTTGCCGGGGTGCCGGCGATCGACATCATCGACACGTTCTTCACGGTGCTGGTGTTTGTTGATGTGCTGCTGGCGTTCGCGTCGCTGGCGGTCGCGGACAACCCGGCGATCGTGTTCCGCAACTTCGGGTTCGCGTTCGCGGCGATCCTGCTGCGGCTGTCGCTGGCGTCGCCCGAGTTCATCCGGCCCGGTTTGGGGCTGGCCGGGGCCGCGGTGGCGCTGACGATCACGCTTGTGTACAACCTGGATATCCGGGCGAATGAGGCTTTGAAGGAGGACGTTGTTGACAAAGGTGGTGGCGGGTCGGACGCCTGAGGATACAGAGGATGAGGCGGCGGCGGGGTTCTGATCAACTGGATTCGCTTTGCTGGTTCGGTGCGTCGACTCGTTCCTGATTCGTGCAGGTGGGGTGCGTCTTGAGGTGGTTGGCCTCCCCTCTCCCGACCTCCCCCAACTTTCAGTTGGGCTCGGCCACCCTCTCCCCGGAGGGGCGAGGGGGGAAAGCAGTTTGGTGGCGGCTTTGCGGAGGGTTTCGGGGGGTGGTTGTGTTTTGACGAGGTCGGTGAGGGCGGCGAGGGCCGCGGGGCGGGACTCGGCTTGTTCGAGGCGGCAGCGGGTTTCGCTGATGCGTTCGATGGCTTGGATGATGGATTGGGCTTGTGGCGAGTCGATCAGGGCCGCGACCTGGGGGATGGTCAGGTCGAGCTGGTCGGCGATGTCGTGGATGGTGAGGGTTGGCCTCCCCTCTCCCGACCTCCCCCAACTTTCAGTTGGGCTCGGC
>JBCBMF010000126.1:0-8914 GCA_039822905.1 Planctomycetota bacterium
CATCCGGCGAGGCGTACATCTGGCCTCAGCGTCTCGCCCGGGCGAGACGCGCAAGTACAAGGGCTGCACATGGTTCGAGACACTTCCACCCTTGGGATTCCAGGCGAGGCGGGGGCCGGCGAACGCTACCGGGCCGTCACCCGCAGCAACATCGACCGCCGCCCGCAGTGGGAGAAGCTCGACCCAGACCTCCGCGACGCCGTCATGACGGTGTCGTCCGTGCTGCCATTCCGGACCAATGCATACGTCATGGACGAGCTGATCGACTGGGATAACGTGCCCGACGATCCGATCTTCCGGCTGACCTTCCCGATGGCGGCGATGCTCGACGACGAGGACTTTTCGCACATGCGGCAGCTCGTCCACGCCGGCGCGTCCAAGGCCGAGCTCGAGGCCGCGGCCACTCCCATCCGCATGAAGCTCAACCCGCACCCGGCGGGCCAGATGTCGCACAACGTGCCGCACGTCGACGGCGAGCCGATCCCCGGCATGCAGCACAAGTACCGCGAGACCGTGCTGTTCTTTCCGAGCCACGGCCAGACCTGCCATGCCTACTGCACGTTCTGCTTCCGCTGGGCGCAGTTCGTCGGGAGCGATGATCTCAAGTTCGCGAACAAGGAAGCGAGCCAGCTCCGCCGCTACCTCGAGCAGCACCCCGAGGTTACCGACGTGCTGTTCACAGGCGGCGACCCGATGATCATGCGCTCGAGCGTGTTCGCCAACTATGTTGACGAGGTCCTTAAGGTCGAGACGGTGCGCACGGTGCGCATCGGGACCAAGAGCGTCGCGTACTGGCCCCAGCGGTTCACAACCGACGCCGACGCGGACGAGATGCTGCGCATCTTCGAGCGTGTGGTCGACGCGGGCAAGCACCTCGCGATCATGGGGCACTACAACAACGCGGTCGAGCTGTCGACACCCATCGCACGCGAGGCAGTCCGTCGCATCCGCTCGACCGGCGCGAACATCCGAATGCAGAGCCCGCTCATCAGGCGGATCAACGATTCGTCCGACGACTGGGCCAACCTGTGGACCACAGGCACGCAGCTTGGCTGCATCCCGTATTACATGTTTGTCGAGCGCGACACCGGCGCGAAGAGCTACTTCGAGCTGCCGCTGGCCGAGTGCTGGGAGATCTTCCAGAAGGCCTACCAGCGCGTGCCCGGCACGGCCCGCACCGTCCGCGGCCCGTCGATGAGCTGCTTCCCCGGCAAGTGCCACGTGCTTGGCGTCTCCGAGATCGCCGGCGAGAAGGCGTTCGTGCTCGAGTTCTTGCAGGCCCGCGACCCGTCGCTGGTGCGTCGGCCGTTCTTCGCGAAGTTCGACCCGACCGCGAGCTGGTACGACGACCTTCAGCCGTTCTCGAAGAGCGACGAGCCGTTCTTCATCAAGCCCGAGGTCGAGACAACGCCGCTGACCGTACGCACGCGGTCCGAGCTGTCCCGCGGCGTCTTGGTCAACTGACCTTCAAGACCACGAGCGTGCGGTCGTCGTCCGCGGGCCTGCCGGCCGTGAACTCATCGACGCTGTCGAGCACGCTCGCAATCAGTGCGCGGGCGTCGATGCCGCAGTTGGCCAGCACCGCATCGAGCCGGCGGACGTCGTAGATCTTGTCGTCGTCGTTGAACGCCTCGGTGATGCCGTCGGTGTAGAGCACGACCTGATCGCCCGGGATCAGCTCGGCGGTTGCCTCGGTGAACTCGACGCCCTCCATGATCCCGAGCGGGACAGACTGCGCTCGGTTGAGGATGAACATCGAACCATCCGAGCATCGCTTGACACGCGGCGGGTTGTGGCCCGCCGACGAGTACACAAAGGTCCGATCGGCCGGGTCGAAGACGCCGTAGAACGCGGTCACGAACGTGCCGTTGTCGGTGTATCGCTTCGAGAGCCTGTTATTGACGTAGCCGAGCAGGTTCGCGGGCGCCATGCACTCGTCGGGCGCGGTGTGCGCAAGGGCGTGGGTGATCGCCATGAGCACGGCCGCGGGCGTGCCGTGGCCGCAGACGTCCGCGATCAGGAACCCCCACCGCCCGCCGGCGAGCGGGAAGACGTCGTAGTAGTCGCCGCCGGCGCGCTCGGACGTCTCGTAGTGCGCGGCGATATCGAGGCGATCGATGTTCGGCAGCTCGGCCGGCAGCAGCGACCGCTGGATCTGCGCGACGGTCTGCAGCTCGCGGTCGACGCGCTCGTAGGCCTTGTCGAGCTCGCGCTTGAGCACGAGCGTGTGCGTGGCTCGGCCGAACAGGTTGGTCCGCCAGACCATGTCGGGCAGCTCTTCGGCGTCGAAAGCGCCGGGCTCGTCGCGGCCCATGACGACCATGTTCTTCGCGATGCCGTCGTCATAGGCGGGGATGGCGACGAACGACCGCATGCCCGCGAGGAACTCGCCGGCCGGGTCGTCGGGGTCGATTGAAACGTCGGGCATGTACGCCGGCTCGCCCGCGTAGAGCAGGTCGTGAAGCATGCCGCGGTCGTAGACCGGCAACGAAGCCTTTTCCTCCCACGGGTTGACGTCGCGTTCCCAGATCGACGCGCGCGTGACACGGAATCTCGGGGCCTCGAGGTCTCGCCGGCTGATCGCGACGAACGAGCTCGCCGGGTACAGGTTGCGGATGCGGTTGCGGTACGCGCTGACCATGAGCTGGGGCTCGGTCTGCTCGCTCAGCTCCTTCATCATGAGCGTGACCTCGCGGAGCCGATCCTGCCAGCGTTCGGCGACGGCGGGTGCGGGCGAGGACACGGCAGTTGATGCGCCCTCGGCCGGGTTGCGCGGGTCGTTCGAGCCCGATTCGTTCACGATCATCGCTCCTAGGACCGGGTCGGCCCCGGCCAGGTTGCACACGGGCCTCCACCGGGGGATAGTACTCGCATGCAGAACCAGACTTCGGCTTTGAATTGTTTCAAATCGTTCCGCTTCTTCAATACCGCGCTGCTGGCCTCAGGCCTGCTCGCGGCGGTCGGCTGCGGGTCGAGCGGGGATCGCGACGACTCCCCCGCTCCACGGACCAGCGGCGAGCCGATCGTCCTGCTTGATGCGCCGATCATGAGCGTCGCCGTCGACGGCAAGATCGACGACTGGCCCTCGACCGCGTCTGCCGTCGCAGACCAGCACTACCTCTATATCCGGTTCAAGACCGACCGGCTCGCGACGATCCAGGCCGACAACGAGACGATCCAGGTGCAGCTCGACCTCGACGCGAACCGGGCGACGGGCCAGGCGGACAGCCGGGCGGAGCTGGGCATCGATCTCGCGATCACGTTCTCGCCGCTCGACGCCGAGGGCCAGCCGTCCTTCGGCTCGCGGGTTGAGACCTTCCGCACCAACGGCGACGTCGTGCAGATGCCCGCGGCTGCGCTCGACATCATGTCGGCACCGACACACGCCTCGGAGTGGTTCGAGCTCCGCGTCGGCCGGCACGTGATTGAGGAGTTCGCGCAGGACCTCGCGCTGCCGACGGCGGGCCTGCTGAGCCAGGGCAGCGTTCGGGGCCGAGTCGCGCTCTTCGGCGCTGGTGGGCGGCTGCTCGCGAGCGCCGATCCGTTCGAGGTTGACCTTGCGCCGGCGGCCGACGGTCCCAGGCGTGTTCGTGCGAGCGTGCCCGATAAGTCGCTCGGCTCGGTTCGGCTCGTCGCGTACAACGTCGAGAACTCGTCGCCCGTGAACAACCCCGAGCCGTTCACGCGGATGCTCCGAGCGATCGAGCCCGACGTCATCTGCGTGCAGGAGTGGTACGACCAGACGCCCGCGTCGCTCGAGGCGTGGTTCAATGAGCAGCTGCCGATTTCCGGCACCTGGCGGGCGTTCACGAGCGAGGGCCGGGGCGTTGCGGTGGTCACGCGCTTTGATGCGACGGCCTTTGGCCCCGACGCCGTGATCGTCACGCCCGAAGGCGAAGACCGAACGGTCCGCGTGGCGTCGGCATTGCTTGATACGCCCGCGGGATCGCTCGTGGTCTCGAGTGTCCACCTCAAGTGCTGCGGCTCGCTCGGCGGACGCGAGGACATGCTCCGCTCGGCCGAGGCGGCGGGCATCGCCGACATGCTGCAGCAGCAGCTCGCCGATCCGTCGGGCACCGCGGTCGTGATCGCGGGCGACTACAACCTCGTCGGCGGCACAGCGCCGCTCGAGACCATGGTCGCGGGCCTCGACTCCGACGGCAGCGATCTCGGCGTTGTCGACGCACGCGGGCTCGGTGACCCGACAATGTACACCTGGACGCAGCCGACCAGCTCGTTCCTGCCGGGACGGCTCGACTACGTCGCGTACTCCGACGCTCGGCTCGGCGTCGAGCGGTCGTTTGTGTTCGACCCGGCTCGGCTGGACGCCGAATCCCGCGGGAGCCTGAACCTTGGTGACACCGACGGCCGGGCGAGCGATCACCTGCCGATCGTTGTCGATTTCAGGCCGCGATAACGTCTTTCGGTTTGGCTAGCTCGCGTCGATCGACGTTGGTTCGCTGCGCGGCCTGACGATGCGGATGTCGCCGTCGCCCACGTGCTCGACGAGGTCGAGCGCGTCGAGTGCGTTGAGCGCCGCACGCTGCTCGGCCTGCTTTTTGCTCGCGCCGTCGGCGGGCTCGTAGCCCTGCTCGCCGATCTGCACCGCGATCGTGAACGTTTTCGCGTGGTCCGGGCCCTGCTGGGCGAGCACGCGGTAGCTCGGCGTGCACTGGTACTCGCGCTGCACGTGCTGCTGGAGCACGCTCTTGAAGTTCTGCTGGTGCCCGCTCTCGGCGGCGTTGGTGATGTAGGGCTCGATCAGTGGTGTCAGCCATCGCTTGACGGCAGCCAGCCCGGCGTCGAGATAGATCGCGGCGATCGCGGACTCGAGCGTGGCCGCCGCGAGCGAGTGCGGCAGCGTGCCGTGCTGATCGCGGATGCCCTTGCCGAGCCGGATCAGTTCTTCGAGGCCGATCTGACGCGCGATCTTCGCGCAGGTCTTCCGGCTGACCGCGACGGATTTGATCTTGGTCATCTCGCCTTCGAGCAGGTCGGGATAGATCTCGAAGATCGCCTCGCACGCGACCATGCCGAGCACGGCATCGCCGAGGAACTCCAGCCGCTCGTTGGATTCGAGCCTGCCGTGCGCGACCGAGGCGTGCGTGAGCGCGCGGACGATCAGGTCGGGGTCGTCGAACGTGTAGCCGAGCACGCATTGAGCCTGCTCGATCAACTCATGATGGTTGTCCATGCCGCACACACCCAACGGATGGGCCTCAGCAACGCGGCGTGCGCCCGCGCGGGGTGATATCGGGACCGCTGGGCCGAGGCCCATTCACTCCCGGCACACTCGCCTTGCCGCCCCACTCGTTGCCGAGGGAGCAAAAGGGCGAAAATGCCGCTCTGCCGGCCTGTCCGCACGCGACGCCGGCCGTTTCGTTCTATCGGTTTCAGGCCCCCGACGCCAGAGTCCGCACACAGAAATTGGTTCATGTTTGGGTTTCGGAACTGAGCTTCGGACGTTGAGACGGTAGACGTTCGCAGCCCCCCGGCCTACAAATCTTCCCGCTCGCCGCTGCCCGGGGAGCGTTTCCGGAGCGATCTCATGGCGATGCACTACCCGCGGCGAGTCAGCCGTATCAAAAAGAAGCGGTCCCAGGGCTTCCGTGCTCGCATGAAGACCAAGAGCGGGCGGAAGATCATCAACGGCCGCCGCAAGATCGGCCGGCACCTGAAGTTCGCCTGATGTGAGCGTCAGATCCGAGCGGATTCCGCCCGCTCGTTGATCTCCCGATCGCGGCCCCATGGTCCAGCGGGCTTTCAATAGATACGAGACTGTCTTATACTCTACCGGGCCGCGGTTCCGCGGCGTTAGGTGGGGTATCGCATGGCAACGACCGACACGAAGATTCGTTTGTGTGCCTACTGCGGGCACGACTGCACCGGGCAGCCCCGGCTGAAGGACCGCCAGGGTAGGTACATGCACCGGGCGTGCTACGAGAAGGCCCGTGCGGCGAAGGCCGCCAAGCCCAAGAGCACGATGGCTGCCCTGCTCGATGACGTCGAGGCACCGGCCGAGCCGCAGACCAAGCCCTGCGTGAACTGCGGCATGCCCAAAGCGATCACGGCGGTGGTGTGCTCATCCTGCCGGTACGACGAGTCGCTGGGGCGAGTCCCAAAGGAGCCCAAGGCCGCGAAGCCCAAGAAGCAGAAGGCCGAGGCCGGCGTGTTCGGCAACTCGCTCGGCGGAACGGTCTCGAACGAAGAGAAGCAGGGCCATGCCGTGACGGCATGGGTGCGGGCGGCCATCGGCGCAGGCGTCGCCGGCGCGGTGTGTGCCCTCGTCTGGGGCGGCCTTGTCTACTGGACCGGCTGGGAGATTCCGATCGCGGCCCTCGGCGTGGGCTTCCTTGTCGGCTGCGGCGCGGCGATCGGCGTGCAGTCGCACGCGGGGTTCATGAGCGGGCTGATTGCGGGCGTGGTCACGCTCGCCTCGGTCTTCGGCGGGAAGTTCCTCGCAGCATCCTGGTACGTCAGCGACTTCATGGACGCCATCGGCCCGGCGATGCACTCGGTGTACACCGAGCCACTCGACCACACGCAGGGCTGGATGACCGACGAGCAGGCGATCGCGTGGAAGGTGCAGCACGAGGTCGTTCGGCTCGAGTACATCGGGTCCGATCTCGACTGGCCCGACACCGTCGACGACGAGGCGAACGCGACCGAGCTGGACTGGTACCCGCAGGACATCGTCGAGCGGGTGCGAGGGAACTGGGCCGAGAAGACCGCCGAGGAACGAACGCTGGCCAAGATCGAACTCGCGAACGAGATCGGCATGGGCATGACGGCTGATGATGCGGTGCCCGCGTTCGAGGGCCGGGGCGTCGCGCTTGAGTACCCGCGTCAGCACACGTACGAAACGGCCTACTTCGTGAAGGACTACCCGCTGGAGGTCCAGAGCGCGGCCGAGATGCGGTGGTTCAACATGACGCCCGACAAGCAGTGCGAGTACGTCAACGGACGCATCGCCGCGGTCAGCTTCGACGGGGGCGACCAAGCCCAGATCGCGTGGCAGATGATGCTCGAGAGCGAGCGACCCGAGAACTACGACACGGTCGCGACCTTGACCGGCATGGAAGGCTCGGCGTCGCGCGGCATGCGCGGCTGGGTCTGGGGCATGATCTGGATCGGCGTATCGTTCTTCGTCGCCTGGGGCGTCGGCTGCGGCGGGAAGAACTAAGAGCCGAGGTCAGCTGGGCAAGCCGAGGCCCACGGGCTGCGCCTTGGGCTGGTGGCTGGGCTGAATGGCGATGCCGAGGCCCACGCGCTCACCGTCGGGACCGCTCGGCGGGATGCCGTCCTCATCGACGATCCGCTGGATGGCCATGCAGCCCTCGAGCAGCTGCTCGGGTCGGGGCGGGCAGCCGGGCACGTAGACGTCGACCGGGATGAACTGGTCGATGCCCTGCACGGTGGCGTAGGTGTCAAACACGCCGCCCGTGGACGCGCACGCGCCCATGGAGATGACCCAGCGGGGCTCGTTCATCTGCTGGTAGATCCGCTGGAGCACGGGCATCATCTTGATGCCGATCCGGCCGGCGACGATCATCAGGTCGGCCTGGCGGGGGCTGAATGACATCTTCTCCATGCCGAAGCGCGCGATGTCGTACCGGCTCGAGGCCGTCGCCATCAGCTCGATCCCGCAGCAGGCGGTCGCGAAGGGCATGGGCCACATCGAGCTCCGGCGGGCCCAGTTGATGACGCGCTTGAGCTGCGTGGTCAGCACCATGTCGGTCGGCAAGGCGGCTTCGATGCCCATGGAACGGATCTCCTTCGCCGATCATATTCGGCCGATCGAGGGGGGTCGATTCGGGGCGATCGGCGACTCAGCTACCGAACGCCGCTGGTGCTCCGCTTCTCGCGCTCGGTCGTCGTGGTGAGCAGATCTCGGAGCACGGGCTCCCGTTCTTTCTGTTCTCGGAGCTTCTCGCTGTCGCCGCCGAGGCCGCGGGCGTCAACGACCCGCTTGTAGCAGCCCGGCAGCGCGAGCAGCAGTGCCCCGGCAGCGGCGATCGTCACGATGCGTCGGCTTCGATCCGTCTGGCGGTCCATAGCAGATGCTACGTGCCGCCCCGGCTCTCGGTGCGGCGGCGGGCGGCATCGGACAGCAGGTCCTTGAGCGTCACGCCCTCGAGCGCCTCCCGCTCGGCCTTCCGGAGCCGGCTGAGGGCGTCGCCGAAGCTCTGCTCGCCGCCGGACTGGGTGCGGACCAGCCGCTGAGCCTCGGCCAGCACGCCGGCGATCTCGATGTCACTCGGAGGCTTGGCCAGCGTGTAGCGGTCGTCGCCGCCGTCAAGCTTGTGGACGACGCCCGCGGACGCGAGCTGCTCGACGATCGAGTCCGCGGTCACGGCGGGGATGCCGACCTCGTCGGCGAGATCACCGACCTCCGTGGGCTTGCCGCGCGCGAAGTTCTCACCCATGACGACCAAGAGCGGGATGACCGCGGCCGGCTCGGTGAGCACTTCCTCGGCCTCGTCCTGCTCGGCCAGCTCGCGGGCTGCGCCGATGTGCTGGAGGCCGAAGCTGACCTGCAAGCCGAACAACACGATGAGCCACGAGAGGTAGATCCACAGCATGAACAGCGGCAGGATGCCGAGCGAGCCGTAGAGCTTCGAGTAGCTGACCGAGTACGATACGTACTCGCGGAAGCCCCACTTCGCGCCCTCCCACAGCACTGCCGCGACGAGCCCCCCCACCACCGCAGCCCGGACATGCACACGCGTGTTGGGCAGCGTCATGTACGCGAGCAGGAAGAACAGCGCACCGATCGCGATGCTGAAGATGTAGCCGAGCGCCGGCCCGCCCGCGCCCAGGCCCTTGAACTGCCCCGAGATGTAGAACGTGCCGAAGATGATCAGCGCACCGAGCGTGAGTGTCGTCCAGTACTGCGTGATGCGACGCACCCATG
>JBCBMF010000127.1:0-8911 GCA_039822905.1 Planctomycetota bacterium
GCGTGATGGCGGGAGTATTGCTCCCGGCGTGGCTGCTCAGCGGCGCGGTGTTCCCGCCGGATGCCGCGAGCGGAGTGATGACCACACTCATGGCCTTCAACCCGTTGTCGTACGCGCATGGATCGATTGCGGGCTCGCTCGGCGTGCCCGTTGCCGGCATCATCCCGCTCGTTGCAACGATCACGTTCGGTGTCGCGGGCTCCGTCGCGGCGATCGTGTCTGCGAGAGGAGACGCGAAGCGATGAATCATCGAGCAGATGCAACGATGCCCACGTCCACCAACCAGCGGGAGCGTTCCGAAGCGATGCACAACCGTGCGGCTCGCTCGCTCGTCGGCGGCGTGAACAGCCCCGTGCGGGCCTTTGGCTCGGTCGGCGGTTCTCCGGTGACCGTCCGCCGCGCGCAGGGGGCGCACGTTCACGACGTTGATGGCAACAGGTATATCGACTTTGTTGGCTCCTGGGGGGCCGCGATCGTCGGGCACGCGCACCCGCGCGTGCTCGAAGCCGTCAACGACGCGGTCACGCGAGGCCTGAGCTTCGGCGCGCCGTGCGAAGCAGAGACAGATATTGCCGAACTCACTCTCAGCGCCCTGCCCGGCCACGACCGCATCCGGTTCGTCAACAGCGGCACCGAAGCGTGCATGAGCGCCGTTCGGCTCGCGCGCGCTGCTACCGGTCGCGACCTCATCATCAAGTTCGCCGGCAACTACCACGGGCACGCGGACGCGATGCTCGTCGAAGCCGGTTCCGGCGCGGTCACCCACGGCGTCCCGACGTCGCCGGGCATCAACGCCGAGCTGGCAAAGGCGACCCTCACCTGCCGGTACAACGACGCCGCCGATGTTCGCGCGACACTCGAGCAGCACGCCGGCCGCATCGCCGCCGTACTCGTCGAGCCTGTCGCGGGCAACATGGGTCTCATCAAACCCGTCGACGGTTTCCTCGAGACCTTGCGAGAACTCTGCACAGCACACGGCGCGCTTCTTGTCTTCGATGAAGTCATGACCGGCTTCCGCGTGGGATGGGGCGGCTACCAAAACACCTGCGGCATCGAGCCAGACCTGACGTGCCTCGGCAAGGTCATCGGCGGCGGTCTGCCCGCAGCGGCGTACGCGGGGCGGGCCGACCTCATGGACATGGTCGCGCCTTTCGGTCCCGTGTACCAAGCCGGCACGCTCAGCGGGAACCCCGTCGCGATGGCGGCCGGGCTCGCGACGCTGGAACTCTGCCGCGAGCCTGGCTTCTACGAGACGCTCGGTCAGACGAGCGCAGACTTCACAGGCCGCGTTGCCGAACTCGCGCAGCGTCACGGGCACGCCGTGCAGACCGAGTCCATCGGCGGGATGATCGGCGTTGCGTTCAGCGATCGCCCGCTCCGAGACTTCGAAGACGCTAAAGCGTGCGATCACGAACGGTTCGGGCGCTTCTTTCACGCGGCTCTCGATCGCGGCGTCTGGCTTCCGCCGTCCGGCTACGAGGCGTGGTTCATCTCCGCCGCGCACAGGGACGACGAGATCGACCAGGCAATCGCCGCGCTGGATGCCGCGTTCGAGTCCATCGCGTGAGCACGCCGCTCGTCCTCGGCACCCGCGGCAGCGACCTCGCGCTCGCGCAGTCTCGCTCGATCGCCGAGCGGCTGCGAAGAGAAGCGGGCATCGCGACCCGTCTCGAGATTATCAAGACTACGGGCGACCGCGAGCAGGCTCTTCCAGCAGACGCGCCCGCATGGTCGATGGGCGCGTTCGTCAAAGAGCTCGAAACGGCCTTGCTTGAAGAGCGGATCGATCTTGCCGTCCACAGCTACAAGGACATGGCCACCGCGCCCACCCCGGGGCTTGCCGTCGCCGCGGTGCCCGAGCGGGCCGACCCGCACGACGTGCTCGTGTGTTCGAGTTCGGCAACCCAAAACGCCATCGAACGCGTGGTGCATGGTGATGAAGACGCCGATTCACTGTTCGTCGTAGGCACCAGCAGCCCCAGGCGGGCCGCGCAGCTGCGGTCATCACTCGGATGCAGTGTCGCCACGTTGCGGGGCAACGTGCCGACGCGGCTCAACAAGCTCGAATCGGCTGCCGCTACAGGACAGATGCACGCGATCTGCATCGCCGCCGCCGGTCTCGAGCGTCTGAAGATCACCCCTGAGCACGCGATCTCGCTGCCCATCGATCGCTTCCCGACCGCGGCAGCGCAGGGCGCTCTTGCGGTCCAGACTCGCCGCGACGAGCCTCGGGTCTCCGAGCTCGCGGCACTCGAGCACGAGCCGACGCGCCGCGCGACCGACGCAGAGCGTTCGTTCCTGCGCGCGATCGAGGCCGGCTGCCACACGCCCGCCGCGGCCTATGCCACGTGCGACGGAAACGAGGTCACGCTGCGGGCCGAGATGTTCGACGCCGCGCTCAATCGCTCATCAGCCGAGTGCACGGGACGCGACCCGGTTGCCGTCGGACAGCAGGCCGCCGCGCGGGTGCTCGCGTGTCGCTGAGTGAGCGACGGGTCTGGGTGACACGCGACGAGCCCGAGGGCGGCCCGCTCTCGTCGGCTCTTCGCGAAGAGGGCCTCGTGGTCGAGTTGGACCCGCTTCTGACGACCGTTCAGATCAGCGACGGAGAAAAACAGCTTCGCCGGCTGTCGCGCGGCGACTGGCTGGTGCTGACAAGCCCGCGCGCGATCCGCTGTGTGTCACCACTGGCGGCATCGCTCGACCTGTACGTGGCGGTCGTTGGCGAGTCGTCTAGGCAGGCCGCGGAGGCACGCGGGCTCCGTGTCACGCACGTCGCGCCTGAGCCGTCGGCGTCCGAGCTGTGGCGGTCGCTCGGCACACGCATCGAGCGCGCACGTGTGTGCTTCCTGAAATCGGCGCACGCCGCGCCGCCGGCCCCAGCTCCGCGTGATCTCATCGTTGCGGATCTGTACGAAATGAAGGACCGATCCGTTCGTTCGGATATCCTGGCTCGGTGTTCCGTCGTTGCGTTCACGAGCCCTACCGCCGTCGCCGCATGCGTGAAGCAGTTGAGTTCGATACCGCTGCCGGCGGCTTGCTTGGGAGAGACCACTGCCCGCTCCGCCCGCCGCGCCGGCGCTCGCGTGCTCTGTATGCCTCGCACGCCCAGCTTTGCTGCGTTCGCCGTCGCGATCCGAGCCGCGCTCGACGGCGAGCCGATGTAGCGCGCGATACGTGCGATCGATCCGATGCCGGCACGAAGGACGGAAGCTGATGATGCACAACGAATCGATCGCTGCGCCGGGTCTCTCACGGATGCCGAGTGCGCCGACAGAGGCGGATCTGTGTCGGCGGTTGTTCAGGCTACGTGATCGGACATTTCGCGACCGTGCGGGTCCAGCGCACGTCTTGTTCGCCGGCGGTGCTTGGATTACTGAGCCCGTTCCGTTATTTCGCTGGGCGCGTGCAGTACCGCATGCCCCGGAGAGATTGACATGGTGCAGCGTGGCAGTCGAGCGTCTTCGATCGCGGTCTGTGTTCTGGCGGCGGCGGGCTCCGCGTCGGGTCAGGCGAACCTGCCGTTCCCGGCCGCTTTTGATGCCGAGACTCTTGAAACCGGAATGGGCGCATCGGGCTTCGTCTTCCGCGGGTCGCTGGCCAACGGCGAGATCGGCCGGGGAGAGATTGCCCCAATTGGTGACATCAACAACGACGGCATCGACGACACCATCATCGGTGCTAACGGGAACACCGCCTACGTCATCTTCGGCCGCAACACCGGCGGTGCAGGCGGAGCGCCGTTCCCAGCCACCATCGATTTTGCCCAGCCGCTCGCTGCGACCGACGGTTTCCGCGTGCGGCGAGACCCCATCGGCGACTTCTTCGCGCGGCAGGTCGCGTCGGCCGGTGATTTCAATGACGACGGCATTCCAGACCTCGCCATCGCCGCCGAGACAACGGACACGCCCGACGTCAACAATGACGGAGCGGTGTGCATTGTCTTCGTCCGCAACCCCGACCCGTGCAGCGCCGCCGACGTCAATTCCGACGGCTTCACCAACCCCCCCGACTTCAATGCGTGGGTAGTCGCCTTCAACACCCAGGCTGCCGTCTGCGATCAGAACGGCGACGGCCTCTGCAAAGCCGCCGACTTCAACTCCGGATGCCCGTGATACGGACTTTCGGGGAGTGGGAGACGCGGCAGCCTTTGCATCGGCCTGCCACGCTTCGTATTGCCGCGCCGGCCGCAGGAAACGCGACGAGACTCCCTCTGCGACGCGGCGGATATCCGGCGACACAACTTCAGATGCAAGGGCCCGGTCGGCGACGGGGAAAGCTTCGACAAGCCGCTTGCATCACAACTCCGCGGTCCAAGTCGGCCCAACATTAAGACCGAAAGGTGGTGGGCGTTCGGGCTGGCTCATGTCCTCCAGCACGTCGCGCGAGCTGTTGTCTGTTAGACTGATGGCTCAAACGATCTCGGTAAGTCGAAGAGACATGCCAAGACCGCAGCAAGCCTAACTCCAACGACTTGGCAATACCTGCATGGGCGATGTTACATCGTCGTCGGTCTGGTTGTACGAGGACTCATCGTGGCGTGTGAGCACGCGAAGCCGCCTCAGCTGGAGCTGGCAACGACGGCAGATTCGAGCGGAACAGTCAGGGTGCCGGGCAGTAGGTCGGTGATGGGCGGCAACGCTTCGGGCGTCTTGTCCGACGAGGGGCGCGCCATGTTCGGGTTGAAGAGTCTTCGTCGACATGCCGGAGATGACAGATGTGCGGCACACGGGAGGTGTCAAAGCGGTTGGGTGCACGACCATCGCGGAGTGTTCGATCAACCCGGTTTCGATGCGGCGGTCGCCCCCTTGCCGCATGCCGAAGTCTCCGGAGGATTAGACCCAGCAAGGTATGGGCGTCGCGCGACAAAGGCCTGTACCCCGGTTGGCTGGGATTGGAGTCCAGATATCTGGGTGGTGCTTCTTCCCGAAATGCACGATCCAATACATGAGGAAACTGCCGGCTGTGACAGTCTGTGGAGGCCACGCCAAGAACTCGAGGCGATCCGCGCGATACGCAGCGGCTCATTTCTCTTTCGTCAGTCATGCTGCACACGTTCCTAGACGACGGCCCGCACTGGTGAGGCGGTCGAGATCGGGCTCTTCACTTCGGGCGCTTCGGATGGCGTGGAAGACCAGGCTCGCGCGGAGCCCGGTCATCTACCGCACGTTGTTCCTTATGGAGAGTGCCACCTTCGAGCCGCGCTGACTGACGAATCTACCGATCGACCGCCTTTGAACTGCATGCCGATAACGATCATCGTGATCTTGGCAGTGCGAATGATCATGACCATCGTCAGGCCGCTATCGCAGGCCATCCGGCTGCCAGTACAGTAGGGCATGGAGATGAATCGCTCGCAAGTGGCCAAGATCTACGGCATCGTTGTCGCCCTGGCGACGATTGGGCCGTATATCGTTTTCGCGGAACACCGGACCGGCTGCAACTCCGAGGCATCCATGCGTTTGATCGATGACATCGCGGCACGGTTCGGTCCGCCGGCGGTCGCGGCTCGCGCTCCGGGCCGGGTCAATCTCATCGGTGACCACGTCGACTACTGCGGCGGGCTCGTGATGCCCTTCGCGATCAACCGCGACTGTGTCGCGGCGATCCACACGGATGTGGCAGATGATCGCACGCTCGTGCTATGCAGCCTCAACGAGCAATCCGAGCACGCCGTGCCTTGGATCGACGTGCTCAAGTCCGGCGGCAGCGCACCGGTCGGCAGCTGGCAGTCCTATGTCCTCGGCGTCATCGCCGGGCTCGGCGAAGTCGGTGCGGTCGATCGCCTGAGGGGCTGCCGGATCGTCGTCGCGACCGATGTGCCGATGGGCTCGGGCTTGTCGAGCTCCGCCGCGCTCGAGGTCTCCGTCGCTGTTGCCGCCGCGTCACGTTGCGGTATTGACGTCGGCGATCTGGAACTCGCCAAGCTATGCCAGCATGCCGAACACCGCTTCGCCGGTGTACCGTGCGGGCTGATGGATCAGGCGATCTCCGTGCTCGGTCGCGCCGGTCATCTTCTAATACTCGACTGCGCGACCGACTTCACCGAACACGTACCCATACCAAGCACTTGTGAGTTGATCGTCATCAACAGCGGCGTGGGCCATGCGCTGGCCGACGGCGAGTACGGTAAACGCCGGGCATCGTGCGAGAAGGCCGCGGAGGCCCTCGGCATCCGGCACCTGGCGCACGCCGAGGCGGATGCGCTCCGCAGTGTCCCCGCCGACCTGCTCCCGCACGCCCGGCATGTTGTTTCTGAGACTGCTCGCGTTCGTGCGCTTGCCGATGCACTCGCAGCCGGTGATCTTGCCGAGTGCGGCCGACTTGTGCACGAGTCCCACGTATCACTCCGCGATGACTTCCGCGTCTCATGCGACGAGATCGATCTCATCGTAGAGACGCTGTGCAGCACCGAGGGCGTGTACGGCGCACGCATGACCGGCGGCGGTTTCGGCGGTTGCGTGATCGGCCTCGCAGCGCCAGGTTTCGAGCCCGCGGTCCGCGCCGCAGCCGAGCGCTGTCGGGGCTTATGCCCAAACATTGAAGTGATCCCCGTGACCGCGAGCGATGGTGCCGAACGCATAACCGATGTTGTAGAGCCGAACGCGTGATAGTTGTCGTCCGAAAGTGCCTGGTGGTGGTCGTTGCTGTTGCTGTCGCTTACGCGGCCGCAGGCAAACTGGATCGTCCCAACACTGTCTGGATCACCTGCGAGGACATGGGCCCGACGATCGGGTGCTATGGCGACGCCGACGCTCACAAGCCTGCGTTGGATGAGAGTGCTGTAGCCGCGGCGCGACCCAGTGCAAATGCAACGTCCGCCGTGCATTCATGTGCCCGATCGATGGGCGGCGAATCGTTGCTTTTGGTGCGGACGGTGTCGTCTTCTTTGCAAACAGGCCGCGAAGCCGCATAACACACGGTCGGAAGATCAGCCGCGGCGAAGATGCCCGGATCAGGCTCGAGCTATCGTTCTCACGTCGCACGAACAGGTGAAGGCCGGTTGAGATTCAAGGTATCTCAGCCCCGTCTTTCGCCTGGCTCGCCGAGGCATCCTCAGCGGGGTTGAGTATGCGTCGCCGTCATCTCTTACCACGACCGGGTTAGAGCGCCAGGCACACGAAAGTCGGTCCTTAGGCAACCTGCACGGGCCCGGTATGATCATTCAATCATCCGCATGCTCGAAGAGCGTTAGAGATTCTCGTTTGGACGTGGTCGTTGGTCGAATACGCTAGGCCGTTCACAAGCACTCGATCCGCTTCGATTCATGACGCCTGGTGACCGAGCCGATGGGGCAATTTCTGCGGTCTGGGTGATGGCCGGTAGCCTTGATAAAAGCGGGTCGTCCGATCCAAATCACGCTCGACGCCACACGCGCCGTGGCGATCCAGTCGTCGATGCTCCGCGTGCGTACCGCTTCGCGCCTCGCCGAACCGATCACCGAGCTCTGCTCGCCAAGCATTTGGCAGACTAGCTTTGGACAAACCCGCGTCGGCACTTGCGGCAGGGTTAAGCCATTCGCCAGCCACGTCGCTGACTTCGACACAGGCGGCTGGGACGAGATCTTTCCGACCGTTGATCCTGTCCCGTTGGGGGCACGGCTTAGAGGTTTGGGCAGAGGCGGTCTGACCGGTCTCGGCGGGCTGTGGTATCTCCGCTGGTCGACCGAACGGGTGCGCCCGCTCGCGGTCAGGCAATCGGTCGCGTCAAACGGGCCTTTCTACGTGCTCAGCCGCCGAATCGACCTCGACCGGCTCCACCCGACGATACGGCAGCCGTACTTGGTTCGAAATGCTGCTGCAACGCCGCTCGCGTAAGCGTGGGTGGCGCAACTGCTGTTTCGTTGCGATGCCGGAACATTAATCGATATCAATCCTCGGGCCGTTGTCGTGGAAGAGGGGCGGTGCGACACGAACGATCCACGGAGTCTCTCGTGCCGCACGTGGGGAGAGGTCGTTGATCGCTTTAGGTTGCTCGGTCATTCAAGCGGGTGGACCGACGCGGAGCGAACGAGCGGTGTCACGCTGGAGGTCCTCCTGCAGCTGAGCAGTAGCAATCCGATCGGACTACACGACCACCGAAGCCAGGTACGACTCACCATCGCAGACACTGAATCGACGACCGGATACGCGGCGCTTTGGCTCTACTTCGGCGGGTTGTCCGCCAACAACGAGCAGGCATGCCGTAACATCCGCATCGAGCCGATCACCGCGGCCGCCGACTGACCGCTCGCCGGGGGAGAGATATTGGAGCCCGGCCAACATCGCCGGTGGTTGCTCGCCGTCTTGGTTGAGCTCTGAAGACGATCGTGGCCCGATGACGAACCGCCGGCTCTCGGCCGCTCGAATGCGATCAAGTCGTACGGGTCGACCCCGAACCCTATCCCGTCGCCGGCGAGGCGCCCGATGAGCAGCCCACGGCGTACTCATCGTTTGGTTGGGCGAGGTCGGAGGGGTCTGAGTGAGCCGGTACCAATCTGAAACTGTAAAGAGTGATCTGAGATGCCGGGCGTCAGCGGTCAAGCAAAACACGGGTTATTCGGCACGCTCGAAATGCACATGAATTCGATCGCAGACTTGTCGCCACAGGCGGCGATCCGAGTTTTCAGGATTCAACCCCTTAGCTCGAAATACTTGATCAGCAAAGTCTCTTACGTCCAGGGGGTGTCTATCCGTCAGTCGCTCAACATTCGTCGGTGGTAAGCAGAAGCCCAGGTCAGCGCTGAGCTCGTCAAGTAGGAATCGAACCTCACACGCTGTCAGCGGCTTATCGATCTCATAGCTCACGGTGACCTCTCCGTTGTGTCGCTGGATCACTTCTTCGCCAATCGGCGGGAACATCGTGACTCCGATCAAAGCTCACGCCAAGGCAGTATTCTGTCGAAGACTGCAGTTGGCGCACGTATCCGGTC
>JBCBMF010000128.1:0-8830 GCA_039822905.1 Planctomycetota bacterium
GGCCTCGTTCGGATCGATGCGCCGGGCGATGCCGAGGATCGTGTCGCGGCTCGGGCCCCACAGTTTCAGCCGCTTGGCGATGTCGGCCGGGTTCGCCCGCTGCTCGAAGCCGCGCGCGGCGGCGTGCAGCTTTCTACACAGGTCCATCGCGGCGTAGAACGTGACGACGGTCTGGTCCTGCTTCGAGTTGTCGAGGATCACGCGGAGCTGGCTCAGCAGCTCCTCGGGGCCGGCGGTCAGGATCAGCTCCTGGATCGACCAGACCTGCTCCTCGCGCGTCATGCCGACCAGCTCACCGACCTGCTCGGCGGTGATCGTTCCCTTGTCAGCTTCGACCGCGAGCTTGGCGAGCTCGGAATCGATCCGGCCCAGGTCGCCGCCGACGCGTTCGATGAGCAGCTGCCCGGCGTCGCGCGCGAGCTTCACGCCGTGGGCTTCGGTCGCACGGTTCGTTGCCCAGGCGAGGGCTTGCGCGACGGGCAGATCTTCGCACTTGACGATCTCGCCGCCGGCACCGGTGATGAGCTTGTCCAGGTTGCCGCGGTTCCAGGTGTCGCAGCGGAGGACCAGCGTGGCCGCCGCGACGGGTGACTCGGCGTACCGCTCCATCAGCGGCCGGGCGTCGCCCTTGATCAGCTGGTCGGCGTTGTCGGCGACGACGAGCTTGTGCTGCTGCATGAGCCCGAAGCTGCGGCACTCGTCGAGCACGTCGGCCGGGGCATCGGTGAGCCCGTCGAAGTGGACGGTCTCGAGGTCGCCGTGGGCTTCGAGCAGCTTCGCTTTAAGCTGGCGCGTGTAGTCGGCGCGGAGGAAGGCCTCCTTGCCGTGCAGGACGAGGATGGGCGCTGCGAGTCCGAGTTTGGGTCCGCCGGCGGCGGGCTTGCGTGCCATGGGGCATGGTAGTGTCGGGCGTGATACCGTGGCGGCATGGACAGCGTGTTCGCAAAGTGGGCCGTGTGGGTCGTCATCGTTGCGGCGCTGGTCGGCGGTCTGCTCGCTCTGAACCTTGTCCTGCTCGTTCGGCCGACGCTGGAGTCGCGCGTCCGCAACCAGCGGCGGTGGGTGATGCTCGCGGTAACGCTCGCCGTCGTCGTGATTCTCATCCTCCTGCTCCCGGTGCCGGACGACACGATCGCGAGCCTGCTGCAGGTCTTCGGCCTCGCGGTGACGGCGCTGATCACGCTCAGCTCGACGACGATCGCCGCGAACATGATGGCCGGGCTGATGCTCGGCCGCGTCGGCGCGTTCAAGCCCGGCGATTTCATCCGCGTCTTCGGCCCGGGCGGCGAGACGTTCGGACGCGTGACCGCGCGCGGGCTCTTTCATGTTGAGATCCAGAGCGAAGAGCGCGATCTGATGACCGTGCCAAATTCGTACATGATCATGCATCCGGTGCGCACGGTTCGCCAGGACGGCACGATCGTGACCTGTGAGCTGACGCTGGGCTATGACGTGCCGCACGGCAAGATCGAGACGCTGCTCGGCAGGGCGGTCGAGAAAGCCGGGCTGACAGACGCATACGTGCAGATCCGCGAGCTGGGCGACTTCAGCGTGACCTACCGGGCCGCCGGCTTCTTGAAAGACGTGAAGTCGCTGCTGACCGCGCGCAGCCGGCTTCGCGCGGCGATCCTCGACACGCTGCACGGCGCGGGCATCGAGATCGTCTCGCCGACGTTTATGAACCAGCGCCGCGTCGAGGAGCCAGTGATCGCCGAGCGGTCGCGCAAGGACCCGATGGCCAAGTCGGCGTTCGAGTCGGTGATCTTCGACAAGGCCGAGGACGCCGAGCGTGTCGAGCGCGTGCGCGAGGCGCTCGAAACGGCCAAAGCAAAGGTCAAGGACCTCGAAGCGCAGCTCGGCGAGGCCGACGCGGACGGCAAGGCCGAGCTCAAGTCCGAGATCGAGCATCAGAAGGAACTCGTGGCGTACCTGGTCGGCAAGGTCGATCAGCTCGAGCGGCCGGATACGGGACCGGACTCGTGATCGAGCTCTCGCGCATCACGAAGCGGTTCGGTTCGCACGCGGCGCTCGATGGCGTCGATCTCAGCATCCCTAAGGCGACCACGACGGCGCTGATCGGCCCCTCGGGCTGCGGCAAGAGCACGCTGCTTCGAGTAATCATCGGTCTGATTGAGGCCGACGAAGGCGAGGTCACCATCGAGGGGCGGCCGCTCGCGGCGTGGAACCAGCGCGAGCTTCGGCAGCGGTTCGGCTACGCGATCCAGTCGGGCGGGCTGTTCCCGCATCTGACCGCTCGGCAGAACATCGAGCTGCCGGCGCGGGCGCACCGCTGTGCACTCAAGCCCGGTCGCATCGCCGAGCTTGCCGAACTGACACACCTCGATCCGTCGCTGCTCGATCGCTTCTCTGCCGAGCTTTCGGGCGGGCAGCGTCAGCGGGTTGCTCTTGTGCGCGCGCTCGTGCTCGACCCGGACATCTTGCTGCTCGACGAGCCGCTCGGTGCGCTCGACCCGATGGTGCGGGCCGACTTGCAGCGCGACTTGAAGTCGTTGTTTGATGAGCTGAACAAGACTGTTGTGCTGGTCACGCACGACCTCGCGGAGGCGGCGTACCTTGCGCCGGCGGACATCGTGCTGCTGCGTGAGGGCCGCATCGCGCAGCGCGGTGCGTTTGCGCATCTCCGCGCGGAGCCGGCGGAGCCGTTCGTCACGTCGTTCATCGAGGCGCAGACCGAGCGGGTCGCGGCTCTCGTGGGTGCCGTGCCATGATCCGGTGGCTGCTAGTCATCGTGCTTGCCGCGTCGGCCGCGGGCCAGGAACGAGTCGTCGTCGGCTCGAAGAGCTTCACCGAGTCGGCG
Source organism: Planctomycetota bacterium (assembly GCA_039822905.1). Classification (GTDB taxonomy): domain Bacteria; phylum Planctomycetota; class Phycisphaerae; order Phycisphaerales; family UBA1924; genus JANQQZ01. The sequence goes on from JBCBMF010000128.1 coordinate 2,819, forward strand.
ATTCTCGGGCACATGCTGGTCGCGCTCGCGGAGGACGCCGGCGTTAAAGCCGACCTGAAGTCGTTCCCCGGGTCATCCGTCGCGTTCGCGGCGTTGCGTGCGAGCGAGATCATCGCGTACCCGGAGTACACAGGCACGCTGAAGCGCGAGCTGCTCGCCGAGCTCGGGCTTGAGACCGACGACGAGCTGCGGGACGCGTTGGCCAAGCTCGGGCTAGCGATGAGCGAGCCGATCGGGTTCAACAACACCTACGCAGTCGGCGTGACGCGCGCGACCGCGGACCGATTGAGCCTGCAAACAATCGGCGATCTCGCGAGCCATCCAGACTTACGCCTCGCGTTCAGCAACGAGTTCATGAACCGCGGCGACGGCTGGCCCGGGCTGCGCGACACGTACGGCCTTCCCAACCCGGCCCGCGGCATCGAGCACGCGCTCTCGTACCCCGCGCTCGCGCAGGGGCAGATCGACGCGACCGATCTGTACTCGACCGATGCGCAGATCGCGGCGATGGGGCTCGCCGTGCTCGAAGACGATCGCGGCTACTTCCCGCGGTACGACGCGGTCGTGCTCTACCGGCTCGATCTTGCGGAGAGAAATCCTGCCGTGCTGGCGTCGCTGCTCAAGCTCGGAGGCGCGATCGATGAAGCGAGGATGCGGTCGTACAACGAGCGCGCTGAACTCGGTGGCCCGAATGACGAAGGCCGGGTGCCGCCCGCCGTCGTCGCGGCCGATGCGGTGAACGAATTGTTCGGGCTCGAAGCCGAGGCGTCGTCGTCGACGCTCGCGTCGCGCGTGCTGCTGCGCACGAGGCAGCACCTGGTTCTCGTCGGTGTATCAATGGGGATCGCGATCGCGATCGCGCTGCCGCTCGGCGTTGTCGCGGCTCGCTCGCGCGCGTTCGCGGGACCCGTGCTTGGGATCACGGGAGTTTTGCAGACGGTCCCCGCGCTCGCACTTCTCGTGCTGCTCATCGGCCCGCTCGGCATCGGCGCACCGACAGCGATCGTCGCGCTGCTGCTCTACTCGCTGCTGCCGATCGTGCGCAACACGCACGCCGGGCTGACGGGCATCGCGGGCGACCTGGTCGAGTCGGCCGACGCGATCGGGCTGGCCGGTCTCGATCGCCTGCGCCGCGTCGAGCTGCCGCTTGCCTTGCCGACGATCCTCGCGGGCATCAAGATCGCGGCGGTGATCAACGTCGGCACGGCGACCCTCGGCGGCTTCATCTCGGCCGGCGGCTACGGCCAGCCGATCTTTACGGGCATCACGCAGAACAACTTTGCGTTGATTCTGGAAGGCGCGGTGCCCGCGGCGGCGATGGCCGTGCTCGTGCAGCTCGCGTTCGACGGGCTGGAACGGCTGGTCGTCCCGCGGGGCCTCCGGCTGTGACCCCGGCGGCATCTCATGAAACTTGCCCGCTACGATTCGCAACCAGACCGCAGACGAAAGGCCCGCGATGAACACCGATGATGTCCGTCAGAAAATCAACGCGATCGCCGCCGAGGGCGAGAACGTCACGCAGCGTGTGCGAGAAGTGGTCGAGTCGGCCGCCCGGTCGCTGGGTGATGCCGGCGCGGAGGGTCAGCACCGGCTGACATCGCTGGTGTCGGCCGCGATCGATGGCGCGTCGAGCGCGGTGCAGGGCGCGGCGCCCGATCACGCCGAGTCGACACTCCGCCAGGTCATCGACGGGCTGGGAGACGGGCTTCAGCGGACCGCGAATGCGACGAGGCTGGCCGTGGAAGAATCGGCAAGCTCCGGCAAGGCGTTTGCGACCGAGGATCTCAAGAACGTTGCCGACGACTTCAAAGCTATCGGGCAGCTATTCATCGAGACGGTGGAAAAGCACTCCAAGAGTGCGCTCGGGCAGGCGAGCGATCAGGTCTCGAGCCTGAAGTCGCACGCCGAGCGGACAATCGAGGGGCTCCGGCCCGCGCTCGACGACGCGGCGGCCGCCGCGGCGGACAACCCGATGGGGCTGGCCGGCGAGACGGCGCAGGCCGCGGCGAACATCGCCCGGCAGAGCGCGGGCTCGCTGTTCGGTGCGCTCGGCAAGGTGCTCACCGACGCGGGCGACAAGCTCAACCCGCCAAAGAACTGAATGTTCGCTGCTTGAAGAGGCCGAAGCGCAAGCAAGGCATTGGGTTTCGAAGAAATGCCTCGCTTGCGCTTCAGCCTCGTCGGAAACACGAGCGCAAGCTGCGCCCGTTCAGCTCTTGTTGAAGAGCCTCGCCCACACAAGCCGGCCCACCGCGAGCACGAGAGCTGCGATAAACAGCGTGCCCGCGAGCCACGCGAGGATGCCCGTGCTGCGGTCGAGGCTGTCCGCGAGCACCAGCAGCGCCGCACCGACGATGAACGCCGCGAGCACCAGCGACCAGCTGATGTTCATGCTGGCGCGCTCGATCTCGCTGGTGAGCCGATCGAGACCGCGGTGCTCGAGGTTGAGCGAGACCTGGTTCCGCTTGACGCGGGTGAGCAGGTCGGTCACCTCGCCCGGGAGCTCTTCGACGAGATCCGCGTAGCGGACGGCCGCGCCCTGGAACCGCTCCTTGATCGCGCCCACGCTGTAGCGCTGCTTGATGAGCTTCTCGACGTAGGGCGTGACGAACGAGACGAGGTCGAACTCGGGCGCGAGCTCCTCTGCAACGCCCTCAATGGTCGTGATGGCCTTGATGAGGTACACAATGTCGGCGGGGCACTGGAGCCGGTGGTTGCGCAGGACGTTGAAGAACTCGTCGAGCAGCGTGCCCATGCGCAGGCTCTCAAGCGTGCCGCCTTTGAAGTTGTCGATGAAGTGATAGACGTCGGTGCGGAACGCGCGATCGTCGGCGAGGGTCGGGTCGGCACCGCCGAGCGCGAGGGCGGTGCGCACGACGCGGTTGAGGTCGCCGTCGACGGTGCCGTGCACGAGCTGCGCGAGCTGGCGCATGGTGCCGGGGTCGATCAGGCCGGTCATGCCGCAGTCGATAAAGACAATGCCGACGGCGGTCTTGTCGCCCTCAGTCTCAGATTCGGATTCGGCGTCGCTGCGGACGACAAACATGTTGCCCGGGTGCGGGTCGGCATGGAAGAAGCCGATCTCGAGGCACTGCTTGAAGACCGCGTTGGCCGCGTGCTTGGCGAGCTGCGTGCGCTGCGCCGTCGGCATCGCGTCGTAGTCGAGCTTGCTCAGCACGACGCCCTGGACCTCTTCGAGCGCGAGCACGCTGCGGCGCGTGAGGTCGTGGAACACCCGCGGGAAGCCAACGCCCGGCACGTGCTCGAAGTCCTTGGCCATCCGCATCACGTTGCGGGCCTCGAGCTCGAGGTCGGTCTCGCGCTCGAGCTGGCGCGCGAACTCGGCGACCACGGCGTCGGCGTCGAACCCGAAGTTCTCGAAGTAGCCGCGCGTGAGCCGGGCGAGCCACTCCATCAGCTCGAGGTCGGCGCGGATGACCGCGCGGATGCCGGGCCTGAGCACCTTGAGCACGACCGCCTCGCCCTCGTGCGTAACCGCGCGGTGGACCTGCGCCATGCTGGCGGCCGCGAACGCCTCGGTCTCGATCGTGGCGAACGCCTGCTCGACGGGCATGCCGTACTCTTCTTCGAGCCGGGCCTTCACACCCTCCTCGCCCTCCCAGGCGACCGGGGGGATGTCGCTCTGGAGCTTCTTGAACTCGAGCGCCCAGTCCGGCGGGATCAGGTCGGGCCGCGTCGACAGAATCTGTCCGGCCTTGATGAACGTGGGCCCGAGCGCTTCGAGAAGCAGCCGGACGCGGACCGGCATGGGCTTGTCCGCGGCCTCGGGCGCGATGTCGACGCCGGTGACGCCCTTGATGACCTTGTCGAGAGTGGTCTGGGTCAGGAACTCTCCGAACCCGAACCGAACAAGTGCGGTGGCGACGGTGCGGGCCCGCTGAGCGGTGCCGAGGGCTTGTGCGGCGCGGGCGGCGATGTCCATACCGCAGGATACGTTGGCGGGCAGACGGCGTCGCGCGGCGGTCGTGTGCTGCGAACGGTTGCCGAAGATCCCGAGCGAATCGGATTCGGACGGCAGTTCGATTTTCGGATCTTCAGGCGTGACAAACGACACGGATGTGGAGAGAATGTTCGCACGATGAGCGGCCGATCGCGCCGCGAAGGTCACCGCCGGTCTCCGATCGGGCCGGCGATTCGGGTGCGGGGTCTGCGAAGGAGGACGGTTGGCATGTTCATGCGTGTTGTGTACGACGAGATGCTTGCGCAGGCGACGTACGTTGTTGGCTGTCAGCGCACGGGCGAAGCCGTGGTCATCGATCCGCAGCGTGACGTTGACCGCTACGTCGATCTCGCGGCTTCGCACGGGCTCCGCATCGTCGCCGCGGCCGAGACGCACATCCACGCCGACTTCTTGTCAGGTGCCCGCGAGCTCGCCGAGACGGTGGGGGCCGCTGTCTACGTCTCCGACGAGGGCGGCGACGACTGGGCGTACGAGTGGCTCGACTCCAAGACCGGCGGCGGCTCGTACGACTATCAGCGATTGCAGCACGGCGAGACGTTCTGGATCGGCAAGATCGAGTTCGAGGTCATCCACACCCCGGGCCACACGCCCGAGCACGTGTCGTTCCTCGTGACAGATTTCGGCAGCGGCGCCGACAAGCCGATCGGGCTGTTCTCGGGCGACTTTGTGTTCGTCGGTGACCTGGGCAGGCCCGACTTGCTCGAGACCGCCGCCGGCCAGGCCGGCGCGATGAGGCCCTCGGCCAGAGCCCTGTTCCAGTCGCTCGAAACGCTCAACGACATCCCGGACTTCACGCAGGTCTGGCCCGGCCATGGCTCGGGCAGCGCGTGCGGCAAATCGCTCGGTGCCGTGCCCTCGAGCACGATCGGCTACGAGCGCCGGTTCAACCCGGCGATCAAAGCAGCCGAGCAGGGCGAGGACGCGTTCATCGATTTCATCTTGAAGGGCCAGCCCGAGCCGCCGCTGTACTTCGCGACGATGAAGCTTGAGAACAAGCGCGGCCCACGCGTGCTACGCGGCCTGACGATCCCGCCGCGCGTGACCGCGCAGACGTTGGCCGGCGTCGATGCGGGCAACGACTTCATCGCCGACACCCGCGCGTGGGACGCGTTCCGAGCGGCGCATCTGCCCGGCGCGCTCTCGTTCCCGCTGACCCAGAGCTTTGCGACTGATGTGGGGTCGATGATCGCACACGAGAGCGATGTCTGGCTCGTTGTGGACTCGACCCGCCTCGAAGAGACGGTCCGCAAGCTCGTGCGGATCGGCATCGACAACATCAAGGGCTGGTGCTCGCCCGGTGATCTCGACGCGTGGTTCGAGGCCGGCAACGCCTCGGCGACGATCAAGGAGGTCGATGCCGCCACGGCTTCGGTCATGATCGAAGACGCGGGCGGCCGGGTGCTTGATGTGCGTCGCGGCTCGGAGTTCGACGAGGGCCACCTGCCGGGCGCGGTCAATATCGCCCACACGCGGCTCGCCGTCCGGCTTGACGACGTGCCCAGCGGCACGGGCTCGGACGCGCCGCTGCTGGTCAACTGCCGAAGCGGCGCGCGGTCGGCCCGGGCGTGCGCCTACCTCGCGCGGCAAGGCCGAGAGGTCGTCAACCTCCGCGGCGGCTACATCGCCTGGTCGCAGCGCGAGACCGGCAACGCCGAGATCGTCGCCGACGAGCCGGCCAAGGCGTCCCAGCCGGCCGACGAGACCCCGGCGTGATCATCTCGCGGGGCGACGCGGCCCGCGTGACGAATCTGTCGCCTCACGACGCCGCCGCCATGGTGCAACGCGGCGAGGCTGTGCTTGTTGACGTGCGCGAAGCGGACGAGATCGACCGCGAACGCATCGACGGCGCCGACGCCGCGCCGTTGTCGTCGTTCGACCCGTCGTCGATCCGCGCCCGGCATGCGGGCGTGATACCGATCTTCCAGTGCCGCGTCGGCCAGCGGTCGATCGCCGCGGCCCTCGCATACGGGCACGAGGGCGAGGACCTGTACCATCTTGCCGGCGGCATCGAGGCGTGGAAGCACGCCGGG
>JBCBMF010000129.1:0-8699 GCA_039822905.1 Planctomycetota bacterium
GCTTGATGGGCGCGGCGAACTCCTTCTTGGCAGTGACGGACAAGTCGTCCGCGAAGGGACCGTTCTCGCGACGATTGATCCCACCCGATTCCGCCAGGCGGTGACCGCAGCGGAGCTGTCTCTCGCATCAACCGATCGCCAGATTGAAGCGCTCGAGATCGAACTGAGCGCTGTCTACCCCGCGCGAATCGAGAGCGCGATCGCAAGTGTGGCCGCCGCGTCGGCAGACGTTGCCTCAGCGCGGGAGTCAGTTGCAGTCGCCGAGTCCGAGCTCGAGCTTGCGCGAACGACCGTCGAGCGTGACCGTGTGCTCATCTCATCGGGCGCCGTTGCGCAGTCGGTGCTTGATCAGAGCGAGTCCGCCTTCCGGACGGCGACCGCGAGCCTCGCTCAGGCACGCGCATCGCTTGATGCGGCCTTGCAGAGTGAGCAGTCCGCGATCGCTGCTCGGGCTGAGACGGAGGGCAGCTTCAGTGTTCGGCAGGCGGATCTGGAGTCTCTTCGGGCGTCGCGGGCCGAGCTTGTCAATTCGATCGAGCAGGCCCAGACCGACCTGAGTTCTACGACTCTCCGTGCACCGTTTGAGGGGAGGGTCACGGCGCGTTACGTGGAGCGGGGTTCGTTTGCCAACGCCGGGACGCCGATCGTCGAACTCACAATGGAAACCGTGGTCAAAGTCGTCATGACTGTTTCGGCGGAAGAGGAGCGTCGCGTCGCGCTTGGCATGCGGATGCCGATCTACTTTGGAGATGTGGCAGGTGCCAGTGAACCTGCGACGTTTGTCGGCACCGTGTTCGAGAAGGCGAGCGTCGCGGACAGCGGTACGCGTACGTTCAGGATCGGTCTCATTCTCCCAAACCCCCTGCTCCAAGGTGCGGTGGACACGAGTGGTGTTGAAGGGGCTTCGCTCAGTGACCTGTTCCCGGCCATCCAGTTGCCGGGGACACCCGAGGATCACCTCTATGTCAATGTTGCCTGCATCCTTGAACGCGACGGGCAGTCCTTTGTTCTTGCGCTTCCTGACGATATTGAGCTCGCCTCGGTATCCGGTGCACTGCAAATACCGCGTGTCGTTCCGGTGACCTTGACTGACGATTGGGAGCAACTCGACACCGAGACGCTCCGGCGGATTGAGCCGACGTCGGATCTGTCGGCGAACGAGACGCTCATCCGCAACCCGAGCGACACCGATCAATCCGGCGTGATTGTGGCGACAAGGCAGTTCGCTTTCCGTCCCGGTGATGTCGTTCGGGTGGGACTCGAAGCATCACTGCCCGAGCCAGGCTTCTGGGTCCCGGCTACCGCGATTGTCTCTCGGAGCGGCGACAGCCTTGTGTTCATCGCGAGCGAAGGAGCCGTGCAAGAGACGGCGGTTGATGTCACGGAGACTTCTGGAGGCTTTCGGCGTGTGACGGCGCCCGAGCTTGCTGAAGGCGACGCCATCGTCGTGCGGGGGATGCAGTACCTGTCTGACGGCGATTCTGTGACCAGCCAGCCCGTGGCGAGTGAGGGCGATCGATGAACCTCCCCAAGTGGGCGATCACGCACAAGCCGGTCACGCTCGTCATCATGCTAATCGTCGTGGTCTCAGGGATCATGACGTTTACCTCCATGCCGAGGCGTGAAGACCCTCGGATCACAATCCGTGCCGCGCTTATCGAAACCTACTGGCCGGGTGCTTCGGCGATGGCATGGAAGAGCTGGTCACAGACCCGCTCGAGGATGCCATCGCCCAGCTCGAAGACGTCGACACGATCGAGAGCTTCTCCAGGACCGGCTACTCCCGTATTGACATCACGCTTGTGGATGAAGTCCTTGAGGACACACTCGATCAGACGTTTGACCTTGTCCGCGACAAGGTCGACATGGTGCGTGGCTCACTCCCGGAGGGCTGCGGCTCGCCCTTCGTCAATTCAGATTTTGGCGACGTCTCGTCGGTGTGTGTCGTCATTCATACGACCGGCTCAGGACGTGACACGCCTTTCTCTTACCGTGAGCTCGAGCTCGTAGCTGAAGACCTTGAGACTGAACTCAAGCGTCTCGGGTCGGTGGCAGGCGTGTCAACGATGGGCGTGCCCGATGAGACGATCACGCTGGCGATTGAGGCCGCCCAGTGGGCCAAGCTTGGCATCACCCAAGGCGAGCTCGCGGCTGCCATCGATGAGCGGAACATCGCGAACAGCGGCGCGACACTCGTGACTCCAGAGCGGAGATTCCCGATTCGGCCCACTGGCGAGTTGCTCTCAACGGACGAGATCGGGAACGTTCCGATTCGGTCAGTTGATGGCCAGCGATCCGTGACCGTTCGTGACCTTCCGTTCGAGATTTCTCGGGGGCCCGAAGACCCCCGCCGGAGTCTGGTTCGGTTTCATTCTCCCGATGACAGCGCTGAGCGGGCGGTTCTGCTCGGCGTGACCATGAAAGAGGGTCGCAATGTTGTTCAGCTGGGGGCGAAGATCGAAGAAGTCGTCCAGCGATTCCGCGAAACATCGCTGCCGGATGGGCTCGAAGTCACCCGCGTGAATGACATCCCTCGGCAGGTGGACTCACTGATCGCCGATTTTGTCGAGAGCCTCTGGCAAGCGATTGTCATCGTTCTGTTGGTCGCGTGCCTGATGATGGGGTGGCGACCCGCTCTCGTCATGGCCACCGCGATCCCGTTGTGCATGATCTCGGCCATTGCGATCGTGCCCTACTTCGGCGTCGAGCTCGAGCAGTTTGCGATCGCGTCTCTGATCATCGTGCTAGGGATGGTCGTTGATAACGCGATCGTTGTGACCGACAACGCCCAGCGGCTCATGAATGAGGGAGTCCCGCGCGAAGAGGCATCGGTCGAAGGTGCCAACTCACTCGCTCGATCGATCCTTTCTTCGACTCTTACAACGGTCGGTGCGTTCCTGCCCATGGTCACGATTCCCGGCGCGGCCGGTGAATTCATGCGCAGCCTTCCGATCGTTGTTTCGGTGACGCTGCTCAGCAGCTACGTCGTCGCGATGACGGTCACGCCGATGATGTGCTCGTGGGTCCTCAAGCCGAAGCGAGCCAAAGCGGGCAAGACGTCCCGCATCGGGCTGCTCTACACCAAGCTGATTCACAAGTGCGTGTCGTACCGACTGATCACGCTGTCCGCGGCCGGGCTCGCGGTGCTGATGTCCCTCGGGCTCATGCCGATTGTGGGAACGGCGTTCTTTCCCGGTGGTGTGCGGGATCAATTCTTCGTTCATGTGACCGCACCGGTTGGTACGTCACTGGAGGCGACGGAGGAGATCGCGGCCGAGGTTGAGAAGCTCATTCTCAACACCAGCAAGGGCGGGTCGTCGGACGGGGTCGAACGCCTCGCGAGCGCGACGACCTTCGTGGGGTCGGGCGGCCCGCGGATGATCCTCTCGCTCGATCCAGAACACAGCGTCCCGCACTACGCGATGATCCTGGTCAACACAACAGATGCGGCGGTAAGCCGAGAATGGGTTGATCAGCTCCGCGAAGAGGTAGCGCTGATTCCCGGGGCTCGGATCGATGTGCGTCCCTTTATGACCGGTCCCCCAGTTAGCAACCCCGTGGAGTTTCGTTTCATCGGGCGCGATGTCGACGTCATGCGATCGGTCGGGCGTGACATGCTCACGGCGTTCCAGGACACGCCGGGGACTGTCATGGCTGCGGACGACTGGGGAGAGATGGTTAACACGATCGATGTCGATGTGGACGCGGACCGAGCCTCTTTCGCTGGGGTGACCAGTCGCACGATCTCTGAAGAACTCGACATGCTCTACGCGGGGGGCCGACTCACGACGTTCCGAGAGGGCGATCACCTCGTCGATGTCATACTTCGGCTGACCGAGCAGGAGCGCGAAGCGATCGAGAGCCTGGATCAGTCATCGATTCGGACTGCGAACGGGTCACTGCCGCTCGCCTCGGTCGCCGATATCGGCGCTGGCTTCGAGTATGGCACGATCGCGAGATACAACCGAGAACGATGCTTGACGCTGGGTTCGCAGGTCGCGGATGGCTTCCTCGCAAACACCATTACCGCCGAGCTGTTCGACAAGCTTCAGCAGATGGTCGAACCGCTTCCGCTCGGCTACAGGCTTGAGATCGGTGGCGAGTCGGAAGAGTCGGTCGACTCCCAGCAGAAGATCGGTGCGGCGTTTTCGATCAGCATCGTTGCCATCTTCTTGGTGTTGCTGGTCCAGTACAACTCGATCCTGAAGCCGCTGGTTGTGCTCACCGCGTTCCCGCTCGCGCTGATCGGGGCCATGCTCGGACTCTTCTTCAGTGGATCGCCCCTCGGGTTCATGCCCCTTCTCGGTGTCGTCGCTCTCGGGGGCACCGTGATCAACAACGCGATCGTGCTCATCGACTTCATTGAATCGATGGTCGCCGAGGGTACGGAGTTGCGCGAGGCCGTCGCTCGCTCAGGATTGGTACGAATGAAACCGATCCTGCTCACGACGCTGACAACGATCGGAGGTCTGCTCCCGCTCGCCCTGTTCGGGGGCCCGATGTGGACAGGTATGTCGTGGGCGATGATCGGGGGCCTCTCACTCTCGACAGCATTGACACTCCTCGTGATCCCCACGATCTACGTGCTGTGCGCCGAACGTTTCGGAATGAGGACGTCATCATGAAGCGCCTCGCCGGGATCGCGACCGGTGTAGTTGTTGGCACTCTTCACGGCTGCGCATCGATCGGTCCAGACTATGAGCGGCCCATCGTCGAAACAGATCCACAGTGGGCGGCGAGCTCGGATCTTGCATTCAACTCGGCCGAGCCAGATGGCATCGCCACCTGGTGGACGACGCTGAACGACCCGGCGCTGGATGATCTCGTCGAGCGCGCGTTCGCGGCGAATCTTGATCTGGCGACTGCGGTGCAGCGAGTGCGGCAAGCCGCGGCGATTCGCGGGATTTCCGCGGGCGAGAGGTTTCCTGATCTTGACGGCACTGGCTCGTACAGCAGAGAGCGACAAGGCCAGAACGGGTTCCCGGCATTGGCTGAGCCGACCGAATTCGAGTCGTTTGCGCTCGGCCTTGAATTCGGCTGGGAGTTGGACGTCTGGGGCCGAGTACGCCGCTTGGTCGAATCGGCTGATGCCGAACTCGCAGCGACGCTCGAAGATCTGCACGATGTCCGCCTGATTCTCGCGGCCGAAGTCGCTTCCGAGTACGTCGGACTCCGAACGGCGCAGCAACGACTCAAGGTCGCTCGTCGGAACATCGAGATTCAGCGTCAGAGCTTCTCGCTGACAACAGTTCGTTTCGAGAACGGTGCTGCTCCACAGCTGGATGTCGCGCAGGCAGAGACGAATCTTGCGAATACCGAGGCCGAACTGCCATCGATTGAGGCAGATCTACGCGACCGCACGCTGCGACTCGCGGTGCTTCTTGGGGCAAATCCGACGGCCCTGTTGGACGAGCTGTCGGAGCTCGGCGATATCCCCAGTCCACCCGAGGCGATCGCGGTCGGTATCCCAGCGGACGTCCTCAGGCGGCGTCCGGATGTTCGAGGCGCCGAACGCCAGCTCGCGGCCGAGGTTGCTCGGATCGGAGTTGAGCTCGGTGACCTCTACCCGCGATTCAGCTTGTCCGGGACGCTGCAGTTCAACTCGACCAACTCGGGTTCTGTGTTGGATGCGGACAGCCTCAGCTTCGGGATTGGTCCTTCTTTCGCTTGGAACATCTTCGATGGCGGACGGGTGCGGAATAGCGTGCGAGCTCAAGAGGCAGCGGCCGACATCGCGGCCATCGAGTACCGAGCCGCTGTTCTGAGCGCCCTAGAGAGCGTCGAAAGTGCCATGTTCCGCCACGCTCGCCAGATCGAGCGAACAACTGCCCTTGAGCGAGCGTCGACCGCCGCAGGCCAATCAGCCGACTTGTCTCGGCAGCTGTACCTCGAAGGGCGGAGCGACTTCCAGAACGTGCTGGACAGTGAACGCGAGCTCTTCGCAGCCCAAGACACTCTGATTCTCAGCCAGTCCGAGGTGACGACCACGTACATCACGCTGCAGCGCTCTTTGGGCGGTGGTTGGTCGCCGCAGCAGGAAGCAGAGTCCGCCGATGACACGAAGGACTGATCAATCGCACCCGATGCCACCCGTGCTCGCCCACGGGTGTCTGGGGATTGTCGTCGCCCACGTCTTGACTTCGCCCTACGCGATGGAGGACCCGAGTTCTGCGGTCTCGATAAGCACACAGGCCGCGTTCTATGTCATTCTCGCAATCATTCTGTTTGGTGTACGAAGCAGCAGGCTGGAATTCATTGTGTGCGTCACGCTCATCGGCTCGTCGACTATTACCAGGGTCGCTTTCGCCCCAGAGGCGCGGATTGTCCAGGCGGCGGCCGATATCGCCCTCGCTGCAGGTGGGACTCTTGTGCTCATCAAAGCAATCCAGCGCATGCTGCATGCCTACGTCGTCACACCTGCATTGATCAGCGCCGCGGTGATGGTCTACCTGTTGGCGGGGGTCATCTGGACGATCGGGTTCCACGCACTCGAGACGCTTCACCCGGCGTCGTTCATCATCTCTGGACAGTCGGGCCCCGTCAATGCCGGCGAGCTGTCGTACTTCAGCTTCGTGACGCTCACGACACTCGGGTACGGCGATGTCAGCCCGGCAACACCCGTTGCGAGATCACTTGCGACGCTCGAGGCGGTCTTCGGGCAGGTATTTCTCGTCGTCCTCCTTGGAAGACTCGTGTCTCTCCACATCGCCCAGCGGCATCCCTCGTACGTCGGCCACCTTGAGGACGCCACGAACACACCGAGGGCGAGCAGTGAGTAATCCGAAGCGGGACCAAGACAACCCGCTCGGCGAGCTTCCTGCCAGGCGTGGGTGGCGGCTCGTCTTGCCGAACGGGAGTGCCCACCGATCACAGCCTTTGCTGGCATGCTGTCGGGCTACGAACGCCGATTGGTCATGTGAAATGTCTGGGTTGGAACCGACAGATCACTCACCGCTTCACGACATTGCTGAGCAGATCACGGAGCGGTCCGGGGCCATCGATGGATATTTAACAACGCGGGAGTTGTCGGCGAGACGCCATAGCTTTCCCCGATCGATAACGAGTTGCATGAACGAAGCGTCGCCAACATGCTGCGCGGTAGATGGGATTGAGAGAATTGTACATGGCGTGTTTCAGCGACACAGAGCGGGGATCAACGGTGAACAGTCCAGGCAACACTCGGGTCTTGCTCGTGGTCCTCTCTTCGGCACTGGTGCTTTTCCAGCACGGATGCGTGTCAAACAAAATCTATAACGAGTCCCCTGATCAGTATCTGCTTGAGATTCAGTTGGCAACCGATGATCAAGTCGGCGTCGACCTCGCGATAGTTGAGTTTGACGACTTCGGCATGCTCTGGCTTCCGGCACAGCTCGACGACGCGGTGAGGCTCATCGAGCAGAAGAACGCCTCCTCTGAGCGAGGCATCATCGTTGTGACGTACACGCACGGCTGGCAGAACAACGCGGACCCAGACCGAGAGGAGAATGACCTCGCTCGGTTCCGCGCTGGGATGGTGCACCTGTCCAAGGAGCTCGCCGCGGAGGGCGGCCCCGCGCCGGATCACGTTGTCGGTGTCTATCTCGGCTGGCGAGGCGCGACCAGCCGGGTGCCCATCTGGTCCAGCGCGACGTTCTGGACTCGGAAGGCAGCGGCCGAGCGAGTGGCGTCGTACCAGATGCGCGAGACGCTGGTCCGGATCACGGCAGCCGCGAAGTCTCGCCCTGACTCGAAGGTGCTGCTCTCGGGGCATTCGATGGGCGGCATGATCCTCGCTCGGACGCTTGCTCCGACGCTTTCGACATTGCTGCTCACGGCTGGGCCGGAGGGAGTGTTTGCCCCGTCTGACATGGTGGTCCTTCAGAACCCTGCTCTCGATGGGCTCGCCGCCTACCAGTTTATCGACTATCTGAAACGCACAGGTGCGGCAGTGGAGCTGAGGCACTCGGACGGCAGTCGCGAGCGGGCACCCGGTCCCGTGATTGTCTCGATTACATCGGAGGCGGATTGGGTCACGCGCGTCGCATACCCGGCGGGTCAGATCTACGACAATCTCTACCGCTCCTTCCGTGACGATGTAGCAGAGGATGTACCCGGCCAGGGGCGTTTAGCCAATCGTGCTCACGGCCATCTCGACGCCCTGATTAGTCATCGTGCAGAGCTGGTGGATGGACGTGTCGTCGTTCAAGCGATTCCGGATGCCTACAACGACACGCCCTTCTGGATCGTGCAAACCTCTGCCGAGATTTGCCGTGATCATGGTGACATCTACAACGAGCACTTCGTTGAGCTCATGGAGCAGGTCACAAAGATGAACGGGCTGTATGACGTCGAGCGTGAGACATGGATCACCCAGGAGCACCCGGTGACTGCTGTCCGATCGGAGTCAAGCCGCGGCTCGCGGTGAGGTTCCGTGTTGGCGATATGTTCCCGAGGCTGCTCACGGGATGGAAGGTCTCTCCGTCTTTGGCGGATCGTGTGTTGTTGAGGTCAGAGACAGGTCTGGCGCGGTTCGCCGAAGCCCGTCAGGTCTCTTGGGAGTGGTCCGATGGGCACCATCTTCCTGTACCGACTCGATTGGTTTCACGGACTCCTGGGTAGCATTCGCGTTTATGATGTCCTCAGACGGGTTGAAGCGGCACGGAGTATGCTCTGGAGTGGTGGGCTGGGGATCGAAGATGCTGCACCGACGTGTTGTGTTC
>JBCBMF010000130.1:0-8687 GCA_039822905.1 Planctomycetota bacterium
GGTTCGGTCGGAGCGTCCGGAGATCTGGCACCGCTTGCACACATCGCGTGCGGGATGACGGGCACCGGTGACTTCAGCATCGGTGCCGATTGGCTGCCGGCTGAACATGCACTTGCACGAGCAAGTCTTCAGCCGATCACACTCCGCGCGAAAGAAGGGCTCGCCCTGATCAACGGCACGCACCTGATGGCGGCTCAGGCCTGCATCGTGCTCGCCGATTCGATGCGGCTGCTGAAGGCATCACTTATCGCCGGGGCGATGTCGGTCGATGCCTGCAGGGCTTCGGCGGGTCCCTTTGATGCCCGCATCGCAGCGTTGCGGAACCACCCGGGCCCTGCCATCGCGGCACGCGAGCTTCGATCGCTTCTCGAAGGCAGCACGATCGGTCCGGCACACCGGGACAACGACCCGCGCGTTCAAGACCCGTACTCGCTCCGCTGCCAGCCGCAGGTCCTCGGCGCAGTGCTTGATGGGATCGCATCGCTCGAATTGGCAACGCAGCGCGAGCTCGGAGCGGTCACGGACAACCCGCTGCTGGTTGATGCGGATGAGCTTGTATCCGGCGGTAACTTTCACGGCATGCCGATCGCGCTGCCGCTCGATCATGCGTCGACGCTGCTCGCTCCAATCGCCGGTATGGCCGAGCGGCGGGTCTTTTGGATGCTGGCGGCCATCGACCCTGAGTCGGGTCTGAGCCCCCATCTCGCGAGCCGTCCGGGTGTGACGTCGGGGTTGATGATCGCACAGTACACCGCCGCCGCGGCCTGCAACGAGATCATTGGGCTCTGCCAGAGCGCGACGGCCGCGAACATATCAACATGTGCCGGCGTAGAGGACTATAACAGCTTCGGCCCTCGAGCCGCGGCCAAAGCCGTGCGGACGATCGAGCTTGCGGAGTCCGTTGTCGCGATCGAGTTGCTGTGCGCGTCCGAGGCTCTGGAGTTTCACCGTCCTGAGCGGACCGGAGACAAGCTGGTGCTTGTCCATTCGCTTATTCGACGTGAAGTTGAACGCTTTACCACGGACCGGTCGCCGTCAGCCGATATCCAGCGAGTTGTCGAGATGATCCGCCGGGGCGAGTTCGACCGGTTTGTTTCGCTTGAGTCTAACGGAGCCGACGGATGACGACTGATGTGCGCACGGTTCGTGCACCGCGCGGCGCGACGAAGACTTGCCAGACCTGGCAGGCAGAGGCCGCGCTTCGGATGCTGATGAACAACCTCGACCCAGAGGTCGCCGAGGCTCCCGAGAAATTGGTCGTCTACGGCGGCCGGGGCAGGGCCGCCCGCTCGTGGGAGGCGTTCGACGCGATCACGAAGACGCTGCAACGGCTCGCGCCCGACGAGACGTTGCTCGTGCAGTCGGGCAAGCCCGTCGGCGTTGTGCGCACGCACGCCGACGCCCCGAGAGTGCTGATCGCGAACAGCAACCTGGTCCCCCACTGGGCGACGCAGCAGCACTTCGACGATCTCGAAGCCCGAGGGCTGATGATGTACGGCCAGATGACGGCCGGTTCATGGATCTACATCGGCACGCAGGGCATTCTTCAGGGGACGTACGAGACATTCGCCGAGTGCGGCAGGCAACACTTCGGCGGTGATCTCAAGGGCAAGCTGTGCGTGACCGGTGGCTGCGGCGGCATGGGCGGTGCACAGCCGCTCGCAGTAACGCTCGCCGGCGGAACGTGCCTGATCGCCGACGTCGATCGGTCTCGTCTCGATAGGCGTTTGCACGACAAGTACCTTGATGAGGTTCTCGATGATCTTGATGCTGCGATTGATCGCGCGGTTCAACTGGCTGGTGAGCAGCGTCAAGTATCGATCGGTGTACACGCGAACTCGGTTGATCTTCTGGAGCGCATGCTGGAGCGTGGCGTCACGCCTGATGTGCTGACGGATCAAACCAGCGCGCACGACCCTCTCGACGGCTACGTGCCCGTCGAGTACTCGCTTGAGCAAGCTGCGGTTGCGCGGAAAGACGACGCCGAGGCGTACCAGCGGCTGAGCATCGACTCGATGACCCGGCACGTGCGGGCGATGGTCGAGCTTCAGAAACGCGGCGCGATCACCTTTGACTACGGGAACAACATCCGCCAGCGTGCGCTCGACAACGGCTTTGGGGATGCCTTCTCGTTCCCGGGCTTTGTGCCGGCGTACATCCGCGAACAGTTCTGTCTCGGGAGAGGACCATTCCGGTGGGCGGCGCTGTCGGGCGATCCGGTCGACATTTACAAGACTGATCGCGCGCTGCTTGAGCTGTTCACCGAAGACGGCGGCGGGTTCAACAAGCGGTTGCACGCATGGCTCAGAGGTTGCCACGAGAATCCCGACGCGCTGCTGGCTGGGGACTACGCCAACTGCTCGCCGCGGTTCGGCTGGCAGGGGCTGCCGTCGCGTATCTGCTGGTTCGGCCTGGGTGAGCGAGACCGGGCCGGCCTGCTGTTCAACGACATGGTCGCGCGAGGCGACTTGGCCGCCCCGATCGTCATCGGCCGGGACCACCTGGACTGCGGCTCGGTCGCCAGCCCCAACCGCGAGACCGAGGCGATGCTCGACGGGACCGACGCGGTCTCCGACTGGCCGCTGCTCAACGCGATGGTCAACATCGCGAGCGGAGCGAGCTGGGTCAGCTTCCATCACGGCGGGGGCGTTGGCATCGGCTTCAGCCAGCACGCGGGGCAGGTGGTCGTGGCCGACGGCACGCCCGAGGCCGCATCGCGCATCGAGCGTGTGCTGACAAATGATCCGATGATGGGTGTCTTCCGACACGCGGACGCCGGCTATGAGACCGCGGAATCGTGCGCCGATGACCTGCGCGTTGACATCCCGATGCGGCGACCTGGCAGCCTTTGAAGCTTGAACACGTCACAAGACCTGTCTGGCCGGAACGACGACTCGGATCGTTCGCTTCGACCATCCAGCTTGACGGATTATCGAGGTGCGAAGTCGCGCTGCTCGGGCTGCCGGATGACACCGGCGTTCGCATGAACGGGGGCCATCCAGGTGCAGCCGACGGTCCGCGAACGTTTCGAGAAGCAATCGTGCGCTATGGGGTCGCGGAGCCACATGGATTTGCGTGGCCGACTGTTTTCGATGCGGGCGACGTTCAGGCCGGTGACTCTCTCGAAGATACTCACGAGCGTGTTTCTGCGATCTCGCGGGAGCTGACCGAGCGTGGAATGACTGTCGTTGGTATCGGAGGTGGGCACGACCTGACGTGGCCGCTGGTCCGGGGTGTGCTTTCGATTGTCCAGCCGCTCGACGGGGTGTACTTCGATGCGCACCTCGATGTGCGAGCGGAGACCGGCTCGGGCATGCCGTTCCGAAAGCTGCTTGAGCATCCGGGCGTAACCTCGCTCGAAGTAATCGGCCTAGACCCATTCGCGAACTCAGCCAAACACGTGGCATGGTTCGAGCAGAACGGCGGTCGCGTGCGAGAGACGGTACCGAATGACCCGTGGCCGGCCGGTGATCTATTCGTTAGCTTCGATCTCGACTCGATCGACGCATCGCACGCGCCCGGCGTGAGCGCGCGAAACCCGTGTGGGATGTCGGCGCACGCGGCATCGCGGTGGGTGCGGGCCGCCGGCCGTCACGGCGGCGTTCGGTGCTTCGACATCATGGAACTCTGCCCGCCCCACGATAAAAACGGCAGGACCGCGAGGCTTGCCGCTCATCTGTTCTTGTCGTTCCTCCGCGGCATTGCCGATCGCACGCTGGCAGAAGCAGATGAAGCATGAGCCGCCTGATGATCCGCAACGCCGTGCTCGGTCTCTCCGGTGAACTGGCCGACATCGAGATCGTGGATGGGACGATCGCGAGCCTTACCGCGCCCGGAGTGTTGGCTGCCGACGAGTCGTTCGATGCGGCGGGACGGTGTGTTCTGCCGGGCTTTGTTGATTGCCACACGCACGCGTGCTGGTCCGGGTGTCGGCTCGATGAGTGGCAGCAGTGCCTTGCCGGCGCGAGCTATCTCGATACGCTCAACGCGGGCGGCGGGATCATGTCGACGGTGCGTGCTGTACGCGACGCTTCGCAAACGCAGCTCACAGATGAATTGCTCGGCCGCCTTAACACATGCCTTCGTCACGGCACGACGACGATCGAGGTCAAGTCTGGCTACGGCCTCTCGCTCGAGGGCGAACTGAAGATGCTTCGGGCAATACACGAGGCCGACCGGCGTTGGCCCGGGACCATCGTTCCCACAGCGTGCATCGGGCACGCGAAGGACCGCGCGGTTGACGACCCGGTCGGCCTGACGATCAACGAGATCCTCCCAGCGGTTTCGAGTGAGTTCCCGGGCATCACGGTCGATGCGTACTGCGAAGAGGGTGCATGGAGCCTTGAGGAGTCGCTTCGTTTGTTCGACGCGGCGATGGACTCGGGTCACCCCGTGCGGGTGCACGCCGATCAGTTCAACGACCTTGGCATGATCCCCGAGGCCACCCGCCGTGGGTTCCGGAGCGTCGATCATCTGGAGGCATCGACGCCCGCGCATCTTCAGGAGCTGGCAGAATCGGACCTGTTCGGTGTCATGCTCCCGATGTGCGGCTGGCACCTCGATGAACGCTACGCGGACGGGCGGGCGTTTCTGGATTGGGGCGGATCGCTTGCGCTGGGCAGCAATCTGAACCCCGGCAGCGCGCCGTGCTACTCGATGGCGGCTGTCGCGGCACAGGCGACGCGGAAGCTCGGCGTTTCGGTTGAGTCAGCACTGGAGTCGATCTCGGCATCTCCGGCTCGGCTGTTGGGCTTCTCGGATCGCGGCCGGCTTGAGGTCGGTCAGCGGGCGGACCTCGTACTGCTCGATACGACCAACGCGCGTGACATCGCCTTCTTCGGCGGCTGGAATCCGGTCAGACAAGTATGGGTCGGCGGCGTGCGGATCTAGCACCCAACCGATAGAACGACGCCGTGCTTTCCGCCGAGACACCACTTACACCCGCGCAGCATCGGGCCCCTACTATCGCTGCGTGTCACGGATACCACGCCTCAACCATCGCGAAGCCGACGCCGCCAGAGAAGCCGCGGATCGAGTCGTCACCACGCATGAGAGGCTCGCTGAATTCGTCCGCGCGGGGCAGACGCTCGCGGAGATCGATGCGTTTGTCGCCGCGACTCTTAGCGATCTCAAGTGCCGCAGCTGCTTTCTCGGGTACCGCATCCCGAGAACACCGCCGTTCCCATCGCACGCGTGCCTGAGCGTGAACGACTGCATCGTCCATGGGACGGCAGGGTACACGACAACGCCGTTGCAACGGGGCGACTTGATTTCGATCGATATCGGCGTGTGGTACCAGGGCTGGGTCGGCGACGCGGCTTGGACTTACGCGATTGAGGAGCGGAACGATGAGGCGGCCGCGCTGATGGACGCGGGCGAGCGGAGCATCGCCGAGGGTGTGCGTGAGCTGAAGCCGGGGGCACCGCTGACAAACTGGGCCAAGGCGGTGCATCGTGTCGTGGAGGACGAATCAGGGTTTCATCTGACGCGTGGCCTCGGGGGCCATGGCTACGGTCGTTCGCTGCATGGCCCGCCCTTCGTTTCCAACACGCCGCTGAGCCCGATCGAGTGGCCAGACGGTCGGACGACGTGCGAACCCGGCATGCTGATCGCCGTCGAACCGATGCTCGCGATCGGTACGGGCAAGACGAGCGCGAAGGATCGAGAATGGCCCGTGTTCACGCAGGATGGATCGCTGAGCGTGCACTACGAGCACGACGTTCTCATCGGTGCGGACGGCCCCGAGGTGTTGACAGCTCGGCTGCATGATCTTCCCGCTGTTGTTGGTTGAGAGGGTGATGCCATGACGACCGGTCTCGAACGGCTGGCTTCGATGTTTGCCCGAGCGAAGGAGGAAGGCCGTGGGGCGCTCATGCCCTTTGTAGTCGGCGGGCATCCCAAACCCGGTTCGCTTGCCGATATCTTGCACGCCATTGAAACCGCTGGGGCGGACGCGGTTGAAGTCGGCTTCCCGTTTTCTGACCCCATCGCCGACGGACCGGTGGTTGCCGCCGCGATGCACGAGGCGCTTCAGCGAGGGGCAACGCCCAGCGGAGTGCTGGATGAGATCGCCGAGGTGCGGGGTAACTCCGGGCTGTGTTTGATCGCGATGGTTTCGGTCTCGATCGTCGAGCGCATGGGCGGGCCGAGCGCATTCGTGGAGCGTGCGGCGGGTTCAGGATTTGACGGTTGTATCTTCCCCGATATTGCTGTTGAGGAGGCCGAGCCGTACGCATCAGCGTGCGCCGACGCCCAGATCGGATGCAGCCTGCTCGTTGCGCCTTCGACCTCACCCGAGCGCATCGCCCAGATCACGAAGCTCACCACCGGCTTTGTCTATCTGCTCGCCCGTGCGGGTATCACCGGCGAACGGTCGGACGCCCCCGACATCGAGGAGCGCGTTCGGGTGGTTCGTGATGTGACATCGCTGCCGATCGCGGTCGGGTTCGGGATCTCGGCGGCCGAGCACGTCAAGGCGGTTGTTCGCGATGCCGACGCGGCGATCGTCGGGAGTGCTCTCGTCCGCCGACTTTCTGAGCATCCAGGCGATGCGCCCGCCGAGGCAGGGCGGTTCGTGTCAATGCTAAGGCCGGGATGTGGACGCGAGCCGCTTTGATTCCGGCCACAAGTGTGATGCGTTGTATGCAGCGAACCGTATACGAGAGTTTCTGATGCCTATTCCGGTGTCTGGGCTTGCTGCGGGCAGCTTGCGCGGAACAATCCGCCGGAACGGGTGGCACCACACTTGGCGGAGACAATGACCGTGGGCAGCGAACAGATCAGACGGGACGCAATCGCCTCTGCGACGGCGTGGAGCATGGCCAATACGCCTGGAACCGCAGGTGCTTTCCGGGTCGACGAAGAGTTCGGCGTTGATTGCTTCAGCCTCCCGGAGATGCGAGATCGACTGCCGAAGCACACCCTGCGGGTGCTGCTTGACACCATCGAACGAGGGCTCCCGCTTGGGGAGGACGTTGCGGACACTGTCGCGGCGGCGATGAAGTCGTGGGCGGTCGAGCGCGGCGCCACGCACTTCACCCACTGGTTCCACCCGCTGACCGGTTCGACTGCAGAGAAGCACGACGGCCTGTTCGACCCCGACGGCACCGGTGGCGTGATCGCTGGTCTGTCTGGCTCGAGCCTGGTGCAGGGCGAGCCAGACGCTTCAAGCTTCCCTTCGGGCGGGCTTCGGCCCACATTCGAGGCGCGCGGCTACACCGCGTGGGATGCGACAAGCCCGGCGTTCCTCATCCGGGGATCGAACAGCGTCACGCTCTGCATCCCGACCGCGTTCGTGTCGTGGAACGGCGAGGCGCTCGACAAGAAGACCCCGCTTCTACGTTCGATGGACGTGCTGTCCGATCAGGCGCTGCGTGTGCTGCGGATCTTCGGCAGTGATTCGGGCGTCAGCCGCGTGAACAGCACGACGGGTTGTGAGCAAGAGTACTTCCTGGTCGATCGGCACTTCTTCAACGCCAGACCTGATCTGATGCTCTGCGATCGGACCGTCTTCGGTCGGGTCCCGCCGAAGGGGCAGGAGCTTTCGGATCACTACTTCGGCTCGATCCCTGCGAGGGTCCTCGCGTTCATGAGCGAGGTTGAGCGTGAGCTGTACCGGATCGGTGTGCCGGTGAAGACGCGACACAACGAGGTCGCGCCCGGGCAGTACGAGATTGCCCCGGTGTTCGAACAGGCGAACGTGGCATCCGATCATCAGATGGTCCTGATGGAAACGCTCAAGCGCGTGGCGCCCCGGTTCGGCTTGACCGCGATTCTGCACGAGAAGCCGTTCGCGGGCGTCAACGGGTCTGGCAAGCATACAAACTGGTCGCTCTCGACGAACACCGGCGTGAACCTCCTCGATCCGCAGGACGAGACGCACACCAACATGCAGTTCATGGTCTTCTTGTGCGCGGTCATCCGCGCGGTTCACCGCCACGGCGATCTGCTGCGGTCTGCCATCGCGTCAGCCGGGAACGATCACCGACTCGGTGCGAACGAGGCCCCTCCCGCGATCATCTCGATCTTCCTCGGCGACATGCTTACAGATCTCGTCGAGCAGCTCGAACGTGGGCAGCCGACCAGGACGCTCAAAGGGGGTCAGATGGATCTCGGCGCCGACACGCTGCCCCAACTACCCCGTGACGCGGGGGACCGGAACCGGACATCCCCCTTCGCGTTCACCGGCAATAAGTTCGAGTTTCGCGCTGTTGGCTCCGCGATGACCGCGGCTTGGCCGGTGACCGTCATGAACACGATCATCGCGGAATCGATCAAATCTATCGCGGACGACCTCGAGAAGGGGCTTGGCAAGTCCCCCACTCCTACGAAGCTGCAGAGCACCGTTCGGGCGGTGCTCAAGGGCACCGTGAAGGAGAATAAGGCGATCATCTTCAACGGTGATAACTACACGGAGGAGTGGCACGACGAGGCCGAACGCCGTGGCCTTCCGAACCTGCGGGAAAGCGCCGACGCGATTCCCGTGCTGAGTTCACGCGACAACGTCTCGCTCTTTAAGAAGATGGGCGTGCTAACGAAGCAGGAGGTTGACAGCCGCACCACCATCTTCCTCGAGAAGTACGTGATGCAAATACAGATCGAGGTCGGCACGATGCTTGAGCTCGCACGCGGATCGATTCTGCCCGCCGCCCGCAAGGAGCAGCAGCGGATGGCACAGACGCTGGCCG
>JBCBMF010000131.1:0-8627 GCA_039822905.1 Planctomycetota bacterium
CGCCGCCTCGACGTCGGCCCTCGCTTGCTGCGGGATCAGCAGCAGCGGCTCTTGGTGCATGGGCGAGTCGAACGAATGCGTGCGCTGCGCCTGGCCGTTCTCGCCCGGCTGGACATCGCAATCCTCGCTGAGCAACCAGCTGAAGCTGTACAGCGCACCGGCATCAGTTCGCGAGTACTGCTCGATGCCTTTCTTCAGAAGCCGTGCGATGGTCGACTTCGATGAGCCGACGGGGCCGTGCAGCAGCAGGATGCGCTTGTCTGTGCCGTAGCCCTCGGCCGCGGACCGGAAGAAGTCGACGAGCTGCATGAGCGCGAAGTCGAGGCCGAAGATGCCGTCGGCGCCGGCGTCGAACGGGTCGCTAAAGAAGTTGTACCGCACCGCATCGCGCTTGAAGAGCTTGTACTCCTCGCTGCCCTGGTCCATGATCGCGTCGTAGACGCGCTGGTAGGCGTTGCGAGCGACGGCCGGGTTCGCGCGGGCGATCTCGAGGTACTCGAAGAACGTGCCCTCCCAGTGCTGGGTGCGGAAGGTATCGCGGTCGAGCTGCGCGTCGATGAGGCTTTTGAAGTCGGTGGTCGAGTTCTGCCCTTCGCGATCCATGGCACTGGCCCTCCGCGCCGGGTTCGCCGGCGGCTCGTGAGCCAGAGACCGCACTCGCCCGAGCAGCCGATCCCTGGCTGGAAGAGCCCGAATCCGGGGGCCGATGGCCTCCGCGGGGCCGCGGGGTGATGCCGTCACACCACCGAGGGGCTATCGGAGTCTCGCGGCTCGCACTTCAGCCGGACGCCACGACCGCCCCATCCTACCAGCTTCAGATACGCATCACGAACGCCCAGGTTCGACCGTGTTCGGGCCGGTTGAGGTCTGCGAACGGTCACGCACGCACGGGAGAATCATCAAAAATCTTTGAAATCGAGGAACATGCTTCCGATCTGCCCTGCGCCCTGTTACTCTCCGGGGGTGGGAACCCCTAAGCGGTTAGGGGTCATTGCTTTATCTCCTTGCGGAGGAGTGGGACAAATGAAGAAGTTTGCTATTGCATGCGCGCTGTTCGCCGGTACGGCGAGCGGTCAGGCCGTTACCAGTTTCAGCGGGGGGTCTCCCTTCCCGGCGTGGAGTGGTGACGGTCCAGGCGTCGTCGGTTGGCGGTTCGACGTGAACACATCGATCGTCCTCACCGACATCGGCGTGTGGAACAACGATGCGGTCGTCGGTTTCGAGGGGCTGACCTCGTCGCACGAGGTCGGACTCTGGGATTCTTCGGGCACGCTGCTGACCTCCGGCACCGTTTCCCCGGGCGACGTTGCCATCGGCGAGTTTACGTACACCGACGTCGCAGACGTGGTGCTGAACCCCGGCGAGCGGTACACGATCGGCGCGGTGTACTCGATCGACGACAACGACAGCTACATCAGCAGCCCGACCGTGCTCGATCTCGCACCCGAGATCAACGCCACGACCAACGGCGTCTTCCCGGAAGACACCGACCTCGGCGGTCTGTTCTTCCCGACCGGTGACTCGACCAACCTGGCACGTCTGGGCACGAACTTCCTGTTCATCCCGACGCCGTCGACCGCCGCGCTCCTCGGCCTCGGCGGCCTCGCTGCCGCCCGCCGTCGCCGCTAAGCGTCGACGACACCCTGTCTCTCTCGAACGCCCTGGGCCTCGGCTCGGGGCGTTCTTGTTTTCGCGCGACGCATAACCTTGCGGCATGTCGTTCGGACTGAGCCGAGGAAAGCCGTTGGATATTGCGCCCGGCGTGGTCATGGTTTCCGATGAGGATCTGCCGCCGCTGCCCGATGCCGCGCTAACCAATCGCGAAGCCGGCTGGGTCGACCCACGCGGCTGGTTCCCACACCGCAAGGACGACCCCGACCGCCGGTTCGAGATCGAGATCGGCTCGGGCAAGGGCACGTTTCTCTGCCAGCAGGCCAAGCTCTCGCCCGAGATCGACTATCTCGGCATCGAGTGGGCGGGTGAGTTCTGCAACTACGCCGCCGACCGTGTCCGCCGGGCGCAGCTGGCCAACGTCCGCATGCTGCGGACGGACGCCACCGAGCTAATCCGCTGGCGTGTGCCGACCGGTATCGTCGACGTGGTGCATCTCTACTTTTCCGACCCCTGGCCCAAGAGCCGGCACCACAAAAAGCGGGTCGTGCAGGACCGGTTCCTGGCCGAGACCTGGCGGATCCTCAAGCCCAACGGCGAGCTGCGGGTCGTCACCGATCACGACGAGCTCTGGGCCTGGGACCGCGAGCACTTCGACCGCTGGTGCGGCGAGGGCCCCTGCCCGGGCTTCGGTGGGCCCGTGCCGGCCTACAAAGAAACCAGCTTCGCTGCGCCCGACTCGGCCAACCCCGGCGAACTCGTCGGCACGAACTTCGAACGCAAGTTCCGCGAGGAGGGCCGATCGTTCCACGCGACGGTGCTCGTCAAGCTCGACCCATCCACCCCCGACGGAGACTGACATGTCCGCCAACACGCCAGCCAAGATCCTCGCCTTCTCCGGCAGCCTTCGCAAGGAATCGTTCAATCAGAAGGTCGTTTCGTTCGCCGCCGAGCTCGCCCGCGAACGCGGCGCCGAGGCGACCGTCATCACGCTGCGCGACTATCCCATGCCGATCTTCAGCGAGGACGACGAGAAGGCCAACGGCTACCCGGCCGAGGCCCGCGCGTTCCGCGAGCAGCTGCTCAGCCACGACGGCTTCATCATCGGCTGCCCCGAGTACAACAGCTCGATCACCGCAGCCCTCAAGAACGCGATCGATTGGGCGACCCGCGCAGGCAAAGGCGACGAGCACCCGCTCGCGTGCTTCGCCGGCAAGGCGATCGCGCTCACCGCTGCCTCCCCCGGCGGCTTCGGCGGCCTCCGCGGCCTCGACCACGTCCGCGAGATCCTCGGCAACGTCAACGCCCACATCGTCCCCGGTATGGTCGCGATCCCGAGCGTGCACGAGGCGCTGAGCGACGGGAAAGTCACCAACGACCGCTCGCGCGACGCGCTCGAGTCGCTCGTCGACACACTCATCAGCACCGTGACCAAGATGCACTCGGCATGACCGCGACCGCCCTCGTCAGCGAGACGTTCGTCAGCGTGCAAGGCGAGGGCAAGCTCACGGGTGTGCCGAGCTGGTTCCTTCGGCTGTCGGGCTGCAACCTGCGGTGCACCTGGTGCGACACGCCCTATGCGAGCTGGAGTTCCGAGGGGGACAAGCGATCGATCGAGTCGCTGATCGATGAGGCGTCGTCGAGCCGTGCGCGTCACGCGGTGGTGACCGGCGGCGAGCCCATGATCTTCAAGCGGCTGCCCGCGATCTGCGAGGGGCTGCGCCGGGCGGGCATGCACATCACCATCGAGACGGCCGGCACCGTGTTCCCCGAGGACTGGGCCGATCTGGCGTGCGATCTGATCTCGATCAGCCCCAAGCTGGCGAACTCCACGCCGATCGGCGACGAGCGGGACGCGCTCGGTGTCTGGGCCGAACGGCACGAGCAGCGGCGGCTCAACATCCCCGTGCTCAACCGGCTGCTCGCGGGCTTCCCGGACAAACAGCTCAAGTTCGTCGTCGAGTCTCCCGCTGATCTCTCAGAAATCGACGACCTTCTAGGCCAGCTGTCAGGATTTGAAGCGGGGGATGTGATGCTGATGCCCGAGGGCACCAGCGTGCCGGACCCCGCGGGCGTGAGGTGGGTCGTCGAGACCTGCCTGGATCGAGGCTGGCGGTACTGCAACCGCCTGCACATCGAGCTTTTCGGCGATACGCGCGGAACCTGAGCGACGGGCGGCCGGCCCCGGCGCATCCGGGATGCCGCTGGAATGAACCGGCCGCCCGCGCGATCGGTACAGTTGCCGATGCCAGCTCTTTCGTGGAGGACGCACCGATGCGACACACACTTCTGGCCGCTGTTCTGACCTTTGGCGGTCTCTCGCTTGGACTAGCAGGCCCATCGCTCGCGCAACCGGCGACTGCCGACGCACCCCAGCCCGTCACCGAGGAGATGGAGTCGGCCGTCTCCTATGCGCGCGGCCTTAGCCTCGCGTTCAACCACGTCGCGGACAAGCTCGCGCCGAGCGTGGTCTTTGTGCAGCGCAAG
Source organism: Planctomycetota bacterium (assembly GCA_039822905.1). Taxonomy (GTDB): domain Bacteria; phylum Planctomycetota; class Phycisphaerae; order Phycisphaerales; family UBA1924; genus JANQQZ01. The sequence goes on from JBCBMF010000131.1 coordinate 4,099, forward strand.
GACACCGTCGTGGTCGGCGGGCGGCGCGACATCTTCGGCCGCGTCGTCCGGCCCGGCCGGGAGGAACTCCGCGACAGCGGCAACGGGTCGGGCGTGATCATCTCCGACGACGGGCTCGTCTTGACCAACAACCACGTGATCGAGGGCGCGGACGAGCTCGAGGTGCAGCTCACCGATGGTCGTACGTACTCGGCTGAAGTGCTCGGCGCCGACCCCGCGACGGACATCGCCGTAATCAAGCTCGATGCCGCCGGCCTGACTCCCGCCACGCTCGGCGACTCGGACGATCTGCAGGTCGGCGACTGGGTACTCGCCATGGGCTCGCCGTTCGGGCTGAGCAACACGGTCACGGCCGGCATCGTGAGCGCGACCGGTCGGCAGAACCTGAACATCGGCCGCAGCACCGGGCAGACCGTGCAGTATGAAGAGTTCATCCAGACCGATGCGGCGATCAACCCGGGCAACTCGGGCGGGCCGCTCGTCAACCTCGACGGCGAGGTCGTCGGCATCAACACCGCGATCTTTAGCCGGGGCGGCGGCAACATCGGGCTGAGCTTCGCCGTGCCTACGGCGATCGCCGAACGCGTGATGCGGACGATCGTCGACAACGGCCGCGTCGCGCGAGGATGGCTGGGCGTCTCGCTCGAGCCGGTCACCCCCGACGACGCCGACTTCATGGGCATCGCCGACCGGCCCGTGCGAGGCGTGCTCGTCGCGCGCGTCGAGCCCGACAGCCCCGCGGACATCGCGGGCATCGAACCGGGCGACATCATCCTCGCCGCCGACGGCAGGCCCGCTGAGGAGGTCAGCCGGCTGATCAACACCATCGCGCTCTCGGGCCCCGACCGCGCGATCGAGCTGGTCACGCTGCGCGACGGCGTCGAGCGGCGCGTCACCGCAACGCTCGCCGAGCGCGAGGCGTTCATCCGCAAGATGCTGGGCGTGGTCGATATCACCGACATCGGCGCGGGCGTCTTCTCGCTCGCCGACCGGAACGACGCCGACCCCGACGCCAGCGGGCTGTTTGTGTACGACATTGATCCCGACGGCATCGCGGCGCAGTCGGGCCTCCGCGAGCAGGACATCATCCTCGAAGCCGCGGGCCGTGACCTGGTCGATGCTGATGATCTCGATCGAGCCCTCCGCCAGCTGCGAAGCCGGGGCGAAACCGAGCTGTTCGTTCTCCGCGGCGCGCGGCGGGGCACCGTCACGCTCCGGGACCGCGGCCTGTAAGCCAAATTTCAGTCGGCGGTCACCTCGGGCTCAACACCGATGCCCTCGAGCCCGCCGGCCGGCCCACCTCGCTCGACGACGCGGCCCGTCCACAGCGTCCGCATCAGCACGCCGATGTCGCTGAAGATCAGCAGCAAGCACGGCAGCAGGATCAGGATGATCAGCGTCGCCGAGATCAGCCCGCCGCTGATCGTGATCGCCATCGGGATCAGGAACTTCGCCTGGAAGCTCTGCTCGAGCAATAGCGGTGTGAGACCCAGCACGGTCGTCACGGTCGTGAGCAGGATCGCGCGAACACGAGCCCGGCCCGCCGCCATGCACGCGTCGTACACACCCAGCCCACGCCTTCGCTCGTGGTTGTAAAACTCCATCAGGATCAGCGAATCATTCACAACAACACCCGTCAGCGCGACAAAGCCGATGAGCGACAGGAACGTCATGCTGTAGCCCAGAGCGAAGTGGCCCCAGATCATGCCGATCGTCGCGAACGGGATGGCGGACATGACAACCAGTGGCTGCGTGTAGCTGCCGAAGAGCCACGCGAGGATGACAAAGATCAGACCCGCGGCCACCGCCATGCCGAGCGGCAGCGTCGCGAATGAATCGGCGACGTCTTCCTGCCGACCGCGTGCAAGGATCTCGATGCCCGGCGTCTCGCTGGCGAGCTGTTCGACGCGCGGCGCGAGGGCCGCGGTGATCGTCTCCGGGTTGCCGGCGGCGCGGTTGACATCCGCCGTCACCGTCACGGCTCGATCGCCATCGAGCCGGCGCACGGTCGCGTAACCCTCGACCTCTTCGATCCGCACGACCTCCTGGAGCGGCACGGGGTTGCCGGCGGGGGAGATCAAGAACTGCGACTCGATCGCCGCAACCGAGCGGCGCACGCGTTCGGGCAGGGTGACGCGCACATCCACGTCCTCTTCGTCGCCCGCGAACGTGTAGGGCTCAAGGCCGAAGACGGCGCCTCGGATCTGGCTCGCGACGTTCGCGGTGGTGAAACCGAGCTCGTTCGCACCGGGCCGGAGCGAGAACCGCAGCTCACGCTGGCCGCGATCCGCGTTGTCCGAGATGTTCTCGACTCCCGGGTACTCGGCGATCAGCGCCTTGACCCGCTGAACGGTGTTGTCGATGAGCGCGCTGTTCTTCCCGACCACCGTCAGCGTGATCGGCGGCCCGTCGGGCCCGCCCGAGACACCCTCGAGCCGGAAGCTCTTGACGCCCGGCAACGGCCCGAGCTCATCGCGGATCGCCTGGATGATCTCTGAGCTCTGCCGGAGCCCCTGCTCCTGCCGCTGCTCGACCGGCATGACTTCGAGGATGACCTGCGCGAGATGGGTCTGCTCCGAACTGCTCGCGCCGTCGAGCGCGGTGAGCGAGCCCGCCGATGCAAATACCTGCTGGATCTCGGGTTGGTTGAGCGCCGCGGCTTCGATGCGCCGCAGAACCTCGTCGGTCTTCGCGGTCGGCGTACCGATAGGCATGCGCAGCTGGCCGTCGATCGTCTCGGCGTCGTCGCTCTCGAAGAAGATGAACTCGACCTTTCCGCTCGCCACCATCCCGGCCGACATCGTCACAACCGATACGGCGGCCGCGAGGGCGATGTACCGGAACCTGAGCGCGGCTCGGAGCGACGCCGTGTACGCCGGGATGACCAGCCTCCCGAAGAACGCTTCCCGCAGCCGATCGGTCCGGGACTCCAGCCAGCGGACAGGGTTGAAGCCCTTCTTCGCGCGGGCCCTGTCCGTCGCGCGGAGCGAGTGCGACATGTGCGCAGGCAGGATGAACAGGCACTCGATCAGCGACACCGCGAGCGCACAGGCCACGACGATCGGCAGCACCTCAAGGAAGTCGCCGATCTGCCCCTGGATCAGCGCGAGGGGCAGGAATGCGCAGATCGTGGTCATCACAGTTGAGACCACGGGCCACTCGACCTGCTTCGTGCCCTTGATCGACGCCTCGATGTGGTCCTCGCCGGCCTCGTGACGCGCGGTGATGTTCTCCGCGACAACAATCGCGTCGTCGACGAGCAGCCCGAGCACGACGATCAGACCGAACATCGTCAGCAGGTTGAGCGTGACGCCCACGAAGTACATCACGGCGAGCGTGCCGAGCACCGAGACGATTAGGCCCACGGCGACCCAGAACGAGACGCGCCAGTTGAGCAGCAGCATCAGGACGAGGAAAACAAGCAATCCGCCGTAGAGCGCGTTGCGCGTCAACAGGTCGAGCCGGCCCACGATGAACTTCGCGAGGTCCGTCGTAACGGCGATCTGCGCGCCCGTCGGCACGCCGCCCGCGCGGCCTCGTGCGAGTCCGAGTTCGTACGCCTCGATGCGGTCGCTCGCCGCCGCTGGCTCTTCGCCGGTGCTCGGCCGAAGCCCAGCGAAGAACGTCGCGATACGCTCGCCGGCCGTCAGTTCGAGCGGTTCGCCCTTGACACCTTTGACGTACGCCTTCACCAGCTCGGCGATCGTCACCGCGTCCTGCTCGCCGACCTTGAACACCGTCAGGCTGAACGCAGGCTCGCCGTTGAGCCGCGACCGCACGTCGACATCGGCAAAGGTCTCCCGCACATCGGCGATGTCGGCGAGCCGGAGCACCTGCCCGTCGTCGCCCGCCTTGACGACGATGTTGCGGATCTGCTCGGCGCGCTCCTCGGCGCCGAGCGTGCGGACCGCGACGTTGCTCGTTGCGCTCTTGAGCGTGCCGCCGGGCAGCTCGAGCATCTCGCCGCGCACGCGGTCGCTCACCATCGGCAGACTCAGCCGGTGCTTGATGAGCGCCTCGGGGCGGACCTCGATGCGGATCTCATCCCGCCGGATACCCGACACGCCGATGTCGCCCATGCCGTCGATGGACTCGAGGTCATCCTTGATCTGCCGGATCGCGCGCTTCATGGTGCGCTCGTCGACATCGCCGTAGAGCGAGACATTGATCGTGGGCAGGTTCGGCTCGAGCTTGTCGACGATGATCCGGTCGGACTCGTCGGGCAGGTCCTGCAGCGCGTCCATCTCGCGCTTGACGTCCTGGACCTTCTGGTCGATGTCGACGCCCTCATCGAACTCGATGGTGACGGCCGCCACGCCCTCGCTGACGGTCGATGTGATCTCCTTGACGTCGTCGAGCGTGTCGATCGCGTCCTCGATCTTCGTCGCGAGCGCCTGCTCGACCTCGTCCGGGCTGGCGCCGGGGTACGGCGCGCCGATCGTCACGAGCGTCGGGTTCACCTCGGGAAAGAACTCTCGGCGGAGCCCGACGCCGAAGATGATGCCGCCGATGATGATGGTGAACATCAC
>JBCBMF010000132.1:0-8475 GCA_039822905.1 Planctomycetota bacterium
GCAAGGACGCCTCTTCACGCACAACCGTCAAGGCCGGCGGACGAGTGACGGCTTCTGAAGCGAAGTCAGGAGAGAAGCGTTGGAGCACCACACAGTCAGCCTCCCCGACCGACAGCGGGCCGATCGCCCGCATCGGCGGGGACACGAACCACCAGGACGGCACGCGGGGTGTCTTGGTCGTGACCGACGGCGCGACCGAGCGGGTCGTTCCTGTCGAGCCGAGCGTCCAAGCCGAACCGCACGCCGAGACCGCTTCGGCCGAGGCGACGCTGATCGAGGCCGAGCCCGAGCCGCACACCTCGGCCCTCTCGGCCGCCATGAGCGAGAACATGGGCGATGCCCCGCCGTGTGACGTCTGCGGCGAGATCACTGTCCGAAACGGCCACTGCTACAAGTGCCTGAACTGCGGCAACAGCCTCGGCTGCAGCTGACGCGGCACCCTTCAGCCAGCGACCCACCACCAGGGCCGCGCCGAGGCGGGTGCAACGCCCGCTGCCGACGACGCGGCTCAATCCTCAGACCCCCGGGCAGGCCACCGTTGCCCGGGGGTCGCCTTTTTTCGCTGTGAACGCCGGCCCCAGACCTACGGCCTCGGCTTCAGCACCACGCCCGTCTGCATCCCGCTGCAGAACGACAGCCGCTCGAAGCCCGCCACGTCTAAGAACGCCGACCACCGCCGGCGGATGCCCGACGAGTGCCAGAATGTCTGCGATTCCGGTCCCTGCCCGTGCGAGCGGAAGTCGTCACGCAGCGGCTCCGAGAAGTCGAACCGCGGGCACTGCTTCGTGATATACAGATCGGGCCGCTGCCCGCAAAGCTCCCACGTGTGCTCGTCGTGCACCGTCATCAGCAGCGCCCCGCCCGGCTTGGTAATCCGGCGCAGCTCCATCAGCCATGTGTCGATCGTGTGGCTGATGTGTGTGAAGATCGAGATGCCGTAGACGATGTCGAACGAAGCGTCGGGCACCGGCAGGTGCGGATCGAGCGTGGACTGAAAGAGCCGGAGCCGCTCGCCGAGGTGCCGCTGGCCCCACTCGATCGCGTTCTCGTCTATATCGCAACCCCAGAGATTTGGCTTACTTGGAAGGTCAGCAAAGTGACGCAAGACGCGCCCGGTCGAGCAGCCCCAGTCGAGGATGTCCGTCGCGCCCGCCACATCGACGACGTTCGCAACCAGCGCACGCTCGATCGCCTGCCGTTCCTTCCGGCCGGTCTCGATGTACGCCGCGTCGGTCTCAGGCGAGTACCCGGCTCGGTTGCCGCTCGCCGGCACCGCCATCGGCACGCCCAGCTCTGCCGCACGGTCCATTGCGTCATCGTCCGCATCACCGCGGATCGTCCGCTCGACCTCGGTCGGTCGGTCGTTTACGGGCGTCCACGGGTAGGGCCCCGGCGGCAGCCCGCGGTAGGGCTCAATGACCTCCGGCCGCCGATCGACCGGGAGCGAGCCAACCCAATCACGGGCGCGCTCCGCGAGTACCGGCTCGGCCGCATCAGACGACACCACGACGAACGCGAGCGAGGAAGCGTCTGTGTCTTCAGGACGAGCGACCGGCACGTTCACCACCTCGCCCCGCGTCGCGTGATCATCGAGAACCACCGATACGCGCGGCCCCCGCTCAACGTCAGCCACGAGATCGAGCAGCCACTCGGTGTGCTTGCCGGCACCAAACAGCGCGATCGGCCGCTCCCCCGCGTCGCGCCCGAGCCGACGCCACAGCTCGCGGATGAACCGTCGGCGGAAGTGTGATGCGTAGTCGATCATCGCGCGGTGCCTCCTGCACGGGGCGGGTGACCTCGCCCCGACCGTCTAGCATCGGCGATGCCAAACGATGATCACGAAAACGCCCAAGACAAGGCTCAGGACAAGGCGCGCGAGAAGGCCCTGACCTGGGCCGCACTGCTCGGCAAGTGGGCCGAGTTCGCTCGCTCCGCCGTGGCGCTGCCCGACGAGGGCGACGGCGGCCTGGTAAAGAAGGCCGTCCCCGACATCATCGCGCTCCAGTCCATCACCCACGCGCTCGGCGCCATCAACGACCTCGAACACGATGAGCGCGCCCTCGGCCTCGACCGCGCCGAGATCGGCATCCGCGAGCATGCGTCATCGATCAACGCCATCTACCGCGGCGAGCCCATGCCCGAAGGCGTGACCGAGCTGATCGACGACGCGAGGCTCGCCCTCGCCGCCGCGAGCGGTGGCGGCCTCGAGTGGACGGTCGCCGACGACCGCATTGTCTGCCCGCACCCGATGGAGCTGGTCGACGCCCTGCTCGAAGCCGGCTTCGCGGGCGACCTATTCCTGCCGACCCCCGGCGTGCCGATCTTCGCGCCCGCCCCGTGCGCGTTCATCCGTCACCCGGGCGGCGCACCCATCGAGCCGGAACTCGCCGCCGTCATCGCCGACTTTCTCGCGATTTCTGGAGAGATCACCGAGCCCGAGCAACGCCCCGAGCCCCGGCAGGTCTACCGCCAGTTCGACTTCGCCAAGGGCGGCCCGGTCCGCGACTACGTCGTCCCCGTGGAGTCCGACCTTCCCGCGGGCCAGCCACTGCTCGTCCCGGCCATCCTCGCGGGTGAGCGGCAGTCGGTTACGCTGCCCGTGCCCGGGGCGGATCGACAGGGTCAGCTACCCGTCGAATTCGCCTGAGCCAGGCCGAAACCCGGCTGCGAAGCCGAATCGGAACGCCCGCTGCAAACGCCTAGAGTCGTGACCAAAGCGAGGCCGGAGCCGCCGGCCGCCGGGCCCACCAGGCACACCTTCAGGAGAGACCGCATGTCGACCGGCCGAGCCAAAATCAGCATCATCGGAGCCGGCAACGTCGGCGCGACCTGTGCCCACTGGGCCGCTCAACGCGAACTCGGCGACATCGTTTTGCTCGACATCCCCGACAAGGAGGGCGTCGCCAAAGGCAAAATGCTCGACCTCGCCTGCTGCGGCCCGATCGAGGGCTTCGACGGCATGCTCTCCGGCACCAGCGACTACAAGGACATCGCCGGCTCCGACGTCGTCGTCGTCACCGCGGGCCTGCCGCGCAAGCCCGGAATGAGCCGCGACGACCTGATCGAGACCAACGTCAAGATCGTCAAGAGCGTCTCCGAGAACATCAAGGAGTACGCGCCCGACTCGATCGTCATCGTCGTCTCCAACCCGCTCGACGCCATGGTCTACACCGCGTGGAAGGCCACGGGCTTCCCGACGAACCGCATCATGGGCCAGGCCGGCGCGCTCGACGTCGCACGCTTCCGTACTTTCATCGCGTGGAAGATCGGCTGCTCGATCGAAGACGTCCAGGCGCTCCTGCTCGGTGGACACGGCGACGACATGGTCCCGCTGCCTCGCCTCACCAGCGTCCACGGCATCCCCGTCACCGATCTGCTCGACGAGGCCACCATCACCGAGTGCGTCGAGCGAGCCAAAGCAGGCGGCGGCGAGGTCGTCAAGCTCATGGGCACCAGCGCGTGGTACGCCCCGGCCTCCGGCACCGTCCAGATGGTCGAGGCCATCGTCAAAGACAAGAAACGCATCATCCCCAGCGCCGTGTACCTCGACGGCGAGTTCGGCGCGAAGGACCTCTTCGTCGGCACCCCCGCGTTGCTCGGCAAGGGCGGCGTCGAGAAGGTCGTCGAGTTCAAGCTCACCGACGACGAGCAGAAGCTCTTCGACGAGTCCGCCAGCCACGTCCGCGAGCTCGTCGGCGTCGTCACCAAGATGTTCCCCGAGCTCGCCTGACCGAGCCACCCACGAAACACGCACGAAAACAGCAACAGACCGATCACACGGAGTGACCACCATGAACCGTTTCCTGACCGCCGCCGCCGTGCTCGCTCTCGCGGGCGGAGTCGTCGCGCAAGACGAGACTGCGCCCGAGCCCACGCCGATGCCCGAGGCCACCGTCGCCGCTGCACCGAGCGTCGACGTGACCTGGCCCGACGAAGAGTCGCACACCATCGCCGACATGCTCACCGGCCTGTGGGAGAGCGCAACGCCGATCGATGACACCGGCGCGACGATTGTCATGTCTGTGGCCCAAGTCGATGTCAACGGCGTCGAGGGAACGCTCTACGCCGAGGTCAGCCGGTCCGACGATCTCGCCAACCCGTTCCGCCAGATCATCATGCGGCTCTATCGTTTCAACGGCGACCTGCGGCTCCGCACGCTGGAGTTCCGGGGCGAGACCGGCCCCATGCTCGCCGGCATGTCGCACATCCCCGAGCGCTTCCCCCAGACCGTCACAGGCGACGACCTGATCGCGACGCTCGACATCGATCTCACCCCCGACGGCAACGGCTACAGCGGCACGACGCCGTACGCCTATCCGACCCGCACCGCCGGCGCCGTGCAGATGACCAGCTCGATCACCATCACGCCCGATCAGATCATCACCGAGGACACGGGCTTCGGCACCAACGGCGAGGTCGTCTGGGGCGGGCCCGACGGCGCGGTCACGTTCGAGCGGGCCGAGGGCATGGTCGAGGTCACGCGACTCGAACGCGAAGACTGGTCGCACCAGTACATCCAGATCAACTACAACGAGGGCGAGGGCGACCCGCCCCGCGACGGCGACTTTCTCGCGCTGCACTACTCGGGCTACCTCACCGACGGCAGCAAGTTCGACAGCTCACGCGACCGCGGCGAGCCCTTCCGCTACCGCGTGCCGGGCCGGCTGATTGAGGGCTGGCTGATGGGCACCGAGGACATCCGCCAGGGCGGCGTCCGCCGGCTCGTGCTCCCGCCCGAGCTCGGCTACGGCGACCGCGCCAACCCGTCGATCCCCGCCAACAGCACGCTCATGTTCGACGTCGAGGCGATCTTCATCGAGCGGGCCGACGAGCCCGGCGAGAACCCCGCCGAGGCCGAGGCCATCGAGGACGCCGCCGGCGGCGAGTAACCCACCCCGTTCCGGGTGCGGCGAAACGACCGATTTCACACAAGGGCCCGCTTCCGGCGGGCCTTTCTTGTGCGCGGCCTGTTTCGCGTCGATACCGCCCGCATGAACACGATCACGGATCGGCTGGATCAACTCGAAGCACGCCTGGTCCGCTCCGAGCGGCGGACGAGCACGTGGCGATGCGCAGCGATCGGGCTGGGCACCGTCGCCGTGCTCGCCGCCGCGGGCGAACGCGCGTGGGCACCGTTCGTCGGCGCGCAGGTCATCCAGGCCGAGCGCATCGAACTCGTCGACGCCACAGGCCGATCCATGATGACCCTCGGCTCCGACGCGCACGGCGGCACGCTGTTCATCCGCAACACCCTTGGCCAGCCCGTGGTCGAGGCCTACGCGGACGAGGCCGATCGAGGCCTGCTCCGCATCGCGGGCGAAGACGGCGGCTCACTCCTCACGCTCGGCTCGGCCGACGGCGCGGGCCTGCTTGCGGTCTCGGCGAAAGAGGGCGGCGCGGTTGTTGTCTCTGCCGACCCCGACGGATCGAGCGCCGTTGAAACCTTCGACGCCGACGGCACCCGCCTCGCCTGGCTCGGACACACCGAAACCGGCGGCTTCCTACGCATCCACAACGACGCCGGCGAGCCACGAACAGTGCTCGCGACCAACGAGTTCGGCGGATCGCTCAGCGTCCACGCCAACACCGGCAAGCCCGTCGCCTCGGCGTTCGTCAACCGCCTGGGCTTCGGCGCGTTCTCGACCGGCGGCGACTCCGGCATCGCCACCGCGACCATCACCGCCGGGCCCGACGGCGGCCAGTTCCTCGTTGCCAACAGCCTCGGCGCGACCGTTGCCAGTACGTATGCCAACCGCATGGGCCGGGGCGTCAGCCTCCTCTCCGACCAGCAGGGCCAGCCCAGGCTGACCTCGCTCATCGACGCCGACGGCGGCGCGCTCTACGTGCTCAACCGCGACGGCGGCAGCGTCGTCGAGTCCTACGCCGACCCGGCCGGCAGCGGCGTTTCCATCCTCTCCGCCAACGACGGTTCGGCCATCGCAGCCTGGGGGACGCCGGGCGACGAGTAGTTCTACGATTGGCTGATGGCCAAACGCGATTACTACGCGGTGCTCGGCATCGAGCGCTCGGCAACCGAAGACGACATCAAGCGCGCGTTCCGCGACCTCGCGCGCAAGTACCACCCCGACGTCAACGATTCCGACGGCGCCCAGGAGCGCTTCGTCGAGATCCAGGAGGCCTACGCCGTCCTGTCCGACCCCGAGAAGCGGGCCGCGTACGACCGCTTCGGCCACTCGGGCGTCAACGCCCCGGCCGGCGGGTACAAGGTCGACTTCGACGCCGAGGACCTTGGCTCCATGTTCGATGCGTTCTTCGGCGGCCGTAACCGGTCGCCGTTCGGCGGCGGCGGCGGTGGGGGAGCGCACCGCCCCCAACGCCGCGCCCGCCCGGCCGAGACCCGGCACGAGATCACGATCGACTTCCTCGTGGCCGCGACTGGCGGCAAGCGCACGCTCGAGATCAAGCGCGGCAACAAGACCCAGAGCGTCGATGTCACCATCCCGCCGGGCGTCGAAGCCGGAGCAAAGCTGCGCGTCCGGGGCGTGGGCCACGCCGATCCGCACGCCGCCGGTCGGCAGGGCGACGTCATCCTCACCGTCCACGTCAGGCCGCACCCCCTATTCAGGCGGGGTGACGCGTCGCGCAGCGAGCAGCCCCGCGACCTGTACTTCGACCTGCCGATCACCATCGCCGAGGCGATCAACGGGTCCAAGGTCGATGTACCGACACCCACCGGCACCGCCACGATCGCCGTCCCGCCCGGCGCGTCCAGCGGCAGCAAGCTGCGTTTGCGGGGCCAGGGCTGCCAGACAACCCCCGCAGGCGACCTGTACGCCGTTCTCATGATCAAGCCCCCGCCGGCGGACGCGATCACAGACGACGACCGGGCCGCGATCGACCGCCTCGGTGCCGTCACGCGGGTCCGGACCGACGGCCATTGGCCCGCCTCGGCGTCAACCGACGCCAACTGACAGACCCCGCGCTCAGCCGGGCTACACTGGCCCTGGCCTGCAGCGGGGCCCGATAGACCTCATGGACCGGCCAACGGACTGGCGAGGGGCCGCACAACCGTGGTCAAGCAAAAGCATCAGATCTTCGTGATCCTTCTGTGCGCGGCCGACGGGCTCGTCGCGCTCTTCGCGTGCTATGCCGCCTGGCTGACGCGCGTCTGGAAGCTCGGCCAACCCATGCCCGCCGACGCCACCACGATCTTCCGCGAGCCGCTCGCATACGTCGTCGTGCCGATGACGCTCTACGCGATGTGGGCGTTCAGGCTCTACCGCCCGCGCCGCGACCGCACGCTGCTCAGCGAAGTGCTCGACATCTGCCGCGCCACGCTCGCCGCGATGGCCGCCGTCGTCGTCGCGCTCTGGCTGACCAACAACCGGCTCATCCCCGTCGACGTCGGCGACCCGGTCGCCGTGCTCGGCACCATCCAGCTCGACGCCGCCCGCCTCCAGCTCACGCTGCTCGCACCGATCCTGTTCATCACGATCGCCCTCGAGCGCGTCGCCTTCCGAACGCTCCTCCGAGGCCTCCGGAGCCGGGGCTGGAACCTCCGCCACGCCTGCATCGTCGGCGTGGGCAGGCTCGGCCAGATCACCTGCCGGACGATCGAGCGCAACAGCTGGACCGGCATCAACGTCGCGTACTTTGTCGGGCACCACGACAAGACCAGCCGCGAGACCTGCCTCGACCGCCCCGTGCTTGGCGGGCTCGACGACCTCGAAGCCGCCCTTGAGCGCCGCCGAGTTGATGCGGTCTACCTCGCGCTCCCCGGCTCGCGCTCGGCCGAGGTCCCCGACCTGCTCAAACGCCTCGAAAAGTTCCCGGTCGATGTGAGACTGGTCCCCGACGTCAGCCCCCGCTACACGCCTCACAACATGCTCGTCAACGAGCTCGACGGCATGCCCATCCTCTCCGTCCGCGAGAGCCCCATGCAGGGCCTCGGCGGCATCAGCAAGCGTGGCCTCGACGTCGCCGGCGCTCTCGCGGGCCTCGTCCTTTTCAGCCCGCTGCTGCTCGCCGTCGCCGCGCTCGTCAAGCTCTCGGGCCCGGGCCCGGTCATCTTCAAGCAGCGCCGCGTCTCCCTCGGCGGCGAGACCTTCGACATCTACAAGTTCCGCACCATGCACCACGCCGAGGACGAGCAGCTCGACAACCCCGGCTGGACCGAGCGCAACGACCCGCGCATCACCCGCATCGGCACGTGGCTCCGCCGAACCAGCCTCGACGAGCTGCCGCAGCTGCTCAATGTGCTGCTCGGCGACATGTCGCTCGTCGGCCCGCGCCCCGAACGCCCCGAGCTCATCGAACGCTTCCGCGAAGACTGGCGAGGCTACATGCTCCGCCAGCACGTCAAGGCCGGCATCACCGGCTGGGCCCAGGTCAACGGTTGGCGCGGTGAAACCGATACGCCGGAAAAGATCCGCAAGCGCGTCGAGCACGACATCTACTACATCGAGAACTGGTCGCTGTTTCTGGATCTCTACATCCTGATCCGCACCCCGTTCG
>JBCBMF010000133.1:0-8458 GCA_039822905.1 Planctomycetota bacterium
GCCAACGGAGAATCCGTTGTGGACGGCAGCGTTGTGCTCGGTGGCCAGGATGGAGGGCCCGGAGGTACGAACGCTAGCACGGGCGGCGGCGGTGGTGTGTTCTCGGGATCGCCCTTCCGCAAAGGAGGTGGAGCGGGGTTCGGTCCGGACGGCGACAATCCAATCGGTGGCGAGGGTGGCACCGGGACTGAATTCGAAGGCGCGTTCGGGTTCGGCGGCGGCGGCGGCACGAATTCCATCCGACTCGACGGTAGCGCCGGCGGCGGCGGTGGTGGCGGCGGCGGCTACTCCGGCGGCGGGGCTGGCAACACGCAGAGCGCCGGCGGCGGCGGCGGCTCGTTCGCCGACGAGGACTTCGCGTTCCTTACGCCGGCGTTCGAGCGCAACTCACCCGTCGGGCCCAACGGCCGCATCGACTACGAGTTCGTCCAGCAGATTCACGACTCACGGGCGCTCGCCCTGCCGCTCATCGTCGGTGAGACCGGCGCCATCTCCGAGGTCGGCACGACCTTCCTGGCGACCATCTCGGTCGTCTTCGGCGCTCCCATCACCAACGGCGATGTCTGGTACACCTACACCAACGCCTCTGACGTCTGCTCCGAGGTGCTCACGCTCAACACCCAACTCGGCACGGAGCTCGTGGCGATCGTCAACAACGGTGATCCCCAGTTCCCCTCCGCCGGCACGATCTCGCTGACGCTCGAGCCCGGTGACACGGTCGAGCTGCGCGTCTCGACCGTCACGAATCCGAGCGCTTTCAACATCACCGGCAGCGTCGGCGTCGTTGATCAGGACGGCGATGGGTTCTGTGATGCGATCGACATCTGCCAGGGCGTGGACGACTCGACGCTGGACCCGGCCGACGACGTCGACCTCGACGGTATCCACGACGTGTGCGACCGGCTCTGCGCTGAGGACGTGGTCCCCGATGGTGTGTTCGACGCCGCAGACCTTGAGCAGATCGCGACTGTCGTTGCCTCCGGCACCGATCAGGACGTGTTGCAGTTCGACATCGACAGCTCTGGCGAGTTCGACTACTTCGACTGGATCGAGTACTTCGACGGCTGCGAGTGAAGTCGTGCACCCCGTGGTGCGGCTCGGGAACGAAGCCGCACCGCCTTTCCGCTTGCCTTTCGCACTGCTTCACAGCCGCGTGGCGTGGGGCTGAGGTTTCAGAGACACGAGAACGAAAGAGAGACACACGATGATACACTGCAAGATTCTGATGGCTATCTCCGGTGCCGCGATGCTCGCTGGCGCAACGACTGTGAATGCCGATGTGCTGGAGATCCGCGCGGATGCGAGCCGGTTCATCGAATTCATCGACCCGAGCAGCCCCGAGGCCGCGGCCGGGTTCCAATTCGGTGAGGCCGTCACGATGGAATTCACGTTTGATAGCTCGGTCACAGACTCGAACCCCAACCCAGGACGAGGTTCGTTCGAGGATCCCAGTGCGACGTACCGCCTCATCGGCAATACGTCGGGGGCGGTGCTCGACTATGCCCCCGGGCTCCGTATCTGTTTTCTCAGCGACGAGAGCATCCGGATCGGGAGCCTTGCCAATCCGAGCGACGCGTTCAACACGCCCGTCTTGGCCGCTGCAGTGACCTGGGAAAACAATCCTGCGAATCAGGTATTCTCGGATATCAATGATCTCACGCAGGTATTTGTTGATCTATTCGCTACTTCGTTTGACACAGCGAGCGACTTCTTCGGGACAACCTCTTACTGGGATGGGTCGAGCCCGGTCGTTGGCATGGAACTCGGCGGACCGCCTGCGGGCGCATCGTTCACTTTGATCCCGTCGCCGAGCACGGTGGCGCTGCTGGGGTTGGCGGGTCTCGTTGGTGTTCGTCGGCGGCGGTGAGCGGCGACCGATCGCGGCATCGCACACAGTGTGACCGATTCATTTGGTGATGCGTTCGCGCGGACCGACCCGGATGAGGCGCCGGTCCGCGTGTCGCATTGATCGTTCGAAAGCCGGCGCCGGGGCGGGGACTCTCGGCAAAGAAGGATGCGCGAATCTCACGGATTCGTGGTCCTTCCTCTGCACAGATCGCGTGGAGTCTCCGGGGGATGCCTCCCCGACGGCGCCAGCGAAGGCGTCAGAGCACACGATCGGAGAACAGAATCATGCAGGACCATGCCATTTCACGCGCGTTGACCGTCGCCGGAATCCTCGGGGTTGCCGGCTTTGCGGCGAGCCCAGCAGCGAGTCAATCCAATCTCCCGCTGCCGAGCGGCGAGATCCGCTTTTCGGGCACGTTCGAGGATTACCTCGTGCCCAACGTCCGAGGAACGATCATCGAGTTCTCGGTGTACGGGGCTGACGGCGGCGATGCGAGAAACAACAACAACCCGAACAGTGTCTGTTTCGAGTCCGGCGGGCAGGGCGCGACGGCTCGGATGGACGTGCTCATCGACGCCGAGGGCACGGCGTTCCGACCCGGTGGTCTGCTCCGCTTCATCGCCGGCGAAGCGGGCGAGACGTCGACCTCCAGCGTGAGGATCTCCACGACGAACGCCGGCGGTGGCGGCGGCTCGGCCCTGCTGTACACACCGAGTGACCCCGCGAGTTTGTTGCCGATTCTTGTCGCCGGTGGCGGCGGCGGGGCGGTCGTGGAGCGGTATCTGTTTGGATGCCGCGGCCTCGCCGGTAGTGCGGCTCGGGTCGGCACGTCCGGCGGGGACGGCGCAGGGACAGTCGGCTGGTCGACACTTTCTCGCGGGGGAATGGACGGGCTCGGCGGCACCGGGTACCACGCTGTGTCCGACGAGGACCAGATGCTGGAGGGCGGCGCTGGGGGCGGCGGGTGGCTTAGCGGCGGGCTCAACCCGGATGGCGATGAGGTGCCAGAAGGTGGTCAAGCGGGGGGCATCACCGGCGGCGCCGGCGGCTTCCTCGAGAACGGCCGGTCGGGCGGCTTCGGCTTCGGCGGGGGCGGCGCCGCGATTGTCGGTGAACTCACCGCTGGCGGCGGCGGCGGGGGTGGATACTCCGGCGGCGGCGGAAGCTCCGGTCGCGGCACCGGCGGCGGCTCGTTCGCCGATCCGGTCTTCAGCTCCGCGGCTTCGAACTCGAGCATCACGGAGGGGGCGCCGAACGAGAACGGCAGCATCGTCTACGAAGTCATCGGGCAGGCCCACGACGAACGAGCCAACGCGCTGCCGATCGACATCGACGACGAGGGCGCGGTGACCATCGTCGGCCTCGTGACCGCGGCTTCTCCTTCACCCGTGCTCGGCTCGCCCGATGTGGGCCCTGACGTGTGGTACACGTACACCAACCCGTCGGACACCTGCAGCGAGGTGCTCCGGCTCGTGCTGCCGTTCGGGGCCGATGTCATCGTGATCGGGGACGACGGCGTGCCGGTCGGGCCGAGCGGCTTCATCATCGAAGCGGCCGTGAAGCCGAGCGAACGCGTCGACATCCGAGTCGGCAATTCTTCGCCATTCTTCGTGATCCCGGGCACGATCCGTCCGCTCGATGCGGACGGCGACGGCGTCTGCGAAGACCTCGATATCTGCCCGGGCGTGGACGACGCGACGCTTGACCCGGCGGACGACGTGGACGCCGACGGCATCCACGATGTCTGCGACAAGGCGTGCCCCGAGGACGTGTGGCCGGACGGCGAGTTCACCGACTTTGATCTCTTGATCTACAGCTTCTTCGTGGCGAACGCCGGCCCCGACAGCCTGCCGAGGCTGGACTTCGACGCGTCTGGCGAGATCGACTACTTCGACTGGGTCGAGGTCTTCGATTGGTGCGACTGAGGTAGCGGGGCGAGTTGAACGTCCGCCCGGTCGTCACGGTGACTCCGAACCAACACGGCGGGCCGGTCTTTATTGCGAGGCCCGCCCGCCGTGTCTCCATGCCGTGCGTGACGTTGGGCGGCAGGAAAGTCGGGCATTCTTCGAGGTTTCTGGTCCTGGCGTTGCGGCGATGGCGTGAGTGTCCCGGGAGGCGTGCCGACACATCGGCGGCCCACACGCAGCTGAACCACTCGATCGGAGAACAGAGCCATGCTGAACAGACCCGTTTCACGAGCCTTGACCGTCGCCGGCATCCTCGGTGTTGCCGGTTTCGCGACGAGCCCCGCCGCCGCCCAGCCGGACCGACTGGTCATCGACTCGTCCCCCACCATCATCGAGTATTCCGGAAGCTTCGAGGACTTCATCGTCCCGGACGTGGTCGGATCGATCCTCGGCTTCGAGGTCTCGGCCGGCGACGGGGGCGACGTGGCCACAGGGCCCAACAGCGGATGCGAAGCGGACGGTGGGCAGGGCGTGACGGCGACGATGCTCATCCGGGTTGCATACGACACGCGCAGCTTCGCCCCTGGCGGCCCCCTGCGGTTCGTCGTGGGCGAGGCGGGCGAGGACGGTATCGGTCCTGGAGATGGAGCTGGTAAAGCAGGCGGCGGCGGGGGTGGGTCGGCGTTGCTGTACACGCCGTCACCGCAGACGGCGACGTTCTTCCAGCCGATCATCATCGCCGGCGGTGGTGGTGGCGCACGGGGGTTGATCCATATCGTCGGCTGCCAGGCGTTTGATGGCAAAGATGGCGAAACAGGGGGCTCGGGTTCGGACGGTGTTGAAGGTGGGGACGGCGGATCGAATGGGCAAGGGGGGGAAGGAACAAGTGAAGGTACCACGTCGTATGCCGGCGGCGGGGGCGGCTGGCTGACGGCTGGCGGCGGTGGGGCCGACGGGGGCAGCGCGGGCTTGTTCACGGGCGGTCCGGGCGGTTCGGGCGACCAGAACGGCGGCTTCGGATTCGGTGGAGGCGGCGGGGGCTACAACAACGGCGGAAGCGGAGGCGGTGGCGGCTACTCCGGCGGAGGCGGAGGCGGACGCCTCGATGAGGGTGGCGCCGGCGGCTCGTTCACGTTCAACGAGTTCGCGATCTCGGAGGACGCGATCAATCTGGTCCGCAATTCGCCCGAGTCGGCCAACGGGCGGATCGCCTACTGGGTCTTTGGTCAGACGCACGACGAACGCGACGCGGCGCTACCGATCCCGGTGGACAACGCCGGCGTGGTGCGCATCAGCGGTCTCACCCTCGCGGCATGGCCTTCGCCCGTGGATGGCGCTCCCAACGACGGTCCGGACGTCTGGTACACCTACACGAACCCTTCGGACACGTGCAGCCAGTCGATCCGGCTTGTGATGCAGCCCACCGTCGACCTCATCGCCATCGGCGATGATGGGGTCCCCACGAGGCCGAACGGTCTGGTGCTCGAGCGGGTCCTGGCCCCGAACGAACGCCTGGACCTGCGCGTGGCGAGTGACACGGGCTTTGTTCTGATCGGAGGCACCGTCGGCGATCTCGACTTCGATGGCGACGGCGTCTGCGACGACGTCGACGTCTGCCCGACCATCGACGATGCACTCGTTGACTTTCTGGCCGACGTTGACAGCGACGGCCTCCCCGACGTGTGCGACCGGCTCTGCCCGGAGGATGTCGTCCCGGACGGCGTGATCGACAATCAAGACATCCTGCAGGTCGCGATCGTCACCACGCTCGGCACGGACGAGGACGCGTTGCAGTTCGACATCGATGGCTCGGGCGTGTTCGAGTACTTCGACGGCTGCGAGTGAGTGCTCGCCCACCGCTTCTCCAAAGACCCTCTGGACACGTGCACGGCGGGCCGACCTCCATCGCGGGGCCGGTCCGCTGTGTCGTTTGCCGCGGAGGCACGGGATCGCTGGGGGCTCCCACTGGGCCGAAAGAAAATGATGGAACTTCGGGCATTCGTGGTCCTCTCCAGGCGCGGATCGCGTGGGAGGGTTGTGGGAGGACGCCGTTGTCCGACCCGAGCCGCGTTGGGGCTCAGAAGACGCTCTCTCGAGCCTCGACCCAGGAAGGAAACACCATGTTCAAGAACAACACCGTGCTCACCGCCGTTACCGCTGCCGTACTTGCTCCGGCAGCTGTCGCCCAGACAGTCACGGTCTCAGTGCTAGGACCGCAAAGGGCCGCCCCGGGCGAGACGGTGCGGCTCACCGTTGCCGCCAAGGTCACGGGCCTGCCCGCCGCGGGTGCGATTGGTGGCTTCGGCCTCGACCTCAATGCGAGCGGCGACGTTTCCGCCTTTTCAGCCGCGAGCATTGACCCGGTGTTCGAGCTCGGTCAGCTCACGGGTACGCCGAGCACCGACTCGCTCGATCGGGTGGTCGCAGGCCAACTCATCAACGTGTTCGAGTTGAACGCAGGTGTTGATCAGTCCACGACGTTGACGTTGTTCTCGACCGACCTGACCATCGCCACCGATGCTGCGTCCGGTTCTCAGGTGACAGTGGACGCTTCTACTGCCGTCAACGGTGGCATCGTGCTGTTCGAAGACGCAGCATCGGGCATTTCTCTGCGTCTTCCGGACGCCGATGGGACAACACTTCAGTTCATTGATCTCACCATCAACATCGTTGGCTGCGGCCCGGCTGACACCAACAACGACGGCCAGGTCACTCCCGCTGACTTCAATGCTTGGGTGCTGGCGTTCAACAGCCAGGCACCGGAATGTGATCAGAACGCCGACGGCCAGTGCACGCCTGCCGACTTCAACGCCTGGGTGCTGAACTTCAACTCGGGCTGCTGAAGGCAAGCAATCACTTCACGGGACTCCTGGGCGTGGCCCGGGCGCTTGCCAGCGTCCGGGCCGCTGCCTTTCTGGTACTGATCCATCGCAGCGTTCCAGGGGCGGTTGTCGAGTCGCTCTCGCCAACGCCATAATGCAGTGCGGCGATGCGTAGCTGCGCGATCATCAACGTATACGGTGCCTTGGGGAATCGTCTCCGCCAGCCGATTCGTGCCTGGATTGCGGGATCCTGCTTGTTCCACGGCTCAGATCTGGAGGAGTCGGTCCGGCTCGGACTGGGGACCAGCGATAGAACTGGCAGTGGATCGGATTCAGACCGGATCGGGGACGGAGGGTTCGCCTCGTGCGGTGTCGCAGAGCGCTGTCACGATCTCAAGGACTGCATTTTGCAAGCCTGCTGGTAGCGAGGTCCATGTTTCGATGAGCATCACCAGCCTGGCATCTGTCGGCCTGCTCTCGCGCTCTTGTGCAGCGTTTCGGCTGAACGGCGGCTTCAGACTGCTGCGCCGTGTGAGTGCGTGGGCGCAAGTGCTTGATGTATCAGGCGCGTGCGAGTTGCGCTGTCCCGTTGCCAACGTGAGTGTCGTCGGTTCAAATCCGATCACCCGCTTTCGCGATACGGCCCTTCGGGGGCCGTTTTTTCTTGGCTGGGTTGCTGCTTTGATTCGGCTTGCATCTGCGGTCTGTGATTGTGCGGACTGAATGGCGGTGCGTGCATGCGTCATGGAGATGGTTCTTGCACACTCTGCGGTTGCGCGCATGATGTGGTTTCGTCGCTTCGCGGTCAGCAGCTTCGATTCGTGACCTGCGGCTCTGACTGTGTCCACGGGGAGATGGCAGCGTGATGAGTGAACCGTTTGCATCCGGGGGGGATAAGCCTCGGGTGATCATTGTGGGCGGCGGGTTTGCCGGGCTTGAAACTGCCAAGGGCCTCTCCGGCGCGGATGCTGAGGTGGTTCTTCTCGATCGGAAGAACCACCACGTGTTTCAGCCGTTGCTGTATCAGGTTGCAACGGCGTCGCTGTCACCCGAGAGTATCAGCGCGCCGATCCGTTCTGTGCTCGGGGAGAACTCGGATTGCCAGGTCGTGCTGTCGAACGTTGTTGGCATCGATGCGGACCGGAAGCGGGTCGAGGTCGAGACGGGGACGGTGCCGTACGACTACCTTGTGCTCGCCGTGGGTGTGCGGCATGACTATTTCGGGAATGACAATTGGGAGGCGATTGCACCGGGGCTGAAGACGATCGAGGATGCGACGGAGATTCGTCGGCGGATGTTGCTCGCGTTTGAGTCCGCGGAGCACGAGGCGGACGATGATGCGCGGCGGGGCGCGTTAACGTTTGCGGTTGTCGGCGGTGGGCCGACGGGCGTGGAACTGGCCGGGGCGATCAAGTCGATTGCGAGCCGCACGCTTCCCCGCGAATACCGCAACATCGATACGGCGACGGCACGGGTGATCTTGTTCGAGGGCGGGCCGCGTGTGCTGCCGAGCTTCCCGGAGTCGCTGTCTGCGAGGGCCGAGGCGGATCTCAAGAGGCTCGGCGTGGAGGTGAGCGTCGACACGTTTGTTACGGAGCTTGATCCGCACGGCGTGCGTGTCGGCGATGAGTACATCCCGGCGCAGAACGTTTTCTGGGCCGCGGGTGTGAAGGCGAGCCCGTTGCTTCAGAGCCTTGGGGCGGAGACCGATCGTGCCGGACGGGTGATCGTGAATCGTGATCTTTCGGTACCCGATCGGCCCGAGGTGTTTGTGCTGGGCGATGCCGCGAGCTATAAGCCGCCTGGTGATTCGAACGCACTTCCCGGGGTCGCGCAGGTTGCGATGCAGATGGGTCGGTACGCCGCACGTGTGATCCGTG
>JBCBMF010000134.1:0-8383 GCA_039822905.1 Planctomycetota bacterium
GTGCGAACTCGATCCGCACGTGGGGACAGCCGGACCTCGAGCCGCGCGAGTTCGCACCTGATGCTGCGAGCAGTTTGAGGTAGTCCGTCCCGCCGGCACCCTTGATCTCGTAGCGCTCACCGCCGCGCATGAGAACGAAGCCATCTTCCGTGCGTGTAACTTCAACAGGGACGGCCTGTCCCGAGCTCCATGCAGCGATCATGCCGACTCCCGATATCAGAAGAAGCCGGAGAGCATTGTACATTCGCAAATCTCCATCGAACACCTTGCGCAAGTTTCGTCACTGGAACTCCGCCGAATCTTGCAGATACCCCGTTCGCCGATATCAGAGTACAAAGCCGGCGTGGCACCGTGGGCACCACGCCGGCGGGGTGATTTACGCTGCCGCAATCGCGTGTGGATTACGGGTTGCAGGTCGGGCCGGCCATGCCCTGGTTGAACGCGAGGACCCAAGCGTTGAAGTCACCCGGATCGTTCACGCCGTTCTGGTTGGTGTCGGCGAGCAGATTGCCGCCGTTGAAGTTGAGAACCCAGGCGTTGAAGTCGCCGGGGTTGATCATGCCGTCGCCGTTCTGATCGGCGCAGAGCCGCGCGGGCCCGCCGACCTCAAGGTTGGCGTTGTCCCAACGAACGAGACCCGTCGGCTCGTTGCCAGCGATGCCATCTGGGGCGGGAGCCTGGTTGTAGCCGAGGACGATCTCGACCGTCTCGGTACCAGCGGGCGCGGTCGCCGAACTGCTCACGGGGAGCCACACGTCGAACGTCGTGGTTGAATCGGCCGCCGGGGCGGGGTTGTCGCTGAGCACGTTGCCGCCGGCGTCGCGGAAGACGAGCGACAGGAAGGCGGTGTTGCCGACACCGATCGGGTCGGTTGAGTCGTTGTACACATCGGCGGACGCCGTCCAGCTCTCGCCGGCTGATGCAGGGATCGCCTGGAAGATGCCGGTGGTGTTGCCGGCTGGGTCGCCGTTGAACTGGCCGAACATGAGAACCGACGCGTCGCCGTCGCTGGCGGGCGGATTCTCAAAAGCCTGTGCGGTGAAGATGTTGGGGATGGCGTTGCCGAAGTCGAACCAGCCCTCAACAGCGCGGCCGAAGATCGACTCCTCAAAGCTGCCGTTGTAGAACGGGATCTCGTTGCCCGAGCTGAGGTTTGTCAGCTCTGCATCATCGTAGTGCAGCGCGCCGCCGTCGGTGATGACGGGCTGCTGGAAGCCGATGACGATCTGAGCATCGACCGAGCCGAGGGGGGCGACGAGCGACTGCGAGAACCGGGTCAACTGATCCGTGACAACGTTGTTGACGTCGATTTCGACGGCACGGTCAACAAGGTTCACACCCGCCGAGTCGCGGAAGACGATCGAAACGAAACCGATGTTGCTCCCGACGATTTCATCGCCCGAGACCTCGCCGACGAGAGCCGCGACTTCCCACTCTTCGCCTGGGGTGACCACTCCGGTGAGCGTCTGGAATACACCCTGCGTGTTGAACGGCTCGAAGAAATTGCCGAACATGAGCAGGCCGTTCACACCGTTGAACAGGTCGAAGCTCGGCTGAATGATGGCGGGATCGCCGAACTGCTCCCAGTTGGCGAAGGTCGTGGACACGCCGGGCGTCTCAAAGTTGGCATTGAGCAGCTGGGCGTTGCTGGTGCAGGCCACGCCGGCGGCGATGGCGATCATCGTGGTGCGTGCAATCATCTCTTTCGTCTCCGATGCGTGGCCTTTTCAGGCCGGGGTGAGTTTCTCGAACCAAATGCCCGGGTCCGCGACGAGGCGGGCCCGAGCCAATTCAGGAGTCTCTGAGATCAGGCGCGACGGCGACGCGCGGCGGCGAGACCGCCCAGGCCAAGCAGCGCGGCCGAAGCCGGGGCCGGGATGAATGACGCGTCGTCGATCTGGATGAAGCCCTCGAACGGCGCGGCGCTGCCGAAGGTCTGCACAGCGATGACAACGGTGCCGGTCGCGGCACCAGCAGGAGCGGTCGCGGTCAGCGAGAACGGCTGGAAGTCCGAGCTCAGCCCAGCGTCGAGGTTCGTGTTGAGATCAAACTGGCCGCCGATGAAGCTGCCGCCGGCGTCCTTCCACTCGATGCGGTACTCGGCGAAGATCCCGTTCTGGATAATCTCGCGAGCCTGGAAGGCGAACGTATAGTCGAGGCCGCCGCTGACCGGGACGGTCTGCGTTACGCCGACGAACGTGTTCGAGGTGTTGAACGTGCCGATCTGGAGGACCTGCGCGCCTTCTGCCGCGGGGCCGTCCGAAACACCGGGAACGATCGACTCGGACTGCTGGAAGTCGGCGCCGCCGAAGAACGAGTTCCAGTTGCCCGAGTCGTTGCCGTCAAAGTTGACCTGTGCTTCAAACCCGCCGTTGCCGAGAAGGTTCTGGCCCTGCGCGCCGCCGGCAAGTGCGACGACTGCCGCGATCATGATCTTCTGCATCTCTGCTCTCCTATCTCTCTCCGGGGGCTGCAAACCCCCGCTTTCCCATGGGACCGGCTACACGCCGGTGAAGGGCTCTGGCTCGGCTGTCGCCGGGCGGGGCTCGTGGATTCGATCGATTTGCGGCGGGCTGGCATCGTGCTGCACTCGCACCGGCTGTGAAGGCGCGGGGCCGGTTGACTGGTTGAAACTCAGGCTGGTCGGGCGGTGCAGCTTCATGGAGCCGGTCTCGATCCCTTCGAGTGACCGAGTGAGCCAACGCGATGCCTCGTAGCCGAACTGCACGGCGTCCTGGCACACCGCCGTGTAACGCGGGAACGTGTGGTAGCGGGTGTCCGAGTCGTCGAAGCCGATGACCGACAGCTGCTGCGGCACCGAGATGCCGAGTTCGAGGCACCGGTGCAGAAGGCCGACCGTTGTGAGCGGGTTGGTGCAGAACACCGCGGTGGGGGGATCATCATGCGCGAGCATCTGAGCGAGCGCGAGTCGGCCGCCCTCCATGCCGGCGGGCTGCCGGATGACGAGCGACTCGTCGTGGGGGAAGCTGTGCAGGTCGAGCGCGCGGTTGTAGCCGTCGATCCGGTCGAGGTGGTCCGAGTCGAGCACCGTGTGGACCACTAGAGCGATTCGGCGGTGCCCGAGCTGGATCAGATGATCGACCGCTCTCTGGCTGTCGCGCGTCGAATCGCTGCAGATAAAGTTAACGTTGTCGTGGTCGCTCCGGTCGGCGACGGTGATGCTCGGGAAATCCTCGTCTGCGATCGCTTCCGCGAGCCGGGCGTCCGGGCCGAGCGTCCGGACGATGACGCCCCGCACGCCCTTGCGTCGGAAGAACTGCGTGTAGCTCTCGTCGGGCGCACGATCGCGGTCGATCTCGATCAGCGACAGGTCGTACCGGTGCTCGGCCAGCCCACGCATGATGCCTGAGAGCAGGGCGTTTTCGAAAGAGCCGAACTCGGGGGTGACGGGGTGTGACGGGTAGACGAGCCCGATGTTGGTCGAGAACCGCTGGCCGACTCGGGGCATGTACCCGGTCGCGTCGGCGAGCTCGAGCACACGGGCTCGGGTCTGCGGCGCGACCGAGGGATGGTTGTTGAGCGCCCGCGAGACCGTGGCGGTGGAGATGCCGAGCTTGCTGGCGAGCTGGCGGACCGAGATGGAGCTGCTGTTGGCCATGACGGTCAGTTCGGACGCCCAAGAATGTCATTCTCAACACGTGAATCGAAGGGGGTCCACAGCACCTCGTAAGTGCTGCGTCCTTCGCTGCCGCTTTCATCGACCAAGTCGTTGTACGAAGTTGTCCGAGCGCTTCCATCCGCAAACGCGAAGAGCGCGTTCCCTTCGAGGGCTTGAAGGTTGTCGGTACGTCTCGGATGGCGATAGTAAGGGATGTAGGACTGGACGTCTGCGATACCGCCTGAAAGCTCGACAGAACCGGCCGAGTCCCAGTTTCCGAAGAGATCCGGCGGTGCGGTGTCTTCATCTTCAAAGCCAAAGCGTTGTCCGGGGAGTAGGCCTTCGTCGCCTGACGTTCCGCCGTTGACAACCGTGCCGCCGATCGTTTCTTGCGTGTAGCCCTTCTCTTCTTCGACATTGATGAAGTTGCCCCAGGCACTGCCTACGAGCACAACATCGGATCCGAAATCAACGTCGCTGCTGAAGCCGCGGCCAAGACGATGGTTGCCGTGTTCGGCCCGTGCATCTCCCGGCTTTCGGATACTAACTGACGCCGATGGACCAAACCCGGATGGGGTCACCCTCACATATGAAGATGCCCAGTAATTCATCGCGTACGAGCGACCCGCCGACAGGTGATTGGGATCAACCATCACCGACCCGCCAACGGTTGGGGCCCGGCCGTTGATGTTGTTGGGATCTTGGAACGGGATGTCATCGAAATCCGTCGACTCGATGTAGGTGCCGATGACATCGAAATCGAACCATCGTCGACCGAATCGATCTGGGTCGCCCGGCACATCGTTGTCGTTGTGGTTCGGCGGGAAGAGGTTCTTGTTGTCCGTCGCGTAAATCACCAGCGCCTGAGCGATCTGCCGCTGGTTGGTCAATGAGATCGCGGTCCGCGCGGAGTCACGTGCCTTGCCCAATGCAGGTAGCAGGATGCCAATCAGCAACGCAATGATCGCGATGACGACGAGCAGTTCGATGAGGGTGAAGCCGCTCTGTGTCCGCCGGGCGGAGCCTCGGTGCATGGTGCTGCCTCTCTGCGACTGGGGGCCGTTGGACTCACGGCCCAGTGTAACTGTTGTGATCATGATGGAACATGACGTACCTGTCAAGACGTCTCTTCCGTGATCGAACGAAAAATTGCATACAGTTGTCTACGCTTCGCGAGGCAGTGCCGGAGGTTCCAGCCGGCGTTAACAGGCGTAGAGCTCAGTCTTTACGGACGTGGAGATCTGACCGGCGACGGGCAAGGGGCGTCGAAGTTTGAGATTTCGGTCTGCCGCGTGAATCATCGTGTTCCGCTGTATACCGCTTCGTGGTCGCTCACGTGTCGCACGGACAGGCCCGCCCGAACAAACCCACAGGCGGCGAAGCCCAGACAACTGGTGACCTTGGCGAGGGCAGTCGGGAACCGCGTTCAAAGTACTGAATCGGTGATTGACATCCGATATTGCCTGTTGCGATTTCCGCCCCGCTTTGCCGCGTCGTGGCTGGTGTGCGACAGAGAAACTGTTACACTGCGTGCAGTGGGGCAAGATACCTGGAGATGCTCATGACAGTTGTGCCTTGGCAGCGTTTGACGGCCCTCGTCGGTGCGGTTCTGCTCGGCTCTGCTTCGGGCCAGCGGGCTGAGCAGCTCGTGTGGAGCGACGAGTTCTCAGGCAATGCCGTCGACCCGGCGAACTGGGAATTCCAGATTGGCAACGGGCAGGCGGTCGGCCTTAGCGGCTGGGGCAACAACGAGCTCCAGTACTATCGGCCTGAGAACACAACCGTCGGCAACGGCGTGATGACGATCACCGCCAAGCAAGAGACCTTCGGCGGGTTCAATTACACATCCAGCCGGCTCCGCTCGATCAATCGGTTTGAGTTTGCGTACGGCCGGGTTGAGGCAAGCATCCGGCTGCCGAGCACACGGGGCATCTGGCCCGCGTTCTGGATGCTGCCGACGAGCTCGCCCTACGGCACCTGGGCCGCAAGCGGCGAGATCGACATCATGGAGTCGGTCAACTTCGCCGACCGGATCTACGGGACTATCCACCACGGCGCGCCGTTCCCCGGCAACGTCCAGGCGGGTGGGCAGTACGCGCCGGGAACCGACTTCTCGCAGAACTTTCACACGTATACGCTCGAGTGGGAGCCGAACCAGATGCGGTGGTACGTGGACGGGGTGCTCTACCGCGTGATCAATCGCAACGTCTGGTTCAGTTCGGCTGCCCCCGGCGACCCGCGGGCGCCGTTCGACCGCGAGTTCCATCTGATACTTAACGTGGCGGTGGGGGGCAACTTCCCCGGGAACCCTGATGGCACGTCGCAGTTTCCGCAGACAATGGAAGTCGACTGGGTCCGTGTCTATCAGCTCCAGCCGCAGCCGTTTGGCGGCACACCGGCGGTCATCCCTGGTCGGATCGAGGCCGAGAATTTCGACGAGGGCTACCCGGGTGAGGTCTACCTCGAAACGGACGTGACAAACAACGGCGGGGCGTACCGGCCCGATGAAGACGTCGACATCGAGGAAACGGTCGGCGGCGGCTTCAACGTTGGCTGGATCGAGTTCGGCGAGTGGATGGATTACACCGTCGATGTCCAGCAAGCCGGCGACTACACCGTGACTGCCCGCGTCGCGTCGCAGTCGACAGGTGGCACGTTCTCGCTTCAACAGAACGAACTGCCGATCGGATCGCTCGCTCAGGTCCCGGCAACTGGCGGTTTCCAGAGTTGGACCGAGATCGACTTTCCGGTGACGCTCTCGGCGGGTGTGCAGATCATCCGGTTCCAGAACTTTGCGTTCCCCGGGCAGGAGTACAACGTCGATTGGCTGGAGTTCTCGCTCGACGGGGGTGAATGCCCCGCCGACACGAATGGCGACGGTGCGCTTTCGCCGGCGGACTTCAACGCGTGGGTCCTCGCGTTCAACGCGGGGGATCTCGCCGCGGATCAAAACGGCGACGGGCTGCTGTCACCGGCCGACTTCAATTCTTGGGTTCTGAACTACAACGCTGGCTGCTGAGGGCCCGGCTCAGTCTGATCGGATAGGCTCGACGCATGACCGATCGATCCGGCGTCATGATAATGTGCGACGGCGACCTGCCCTCGCTCGTGGCTGTCATGCATACGGCGGAGCGGCTCGGCTCCACCCAGGGCCCGGGGCGTGTCGGCAGGCTCGTCATCGTGCCGGTTGCACGCCGTGAAACAGCTCGGCACGCAGCGGTGCAGCGGCAGGCCGCGCTCTGCGGGGCCGCGATTGAGAGCGACCTTGGGAGGTTTGACACCGAGACGGATCTGCTGCTTTCAGCGGGGCGTTCGGCTGATCGCCAGGGCCTCGGCGAGATAATCTGGCCTGTCCACGCAGGTGTACCCGACGACCCGGGAACGGTCGATCTCGATCGTGCTTCCGGGTGTGCGGCAACGGCTCTTCTGATTGAAAGACTGTTGCAGGTCGAGAGCGGGGATGCTCCGACGATCACTGCCCCGTTTGTTGATCTGTGCGATCGCCGACTCGCCGACCTCGCGATCGACCTCGGCCTGATCCCCGGCGATGTCTGGTGGTCGGCGGGCACCGGCGATTCGCAGTCGGTCGCAGCCGAACGGTGGGGGCGCGCCTTCGAGGCCAACGGTGTCGCCCTCAGGCTTGCATCGGCGAGCAAGGCGGCTTCGCGTCGCGGCTAAACTCGCCGCATGACTTCTGCACCGACACTTTCGCGACCCGGCGTTGTTCACCGCTGGAGCCAGACGCTGATCCCAACGCTGCGTGACGCTCCGGCAGAAGCCACGACGCCGAGCCACCAGCTCATGCTGCGCGCAGGCTACATCCGTCAGGTTGCGGCGGGGGTCTACGACTTTCTTCCGCTGGG
The DNA here is from genome assembly GCA_039822905.1 of Planctomycetota bacterium. Lineage (GTDB taxonomy): Bacteria > Planctomycetota > Phycisphaerae > Phycisphaerales > UBA1924 > JANQQZ01. The sequence continues at coordinate 7,483 of JBCBMF010000134.1, forward strand.
CCTTCGCGTGCTGCAGCGGGTCTCGCAGATCGTTCGTGAGGAGATGGACGCCGCCGGCGCGGCGGAGCTTCTTTTGCCGACGCTTGTCCCGCTGGAGCTATACGCTGGCACGAAGCGGGACGAGGCCTACGGCGACCTGCTCTTCCGCCTCAACGATCGGCATGAGCGGCCGGTCGCGCTCGGGCCCACGCACGAAGAGACCGTGACACAACTCGTTAAGGGCAGCGTCAAGAGCTACAAGCAGCTCCCGCTGACAGTCTACCAGATCCAGACGAAGTTTCGAGACGAGTTCCGTCCACGGGCCGGGCTGTTGCGCGGCCGCGAATTCACTATGAAGGATGCGTACTCGTTTCACACGACCGTTGACGGAGCCGGGGGGCTGGACGAGACGTATGACCGGCTCTACCAGGCGTACGTCAATATCTTCACCCGCTGCGGCCTCGACTTCACGGTGGTTGAAGCCGAGGCAGGCCCGATCGGTGGGTCGGCGTCGCATGAATTCATGGTGAACGCGGAGACCGGCGAGGACACGATTCTGATCTGCCCCGAGAGCGGGTACGCCGCCAATGTCGAGAAGTGTGAGATCGGCGAGCGGGCCTGGTCGTTCTCGACGTCCAGCGATACGCCCCTTGCGACGCATCACACGCCGAAGATGCAGACGATCGAAGCGGTCGCGGGGCACTTGCAGGTCAAGCCCAGCGACATGCTCAAGTCGGTTGTGTTCCAGAAGACGTCTGGTGATGGCGGCTGGGTGGTTGCTGTTGTTCGCGGCGACCACGAAGTCAACGAAGGCAAGGTCCGCGATGCGTTGAATGAACCGATCGCCATAGCTGACGAAGCCGCAGCGCGTGCGGCGGGCTTTGTGATCGGGTTCGTGAGCCCCAGGGCGTCCGCAAGCGTA
>JBCBMF010000135.1:0-8369 GCA_039822905.1 Planctomycetota bacterium
CTCATCCTGAGCCTCCTGATCACCCTGACCGCCTGCGGCCACCACGCCCGAGTCACCGTCATCCCAACATCACCCAACACCCCCACCAACGCCCGACTCGCCCCCAGCCTCACCACCCGCGCGTACACCTACGAAGACGAAAACACCGTCCACATCTACCTCTCCGACCTCACACCCGCCGAACTCGACAACCCCGAAGCCGTCGGCCAGATCGTCCACATCCACATGTTCATCCGCCCCAACCCGGGCCGAACCCCCATCGAGCCCGACGCACTCAACGCCTCCATCCGCCATGCCATCCTCGCCCCCAACAACGCCACCGGCATCTACGCCGGCGGCGGCTTCCTCCTCCCCAAATCCCGCGCCGCCTCCGGCACCTTCAAGGGCACCATCGCCAAGGGCACCCTCCGCCTCGAAGCCGCCACCCCCAACTTCACCGACGCCCTCGGCCCCGCCAGCCTCCGCGCGAGCTTCGACATCCCCAACGACGACGAACTCGCCCAAACCATGGCCACCCGCCTCGCCGAAGCCGTCAAACAAACCGCGAGCCGCTAGCCGTGCTCGTCATCGGCGCCGAGAACCTTGCACCGGTGCTCGCCGGCGACCGGCACGACGCGAAACTCGTCTTCAACGAACGCGGTGTCATCATCCTCCCCGGCGACCGCCAGCACCGCGAGTGCAAAGCCGAAGGCATCTCGTACGAAGACAACTACGTCGGCAACGCCCTTGCCGCCATGATCCGACGCGACGCCATCGAGATCCGCTACCACAAGTCATTCACCGATCGCGACGTCATCCGCATCGTCGCAGCGCTTCTCACCCTCGACGCGTTCGAGCCGTGGCGTGACGCCAACATCACCTACCAAGGTCGCCCAATCGAGCCGTAAACCCACTGCCTAGTGCCCACTGCGCATTGCCTCAGTGCGTCGCATACCATCGCTCCACTACATCCTCACAAGCCCCCGCGTACACACTATCGAGCAACTCCTCCGGGAACGCCATCCCACGAAGCCGCGGCGCACTCATCGCATCAAACGTCCCCGGCTCAACCTTCATCAGATCCGGATCCGCGATCGGGCTCTCCCCGTCGTAGTCCCCCTCAAACAGCGTCCGCATCGCCCAGTACCGACTCGCGTACAGCTCAAACGCCTCGTCCGCGTTGCTTGCCTGATTCGCCGCGAAACCGACATCATCCTCAACGCTCAGGTGCGCCTCCTGCGTCACGATGTCCGTCCCAAAGAGCACCCGCCCCTTCCACCGCTCAAAGAACGCCCGCATACGCACCGGCGAGTGCTTAGAGAGCTCCCGCACCTGCCACTTGCATGCGCTGGTGTCCAAATGCAGGTTGTCGTGCCGCTCCATGAGCCCATCAAGAAAGTCCAGATCCTCGGGCGACCCCGCCATGTGCGCCGCCAGCCACGGGATGTCCGAGTAATCGCTCAGCATCCGCTCCAACGGCTCGTACTGCTGCCGCTTCGTCCCGTACCGATCACTGTCCGCGTACGCCGTCTGGAACCAAGTGTCCGGGTCCGCCACGTGCGTCATGATCATCATGCCAAGCTCGCGCGCCAGCTCCGCCGCCTTCCGCTTCCACACGCCGTCGAGCTTGATCTCGTCGAACACGTCCCCCGCCAGATCCCGCAGCCGCGGTGCGACCCAAAACTTCACCATCCGCGCCCCAAACTCCCCGTGCCACCACCGCATGGCCTCCAGAAACCCGTCCGTAAACGCGTGCCGCTTGTCGTCGGCCATGTACTCCGGGATCGCGATAAACCGCACCCGATCGCCCAGAACGTCTCGCACATCGTGCGCTGTCCCCCGGAACGACTGCGTATACGACCGCCGCACGCCGTACAGCGTCGCGACCTCATCAAAGACTGCCGCCGCCCGCCGCCCGTTCACGTGCACATGCACATCAACAATCGGCACCACCGGCTCCCCCATCGCTGCCGCCTCAGTGCGATAGTCCAGCCCCAAACGATTCGCAGCCCAGATCGCGTTCTTCGCCATGCCGCAACAGTAACCGCCCCCCACATGCCGCGGATGCCGCGGATGAGCCCACCCCCAAGCCGAGCGAATCCAGCGGGTATGCTCACTCCATGACCTATCCCAAAGAAGACCGCTTCTACTTCGGCCACCACAAGTGCGCATCCAACTGGATGAGCGCCATGATCCAGCAGTTCTGCCGAGGCCACGGCTGGGGCTTCGAGGTCATCGACCGCCCCAACCTCCCCCGCTTCGACGCCCGCGACAACAAACCCACCTTCCACATCCGACGCGGCGCGCACTTCCACCACACCGACATCCTCGAGCCCGGCCACAAAGCCTTCCAGCTCATCCGCGACCCGCGCGACGCCCTCGTCTCCGGCTACTGGTCCTGGCGCAAGTCGCACGAGAACAACACCGAGAAAATCCTCAAAACCCGAGAGCAGCTCAACACACTCCCCGTCGAAGACGGCCTCATCATCATGCTCGACAACCTCATCATGCTCGAAGGCCTCCGCGACTGGCCCATCGGACAGATCCCCGCCATCCTCGACGTCCGCTACGAAGACATGCTCGCCGACACCCCCGGCGTCTTCGCCACCATCTTCAACCACCTCGAAGTCGAACTTTCAAGCGCCGACATCGACCGCCTCGTCACCAACACATCCTTCGAATCCCTCACCGGCCGAAAGCCCGGCCAGGAAGACACCTCCAACCACTTCCGCAAAGGCATCGCCGGCGACTGGAAAAACGCCTTCACACCCAAGGTCGCCAGAGCCTTCAAAGACCGCTTCCAACCAGACCTCGTCCGCCTCGGTTACGAAACCGACGACACCTGGGTCGACCTCGTCGCCGCAGATCACGCCGCTTCACACTGACCGACCACACCCAGCGGCCGGAAAGCACGGGTTAGAATCTTCAACAACCGCCTTGCGACCGAACCGACTCCCGATACACTCGCGCTGTCGTGCCGCGGAACACGACGAATCTTCAAAGGCCCGGCAGCAATGCTGTCGGCAATGCCTTACGGAGTGGGAAGGACGAAAGTAATGAGAAACGCAAGAATTGTGGGCACCGCCTGCGCGCTGCTTGACGTAAGCTCGGCGACAGGCCAGGCCACCGTGACCAACGGCAGCTTCGAAACCGGTAACTTCACCGGCTGGATCGTGAACGACATCGCCGACCCGTTCGACGCCGCCGACGTACTCCCGGCCGGCACCTCGACACTCTTCTCGTTCTTCCTCGGCCCGAACGTCGTTATCCCCTCCGATGGCAACTTCGCCGCGAGCCACGGCTTCGACGGCGACGGACTCCCCGCCCCCGGAGAGATCTCGATCGCACAAGACCTCGGCACACCCGTCGCCGGCGAGATCATCGCCTTCGACTTCCGAGCCGGGTGGGACCTCATCAGCTTCGTCGGACTCGAAGACCGCAACTTCGACCTCGTCATCGAGCCCGCAGGAGGCGGCACACCGCTCGGCGTCTTTCCCCAGCTCACAGCGACAGGCTTCACCGCCACGCCCGGCGGCCCGAACACCGACACCGGTCCGCTCACCGGCGCCGTCGATCTCACACCATTCGCAGGCACCGCCATCCGAGCAAACTTCCGCTGGACCGTGCCCGAAGCCTTCAGCGGCCCGGCCAACGCCCAGCTAGACAACGTCCGAATCATTCCCGCCCCGGGCACAGTCGCCGTCCTCGGCCTCGCCGCGCTCACCCGCCGCCGACGCCGCTGACACGACCCCCACAACCAGCCACCCGAACGCCGCGCAGCCACCCGCCGCGCGGCGTTCGACGTGCGGCGTTCGACGTGCGCCCACACAACTACACTCCACCCATGCGACCCACCCCACCGCTCGCAGCCGCCACCACCGCACTCCTGCTCGCAACAACCACAACCGCCCAACACCCCCCGCCCGACTACGGCCACAACTTCATCACCATCGGTGACGCCGGTAATCCCGGCTACACCGGGCTCGATCCGTTCAATAACTTCACCGACCGAGGTGCCGTCGACTACGAGTACCGCATCAGCCGGACCGAGGTCACGAGCGCCCAGTACGCCGAATATCTCAACGCCCGCATCACCGCCGGCGTGCCGGCCAGCAACATCCGCCTGCCGCGATTCAGCGGCTTCAACTATGACTTCGTCAACGACCGCTACGTCGTGCAGCCCGGCGGCGAGATGCTCCCGGTCGGCGGGATCTCGTGGCAGAACGCGGCAATTTACATGAACTGGCTCCACAACGGTAAGGGCACCGAGGCCGCCGACTTCATGAGCGGGGCCTACGACGTTTCGACCTTCGGGCGTGATCCGGCGGACCCTTCGAACTTCACCGATCAGACGACGCGCTCGCCGGGTGCGAGGTACTGGATTCCCAGCCTCGATGAATGGACGAAGGCCGCGCACTGGGATCCGAACAAGAACGGCCGGGGCCAGGGCGGCTACTGGGAGTTCAACGACTCAAGCGACACACAGCCCGTGCCGGGCTTCCCGGGCGTCGGTGAAACCATGGCCGACCTCATGGTCGACGACGCGACCGCGTTTTCTGTTCCGCTGGAGAGCTACCCCGGCACACAGTCGCCGTGGGGGCTGCTTGACCTGTCTGGCGGCGGAGCGGAGTGGACCGAAGAGTGGTCTATGCCGAACAACACGCCAGAATTTGAGCGACGCATCTGGCAAGGAGCCGGTAGCGGTAACACGACCATCCCCGGCGGCGATACCAACTTTGATCCGATCCTCCAGATCGATCGCACGACTGATCGTATTTGGGAAATCGGGGGGACTCGGCCTGACGAGCCCACGAGTCCATTTGTGACGTTCCGTGCTGCGAGCGCAATCCCAGCACCCGGAGTCGGTGCGCCGCTGCTCGCAGTCGCTCTCCTCACCGCCACCCGCCGCCGCAAATAGCCGTGCCCACCGCCCCCACAAAGCCCCGCATCATCCTCGCCCACGACTGGCTCGTCGGAAGACGCGGCGGCGAGCTCGTTCTCGACGCCATCATCCGAGCACTCGAACCCGAAGCACACGTCACCGCCATCCTCACCATGTTCGACGACGGCAACCCCATCACCGCCGCCATCGACAACCTTCCACGCCACGCCGCCTTCACCGGCCCCCGCGCCCTCAAGCTCCGCCGCCACCTCCTCCCGCTCTACCCCCGCGCCGTGCGCACACTCTCCCGCGAGCTTCATCGCCGCCACGCCGCCAACCCCTTCGACCTGCTCATCTCAACCCACTCCGCAGCCATCAAAGCCCTCAAGGCACCCACCAACCTCCCCCACCTCTGCTACTGCCACACCCCCGCCCGGTACGTCTGGTCCCAAACCGCCGCCTACGGCAACGCCTCACTCCCCCTCGCCCTCATCCGCCCCCTCTACCAGCGCTGGGACCGACGAACAACACCCCGCGTCACCCGCTTCCTCGCCAACAGCACACACACCAAAGCCGAAATCAACCGCTGCTACCACCGCAACGCCGACACCCTCTTCCCTCCCGTCCGCACCGACTTCTTCACACCGGACCCGCCAAACTCGAACGAGCCACCCCGCGGCACACACTGGCTCGCCGCCGGCGCACTCGTCCCCTACAAACGCTTCGACCTCGCCATCGCCGCCGCCAACCACGCCAACCACCCGCTCACCATCGTCGGCACAGGCCCCGAGCTCGACCGCCTCAAACGACTCGCAGGTCCCACTGTCAGCTTCACCCGCGCCGAGACCGACGCCCAGATGCGCAACCACTACCGCCGAGCCAAACTCCTCATCCAACCCCAGCTCGAAGACTTCGGCATCACCGCACTCGAAGCCCAGGCCGTTGGCACCCCCGTTGTCGCCTTCGCGAAAGGCGGCGCGCAAGACACCGTCAAGGACGCCGTCACCGGCGTCCGCTTCAACGAACAAACCACCGAGTCACTTCTCGCCGCCATCGACCGCTGCCCCGAGCACAACGCCCCCGCCTGCCGCGAGCACGCCGAACGCTTCAGCGAAGCCGCCTTCCGGGATGACTTCCTGCAACACGCCCGCGCACTCGCCCGCGCGCAGTCAACAAGCTAGACCGCGATCACCCGCGCCTCGCGCACCTGCCCGATGAACATCTCGCAGTCGCTCTCAAGATCAAGGTGACGCACCACCTCGCAGTCCACCGCCGCGATCGCCCGCTTCAAAATCGGCGACCCGCTCGTCCACCGCTCAACAGCCAACGCATCGAACGGATCGCTGTGCTCGTCCGGCGGCGTGTACCCGTCAAACTTCCGCAGCAGCAACCGATCCGTCTCGTCCACAAGATTGAGTGCGAAACCCCGGCTATCCCGGATCAGCGTCTCCATCGCGTGGCACTTCGCGACCGAAACACTCACAAGCACCGGCTCCGTCGCGCACCGCTGCACCCACCGCACAACCACGCCCGACCGCTGCCCGTCGTACGACGACGTCATCACCCACGTGGCCCAGGGCACACGCTCCAGCACCGCAGACAGCCGATCGGACGCAGATTCAACAGACACGGGACCCTCCCGCGCCGAGAAAAGGACGCGACCCCCGGGAATCCACACCATACGGGAAACTGCTCGCCCGTGCCCGCAACCGCACGCCAATCCAAACAGGCATCAATCAAACCGCAAAGCCTGGATCCGCTGCGCAAATCTCGCGCCGAAATCTCTGTGGATAACGCGGTTTTCGACCACATTGAGTTGCAATGTGGGACGAAGTGTGGCAATATCCCGCGCACGCCCACACCGAACACCATGGCGGAGACCATGACACGACCAACGGAGCCCAAAGCGTCACATGCTCTTCACCGGGTCAACCGAGCTGAACATCGACGCCAAGGGTCGTCTCTCCATCCCCAGCAGGTATCGGGCACAACTGACAGGCAAAGCGAAAGAAGGCGACGACAACACACCTGACTCACCGAGCGCATGGATCGCGCTCCCCTGGCCGGATCACTCGATCCGGCTGTACACCGAAACCACCTTCGAGGAGCTCGCAAACGCATGGACAGACTCCTTGACACTCTCCGCAGACCAGGCCGAGCTCCGGAGAACCATCTTCGCCTCGGCCGAACGGATCGAACCGGACTCGGCCGGCAGGATCAGAGTCCCGCAGAAGCACCTCGACCTGGCCGCGATTGGCTCGGCCGTCGTCATCATCGGAGCCGGCTCGATGCTGGAAATCCGAGACAGAGAAACCTGGCTGGCAGAGGAGCGCAAGCGCTTCAACGACCTGCCCGCCCTGATCGAGAAAACCCGCTCATCCGCATGAAGCAGCGAGCAGCACGGATCGCAGCCCGCACACGCTTCGGCCGAACGCAATCGGCACCCCGCGCGATCGAGCAGATCGCAATCGTCACGCAGGCCACACCACCAAGGCTAGGCGTGAACAACGGACGCTAACCGCATGGACGCGGCAACGTGCCAATGGAGTGCAGAGAGGCCCATGGACGGGCCAGCGATTGAGATCACGCCGCCGCGGGCACACCAGCCCGCGGCGGTGTTTTCATTCACCTACACCAAACGCATCAGCTTCGACCGCCGACGCGCGATCAGCACAACACCCACGATGTACCCCACGACCGTAACGGCCATCAGCGCCACCGATACCGCAAGCTCCCAGCCGCTCGGCACAAAGCCCGACGAAAGCTGACCAACCGTCCCCGTCGCGTTCGCGACCGCCATCGTCGAAGAGGTCAAAACGAACTGCGTCTCGTCCGCGCTCATCGGGGTCATCACGACCATCGGCACGTACGAATCAAGATCGGTCCGCGTCTCGCCGGCCGGGTCGGTCGTGCCATCAATCCCCGCTGCATCGCACCACGCATCCAGCCCATCCGAGATCAACCCCGAAGGATCATTCCAAACCGCAACGCCATCCGACCACACGGTCATCGACAACGGCTCCGCCATCCCGTCAAACAAGACCTCGTGCAGCACGCCATCATCGCTCGTCACCTCAAGCCGAAGCGTGCCCGCCTGACCCCAGCCGGTCGAATCCACATCAACAGCAATTGGCCCATGCGTCGCCGACCCCGTCGGCGTGATCGTGCCCGTCATCGCCACGCCACCGCCCCCGCCCATCACGCCGCCCGCGCTCGACATCAGCCAGATCCACATCACGATCCAGCTCAACACCACCGACCGCGTCGCCACCCCCACCGTCAGCAGACTCCGCCCGCACTCCGGGCACGTCGTCCCAGGGATGTCCGCCACCGCGTACCCGCACCCCCCGCACTGCGGCCCAACCACCGCCGCCGTCGTCAACGAAGGATACAGCACCACACACGAAAGCACCGCCACCGCAAGCAGCGGGATCCAGAACACACAGCCGACAAGCCCGAACAGCATCTAGCCGCCAGCCTACAGCAGCCAGCCGCCCTCACGAAACCC
>JBCBMF010000136.1:0-8193 GCA_039822905.1 Planctomycetota bacterium
GTTCGATGCGGACAGCGATGATGACTTCATCCCTGACGGAATCGAAATGATCGGGATGACCTGCGTCGCTCTGGATCTTGCGGACTCCGATGGCGACGGCCTGCTTGATGGCGAGGAGTTCGATTGGCGCAACGAGATCGGCGATGATGACTTCCCGTGCGCGGTGGACGTATCCGAACCTGTGCATGTCTACGGCACGAGTGCGTGCGATTGGGATACCGATGACGATGGTCTAAGCGACGGATTCGAGGCGTACACCATGGGCCACGCCGGGCCCGGATCTGAGCTTGTAGGCGGTCGCTTCTCAACGTTTTACGATCCCACCGAACCCGATACCGATTTCGATGGAACGCTCGACGGGGATGAAGATCTCGATGGCGATGGTGTAACGAACCGTGATGAAATCACAAACGGCACCGACCCGACGGATCCCGATACTGATGGGGATGGCTATACCGATGGTGAGGAAGCCGCCGCTGGAACAAGTGGCACCGAGGCATCCGACTCGCCAGATGATCTCGACCCAAACATGTGCGAAGTCACGATAACCGCGAGTAACGGCTCGGGTGATGGGTCATGGAATGTCTTCGTCGATGGCAACGCCCGGCTCTACACCGACTGGGAAACAGGAAGCCAGCAACGCACGCTGCGTCTTCGGCGTGGCCGCTGTTACACCATCACCATGGGATACGCTGGGCACACAGAGCATTACAGCAGTTCATGCGTTCACGACTTCGACTACACGCTGTCCGTGTCGAGCTCAGACTCAGTGAATGGTGGCTGTCCCATCGATATCTACGATCCGGACGACCTGCTTGGCTCGCATGCGAGCCCGGACTGCTATGACAGCTACGACTGCGATCGCACAGCTGGTAAAGAGGTCGTGATCTGCCTGCCGCTTCTGGATCTTGACATCGACTCTGACAACTCCAGCGGTACGGCTTCGCCTACACGGTCTCGGTTGCAAGACGAGATTGAGGATGACGATTTTCGTAACGGCAAGCTACTTCTGTGGCATGGTGGCGACGTCGACCTCGATGGACGTTTGGACACGCTCGATGGATTCGATCTGACGAACGAGCCACATGACGATGCCATCGACCAGAACATCGCTCCCGGCTTTGTTCCGCTCGTTGTTGAAGTCGGGGGCCTGCCAGACGACGTCGACCGAGATGTGAACGGTCTTATCTTTACGTACAACGACTCGGACCCTCGCGATATCACCTTGATCAGCCAGCCCACGCAACGCTTCGAACTCCCCGACGGAGCTCTGCGGGTTTGGCTCAAGGATCAGGGCGAATCTCGTTCGGCCCAGAGCGCGGGTGATCCCGATGCTGCGGGCGACTTCATACCTTCGGGCGAGTTCATCTCGCTGGCTCAGCTCGGTACAGATCCGGGTGCCGCAACAACACTCACGCTGTACGTGGAATCTGTACGGTACAGCGATGCAGTCGGCGACCTCCGAGTCGAGGTGCAGACCAGCGGGCCGGATGTACCCGCGGCATTCGATGCCGTCCGCTGTACCGTCCCGCAGCTCGTTCCGACGGCACGCAGCTATTCTGGCGGCTCCGTCTCGGACCCCTACGACCCGCAGAGCATCGTGCCGACCTCTGATCCTCGCCCACACGTTGAGTTCAGCATCATCGACGATGGCGTGCAAGGGCCATCGGTCGACCCCAACACAGGAGACCTGGTTGTATGGGCCAAATGGCGAGTGAGCGATCCGCTGTCAAGTGTGATTCCAACATCACAGACAATACGGGAAGTCCGGTTCTTCGCCGATGGTCAGCAGCTTGATTCGGTCTCTCTTGATGATCGGCTCCAGCCCAGCAGCAGCAGCTTCCCGTTCCAAGAGTATGAACTCGACACGTCCGGCCTGATTGAACTGCGGGTTCCGGTGCAGACCGATGGGGATGGGAATCCACGCACATGGGGCGCCGCCGCGGTCATGCTGGAAGCCCGGACTTCAGCTAATGCCGCAGGCCACGTAGGCTTTGATCGATCCGCTGTTGTATTCGGTCTCGTTGACGCGGCAGGACCGGGCGAGCACGGTGCGTTCCTCGTCTCCGAGAAGGACCAGGCCGACCCGGGCAGCACCGACATCTACATGCGGTCCGAGATCAGCCGAATCGAACACATCGCTCGCTCGCAGCCGGGTGTGTTCGAGTCCATCGTTTTCGAACTGTCTCCGATCGACCCTATCACGGCTTCGGACGCCGTCGTCGAGATGATCGGGCCGTATTTCTTGAGTGTCGGGACACCGGTCTCCGCGATCGTACAGCCTGAGCGGCTCATTCTTCGCGTCGAGCCAAGTGATCCCAACACCCATTACCTGGTGTTCTCGAAGGAGGGCAATACGACCGACTTCGTGCAGTTGGTGTTCATCAGCGACGAGGCATTCGACACGGCTCCCATCGTCCCCGAGAACATCCGGCGCACGCGCGTCGGCGACGACTGGCAGTTTGAGATCGTCAACGGGGATGGTCCGCCCATCGCCGGGTACGACGATGTCATCATCACGACGCTCGGTGAGTATCAGGAGATCCTCATCGCGACGGAAGCGCCGCCGCTAGACGATCGCCCGCTGAACGAGGGCGACATCCGGCTCTTCTACGAGATGCTCGCGACCGACGATCGCGCGGTGCTCCGGCTCCAGGCGTTCGATGCCGTCGGCGGCGAGATCGTCATCGCCGATCGGGGGCTGCCATTCAATGACTGGTTCGTGAGCCCCTACAAGTCAAAGATCATCGCGAGCGACCACTTCCGCATCACGATCGACGACGATGCCTCGCTGCCCGAGGCCGTCCAGTACCTGGCGGCTGGGCTTCGAGACCTGAGCGGGAAGACGAGGTACTGGAACCGCTCCGAACAGTGGATGTACGACTATCACAACATCATCGACAACGAGCAGGACTACGCCGATCGCTGCCAGGCGATGCTGAACAACATCTCACAGAACATCGGCCCTGTAGTAGCCGCGATCCCGATGATCGTTTCGGTCGTTAACGAGCCGCTCGACTGGGTCATCACCGTCGGCGAAATTGCCGATGGCAATTGGGGAGCGGCGATCGGGTTCTTGCCCGCCGTGCCTGCGGCAGCGTTCCAGGCCGGGAAGGCCGTCAAGTTCGTTCTACCAAACGGCAACACGTTTCGTGTCGCGAACCATCAGGTAGCGGCCAGCATCGCCGCCGTCATGAACGGCCCGAACCCAATGACGGTCGCCCAGGCCGCGGCAGCGTTGAAGGCCGGCGGCATGAACGTGCAGCAGCGCGTGGCGGCGATCAACTCGGGTCAGTTCAAGTGGCTGGTGCCTGCCAAACGCAAGAATTCCGAGACGTATCGAAATGCGCTGGTCGCTCACACTGGCAACCCTGTACCCGAAGAACTCGGCGAGCGAACATTCCTCGGGCTTCTCAAGCGCAACCCCAACGTCCACCACGTGCTGCCACTCCAGTACGCCGACTGGTTCCTTGCGCACGGCATCGATGTAAATGAACCGCAATTCCTGCGCTGGATGAGCCGTTCCGAGCACAGCAGGCTGCATGGACGGCCGGAGCGGGTCAACCCGAACAACCCGCCGCTATCTCGGTACAATGAGTGGTGGAGAGATCTTGACCGCCAGGAAAAACTGCGGATTCAGCAGGGTGGTGAGGAGTTCTCGGTCGACGAGATCATGGGGTTCATCGAGCAGTCCAAGCAAATCTTCGGCGTACAGGTTGACCCAATGCGTTCCGAGATATGGCATGTAGGACCGTAGTGAGAGCTAGGTGATTACATGCGACTCTACGAACTCGGCTCTGGTGTATCGTCTCACATCTATCCGATCATTCACGGGAGCCTCGCATTTGTTTCTATGGATCAGCATCCATGTGCGATGTGCCATCGCAACTTCGACGTTCTCGGTGAAGACGTCCTCTGGTACTACCAGCTAGGCCGCCGTACCACCGACTTCGCATCCGGAAACGGACCGATAGGGTTTGAATGTGTGACACAGCGCGTGATCGACGGTCTGACAAAGCACGGCATCAAAGGCTGGAAGGCGTACGAGGCCGAGCCGCGTAATGTGCCGCGTCTGCTGAAGCTGCGACTGCCCAAGCTGTACGCCCTGGGCGTGGACGATCACTGGGGCAAACTCGACCTTGACGCCAGTGGATTCGGCGATTCCACGTTCTGTCCGGAGTGCCATAAATTCACTTCTCCGTACCGTGATCCTGAGCGGCTTGTGCTCGACGAATCGTCTTTCGACTGGGATGCGTCCGATTTCTTCTCGTTCCGTCCGTTCGGGCAAGGTGTCTTCGTCACCAAGCGTGTGATCGAGGTCGCCCGAGTTGAGCGATGGACAAACGCGATGTTCCGAAAGCACGACGCGTTGTATGTGCCCAGCCGTCCGATCGATTATCTCGCAGAGGATTGGCCGCCGCTGGACTGGGGCTGAGCGACGGGCCCGCAGCTTGTAGTGGCATGACCGGCGGCATCCGTCATGCTGCCGAGACGTGTCTGGGCCTCACCGAGATCGTCGGGTACAGAAGCCTCGGATCACTGCCAACGTGTCGTCGCTTCATGCGGTTGTCGGGCTAGTAGCTGGCGAGCTTGATGTGTTGAAGCAATCACCGCGAGACTTATCACCTCGCCGTTCGCCACGTCATCGAATTCAATGTCGCCGTCTGACACGGCTCAATCCTTTCCCAGATCCCGCCATTCAGGTGGTCCAGGAGTTTGTGCGCTCTGCTACGCGGCGTCTGGACAGCATTCAGAGACTCGAATGACCGGATACGCCAGCCTTCGATCGCCTCGTAAATGTCGGCGATGCAACAGGATGCGTGGTGCTTCAACTCCTCTCTGCAAGACAAGTCTTGGCTCCGGAAGAGGCCTGCCTGCTTCCACTTCGATCGGTGTCAGGGTACCGTGAGAAGTATGGGGGCGGAACCGGTTGTGCCAATCGCGGTAGCCATCGAGCCGATGCTGGATTGCCGCGGTCCCGAGCGGCAACCACGCTCGCTTCGCCCATCGCTCCACATCACGGAAGACCCACTCGACCTTGGCATTGAGATGCCATGTCCTGACTTGGCAGCGGACATGTGTCAGGCCGAGCCCTTGGACTCGGCGGCGGAACTGGGCCCTGAAGTGGCTGCCAAGATCGGTCACAAGGAACCGCGGCACCGACTCTTCCTTCTCCGAAGCCTACTCGACCAGATCTGAAAGATCGTTCGTGGTCGGCCTTCGGCCAAAGACGTGCAGCACGACGATCCTCCGGCTGAAACCATCGACGATCGCGGCGATTTCAAATCGCTTCCTGAGCACTCTAAGATCGGTGATGTCGAGATTCCAGACCTGTTTTGGCCGCGTCGGATGCTGCACGTGCTTTGGAGCCGTTGTGACGCGCGAGCGTTCGTTTGCGTTGCCCAGGCGCTTCGGCGGCTCTTCCTGCAGAACACGTCTGACCGACGTCCGGCTGATACTGATGCCAGCACGAACGATGTGCCTCGCGATCGTGCGGGTCCCGAACTCCGGCTCGGGGAAGGCCACTCGGAGCTCGTGCACGAGCCGGCGGACACCGGCGTGGATGCGGTTCCATGGCGGTTGACCCAGTGTCCGCTCGGCCCGGAGCTTGTCGTCAACCGCCTTCTGCCAGTTGCGGATCGTGTTGGGATGGACCGCGAACCGCTCCGCTGCCTCCTTCGCGGACCAGCCCCGCAGCCTTACAACTTCGAGGATTTGGGCGCGCTCGGCGGGAGCGTAGTACGAACGTTGATGGGTCGGCTTTCGTCGACGCTGAGATCGGAAGACCTCAAGCTCTCGTTCGAGAAGGGCTGCATCGTGGGAAGCCGCGTCTCGCTGGCCCATCATCCGCACGATCGGAGACGCGTGATCCAGCATTCGGGTCCTTGCGAGGACCGCTGCATGCATGAACGCCGCAGCTACTCCATCAGCCACAGCCCGAGAAGACCGCACCAGCTCCGACATATTGACTCCCTCGCGGCTGCTGTCCGGTCATTACAGCCGGACATTCTCAATCGCTGTGCCAGAATGCACTTACGGATCCGTCGCCCAATCCGCACCGGACATATCGGACACCACAAACGGGATCCACAAACTCGCTGGCCCACCTCCCGGAGGGTAGAAAGGAGGCCACGCCAGCCGATCACCCGATCACGCCGCTAGAGCACGAATGACAAAGGCCGCCCCATGGCGGCCCGAGAGACTGTTCGACATATCTGGGATGGCCCACCGCTCGCTGCGCCCACCAGCGGACACATAGCCGAACCGCCGACAGTCGCCCCAGGTCCGGTGCGGGTCGCGGTTCTTTCGCTCGCCGACATTCACGAACCAGTACCCCGTGAACTTGCCTGGCTCGGCCCTTCGCGATTCGCGGACGGACGCAGCCTTCTCCTTGATTCGAACCTGGAACTCTTCGGCTTGCGGCACGGGCAGGCACTGCTCGATGGCGAGGACGAGCTCGTGGTGGCCACCGTCGGAGCGGATCCACGGAGGATCAAGGTTGTCGTTTTTGGTATCAGTGCGGCGTTCGCCTTCAGCACCGGGGTTGTGTACGCGTCCTATGCGAGCTCTATCGATCCAACCACGTTCGATGTGTCCATTTCGATCCAGATCCTCATGATGATCATCGGCGGCGGCTTAGGGTCGGTGACGGGGGCGGTTGTCGGTGCCTCGCTGCTCGTCGCTCTCCCGGAGGCCCTGCGCTTCGTCGGAGTACCAGGCGGAGCGACCGCGAACATCCGCCAGATCATTCTGGGTGTCTTTGTCGTCGCGATGATGGTTGCTCGACCTCGCGGACTCTTCGGGGGGTACTCCGTGGTGAACCGGCGATGACCGTAGTACGGAGCGACAACTTGTCAGTCAGCTTCGGCGGGACGTGTGTGCTCAAGAACGTGACCCTTGAGTTCCCAAACACCGGGGTCGTGGCCCAGATCTGCCCAATCGGGGCTGGCAAGAGCACTCTTCTTCACTCGATGAGCGGGCTCGCATCCCCGAGTGCTCGTGCGTGCATGCTCGGGGCGCTCTTCCGTGTAGGGGAATTGGTGCTGGCGACGTCTCCGAGCGGAGACTATCTATAATGTTTACTATTCTTTCCGGCGGCTGGGCGCATTTGCTTTTACTTGAAATAGCATTTTAGGTACGCTAGGACAGTGCGGGCACTTGATTGCGTCATCGCCCGCAACACATTGCGAAGGAGATGGGGCGATGATGCTCGTTAACGGGCGTGGAGAGAAGAACAGGCCGAGTAGATCGTGCGGCTTTGCCATGATGGTCTCGCTGGCCGCGGCTGCCACGGCGCATTCGGCGGTAGGGAACGAGTACGACGGTTCAGGCGGGTGGGCAGTGGCTGGCGAGGTTGTTTACGCGGCACTGCCACTCGCCGAAGGCATCGAGGCGGTACGCGTCTTCGATGATGCGGCGGCGTTCCGCGAGTGGTCGCTTGCCGAAACCGGCTTCGACCCGCTCCTCGATCGAGATGGTGAGCTTGTCGGCTTCTTTCCACCGATGTCCACTGGGGATGAAGACGCTGAGGAAATGCTTGGACGGCTCCAAGAGCTGTTTATGAGCCTCGGCGGCCGGCATGGGTTCTTCGAGATCGACGGCCAGCGTGTGTACCTCGATCCGTATATTGAAGCGGCCGGTGCCGCCCGGGCAGGCGGCGTGCAGCCGTTCTATGTGGCGGACGTGACTGCCGAGGAGGCGCAGCGGGTTGAGGACAATGCAGAGTCCTTGTTCGATCAGCGTGAGTCAACAGACGCACAAACCGAACGGGAGTCAACGGCCCGCTCGTCGTCTTCTCTCCCGGAAGACGACGAGCAGTGCGGCGGGCATCCGAACGGGCGCACTCTTTGCATACGCGGCGACATCGATACTCGTGGTTGGCGCAAATTCACGCGGATCTGGACGGTCGAGACTGAAATCGAGCGAGGCGGTTCGGGCAAATACGACTCATGGGTTGGCGTGTACGCGGTTGTAAGCGCAGAGAACATGGACACTGTCACCCGCGGCCCTCGCTTTGAGTTCGGCCGGCGCGCCGACAAGAGGATCAGAGCGTTCGTGCAGACAAAGCCGGACGACCGAAAGGTCGGCGTGTGCGGCTATCACACCGGCGGCTACGGTCGGAGTGGATTTCCAGTCGTGCAATTCCAGACGCAGAAGGTCGACAAACACATGAAACAGCCGTGCCCGCCGTTT
>JBCBMF010000137.1:0-8151 GCA_039822905.1 Planctomycetota bacterium
AAGCGGTGGTGTCAGCAGAGCTCTGGCCTTTGCCGACGTATCGCGATATGTTGTTCATTAAGTGACGTTTCGCAACTCTATCGCTGTGAAATGGTGTGCCGTCGTCCTCTGCGGGGTGTTGAGTGCCGGCTTCGTAGCTGTGCAGCCTGACGCGCTGCTCGCTGGCCAAGCGACTGAGGACGATCAACGCAAAGGTGATCCCGAACGGGGTCGCGACTACCTGCTGCACGGCGGCTACATCGGGGCCGGAATCCCAATCCAGCTGTGGCGTGCGATGAATGCATTCACGCCGCCTGCGGATTCTCCGCTGCAACGGCGGGATACGGATCCGACCGTCCCGATCGAAATGAATCAGTACAACTCCCAGCGCGGAGTAGAGGTGGTGTCGGGCCTGAACTGCCTTGGTTGTCATGCGACGGAGTTCCGAGGCGAGTTCATCATCGGGCTTGGTAACACGACACGCGACTGGACGAGCGGTACCGATGGTGCGACGGATGCCGCCGAACTGGCCGGTTTACTTCTGGCAAACAATCCCAAGGCACTCCGCGAGATGCAGCTGTTTCTCGAGGGTGCCGCCATTATCGAGGGACAAGCGGCCACCCCGTTCCGCGGCCCGAACCCCGCGTTCCGCCTCGAAGAGGTGAGCGCTGCGTACAGAGACCCCGCAACACTCGCTCGCGTCGATCAACCGGTGTTCCATGTGAACGACACGGTGGTCGCATCGGATGTGCCCCCGCTCTGGAATGTACGGAAGAAAACATCGCTGTACTACAACGGCATGGGGCGAGGCGACTTCGCTCGACTTATACAACAGATCGGGATGGTGCTTATCGAAGACGCGGATGAAGCGAATGCGATCAAGCCGGGTATGCGTGACGTCATTGCCTTTCTAGAGACCCTTGAGCCGCCAGACTTTCCCGACCCCATCGACCGAACGCTCGCGGAGGCGGGCGCGGAGATCTTCGCGGCGAGATGCTCAGGTTGTCACGGGACGTACGGCGAAAACGAAACGTATCCGAACCTTCGCATTGCTGCTTCCTTCGTGGGCACGGACCCGCTCTACGCGCAGACGCTTCAGGACAGCGGCCTGATCGATTGGTTCGCAAAGAGTTGGTTTGCCGGCGGAGGTGATGCGTACGCCGAGCCTGACATCGCGTACGTCGCACCGCCGCTCGATGGCGTGTGGGCGACCGCGCCATATTTCCATAACGGATCTGTGCCCACATTGCTCGGCGTCCTTGATTCAACCGTGCGTCCGAAGCGATGGACTCGGTCGTTTCAAACCGGCGTCGACGACTACGATCTCAGCAACGTTGGTTGGGTACACACCGAGACCGAAGAGCAGGGCCCGGAGGTGTACGACACGGCTGTCCCCGGCTACGGAAACGGCGGCCACGTCTTCGCGGATGACCTTAACAGCGACCAGCGAGCGGCCTTGCTCGAGTACCTCAAGACGCTGTAGCCGACCCAGGCTATCCTTGTTGGCATTCCCGCAGCCCTGTAGCTCAGCGGTTAGAGCAGGCGACTCATAATCGCTCGGTCCCCGGTTCGAATCCGGGCGGGGCTATTCCGTAAACCACCGCCAGATTCCGAGTTATGGTACTCGCCATGGTCGGTGGCCCCGACCCCACTTCCGCCACTTTCCGAACAAATCTGCTTGGGTGTGCTACATGATTTGCTACACGATGGATCGACGCCCCCACCGCTGATGACCTTGCGGTGATCGTCACGCACGATCAGATAGTGCCGACGCGACACGTCTTCGCTGTGACCCATGAGATCGGCGACGACGTGCGGGGGGAGCACATCGGCCCAGTCGGTCTCGCAGGACTGCCGCATCGTCTGGAACGGCCGATCCCACGGCTCGACTCCTGCGCGGCGTGCGGCGTTGCGGAGCGTTCGAGCGAGGTTGTTGTCGGAGACCTCGATCACCGGGCAGTCGGGATCCGGCTCGTGCGGGCACAGCACCCGAAGGGCCGAAGCCACGATCGGGTCCATCGGGACGACACGCTCGGACTTGGTCTTCTGAGCCCAGACGTTCAGTTCCAGGCGAGCGAAGTCCACGCGACCCCAGGTCAACGCGAGAGGTTCACTCGGCACGCGGAGCCCGGCGAAGCGGTTCAGAGCAACGACAGCACGGTGGTCGTCGGTCGGGAGCTCGGCCAGGATGGCCAGGGCTTCGCCGCGTGAGATGCACCGGCCGCGTGCCGCGGCGATCGACGCCGAGACGATCCGATCAAACGGGTTGAACTCGACCAGATCCCGCTTCATGCCGAGACCGAAGCACGCCTTCGCGTGGCGGATGTGCTGGCGGACGGTCGCTTCAGCGAGAGAGCGGTCGCGGAGCATGGCCGCGAACATCTCCGCACCATCGCGGGTGCACGCCGACACGGGTGTACGTTCGCCGAAGTGAGCGAGCAGCACATCACCGGTCCGCGTGTACAGCTCGAGCGTTCGCTGCGAGTTGGCCCGCTGGGTGTGGTCTAGCCACCGGGTGATCAGGTCACCCACCGCGATGATCCCCGTGCAGACCTGCGAGCCGTCGAGAAGACCCGTCTTGCGGAGAGCCTCCAGCCGGTCGGGCGAAAGGCCTTGCAGCCAGATACGGTCCTCCGGGCGGATGGGCTGGTTGACCTTCACCGATTTGACGACGGATTCGAGTCGGCGTCGGCAGTCTTCCGCGAAGTCCCGTGCGACCCGGCCCAGATGCCACCGCTTCCGGTCGCGAGGGTGCACCGCGAAGTCGATGGCGAAGGCGTGACCCCCGACCTGCCGAATGGGTACGACGCTTGCCATCAGTCGGGCACCGCCACGGGGGATTCGCGGACAAAGGCGAGCAGCTCGGACATGAGCATGCCGGGACGGCCGAACCCGCCGGGGCTGCGGAGCTCGATGATGCCCTTCTGGCGCCACGTGCGGAGCGTCTTGTCGGTGATCCCGAGAAACTCGCAAATCTGCCCGATCGACATCCAGCGATCGACGGGGGGCGATGCCGATGCGTTCGAGGGAGCGGGCTGCTCGGTCGATGCGAGCTGGGCTTCGGCGTTGGCGACGGCGGACGTGGTCGCGGGTGCCTTGCGGGGCGTCGTCTTCCGCCGAGTCTGTCTGCCGCGTTGTGGTCGTTTCCGTCCCATGTTCATACGTCCTTCCGGCTGGAGTTGCTTCGGACGAACATACGAACACGCCGGGGGAAGTCAACGCGACTCGACGTCAGCGACGGGGGGACCGCGTTCGCGGTGCCTTGTTTGGCCCCCGTATTACTGGAGGGGGCCCGTTCATCAAACCGGCCCTGGACGCCCTCAGGCGGAAGTTTGCGGAAGCCGCAGAAATTCTGACGAATTCCGGAATCGTGCCGCCGAGCCGCCGGTGGCTGAGCACGGCGGCACGGGTTGCACGATCGGTCGGATGACGACAGAGAGCGAGTGGCGGAGCTTGCGAACGAAGAGATGCCGGGGAGGGGCTTCGGTCCAAGGACGACCCCAGGTGACCCGGGGGACTCCCCTTCCGACATGGATTGTATGGCCTGACGGCCGATGCCCTGCCGCAAGGGGAGCCCCCCAGAGTGGGAGCGCCAGCCGGCGTGTGCCGGGACCCCTCCCCGGCAACGACTTGCCAGCTCGCAACGCTTCTCGCAGGAGATGTGCCGCCGCAGCACGCTCACACCGTGATCCCCAGGACGCTGAGGATCAGCTCTTCCTCTTCGTCGTGCATGCCGATCGGGCACTGCTGGAGCCAGTCACGCACTGCCGGTGCTGCGCGATTCGCTTCGTTGGCGTCTTCCGGATCGTTGTAACACCGCGTAATGACGGTAACTTCCGTCACTTTGTCGTCAGGACTCATAATCGCTCGGTCCCCGGTTCGAATCCGGGCGGGGCTATTCTAGCGATCGATTGCACCAAGTTGCACCGCCTCGCCAGGAGTTGAGTCTTTGCCGATGCCTGTGACGATCACCCCACTGCTGTTGAGCACAGCATTCATCGCACAGTGATGCGCCGAACAGCCTGGATTCGTGCTGCGGCTGCCGATGTGACTGCTACAGCCCCGACCCATCGTGCTGGTCAAGCCAGTCGGATAGCGTTGGACTGACGTAGTGCCAAGCGACCTTACGTTTCTTCGTGCCTCTTGCTTCAACGACAACGAACAGACAATTCCTGTTGAAACGCAGACTCGCACTGGTCAGCGATGCGATCTCGTTTGTCCGTCGGCCGGTCTGAAGCGCTTCCGCGTACACCAACACCAACGTCCGCTCTTCGCCTGACGTGCCTCTGAAGTCCGACGCGGACCGCACCACGGTATCGAGCAGGTACCATTTTTCGACGAGCAGCATCCGGCACCGATGCCGGCAGTCGGTTTCCGGGTTCGGCCGTTTGACGCCGGTCAGCGGATCGGCGGCGATCAGACCGCAGCGACACTCCCGAGGCGGTGGATCCCTTCACGCTTATGATGCGGTACTGACCAGCCCTGGCGGCCTGCCGGCCTTGCGCTGCGATTTGAGGTAAGCAGCTGCGTGTTCAGCTGTGATGCCGCCGAGCGAGTCGATGCCGCGGTCTTGGCAGAATCCCATGATCTCCCGACGAGTTCGCGACACGGAGGTGGCGGTTCTTGCTTCGGCGTTCAGCTTCTCGGCGGACGTCTCCAACGGCTCCGCGGTCGGTCTGCCCAGGCAGGATCCGCTCGGCCAATTGCCAATCCATCGTTCCGACCGCGCGCTACCGCCGCTCGCCGGTCTCGTCGACGTAGCTGATGCGCAGCCGTTCACCACGCCGATAAACCGAATCATCGCCGTTGCCGCGCTTCCTGCTCATGGATTCCATCCCATTCGCTTGGTTTGGCGTCGCAGCACCAGCTCTAGTCTGAGGTAGTCGGCGAGCGCATCGATGCTGTCGATGCCGAGGCCCGATTCGCTTAGGCCGCCAGGCTTCGGTGTCTTCAAGCCGTCCCCCGACCGACAGAGAGCGCCCCAAAGCTTGCGCCAGGCACACCTCATGTTGTCCTCGTACTCTTCGTGGTACACGGCCATGGCCTTCGCGAACCACGGCGGCCGGTCGTCAAGATCGAGCGTCCGCTTCATTGGCCGTGCGAGCGTGTGGATAGCTCTGTCGCTGATGCGGGACGCGGTAACGGGCCGTGCAGACATGATCTTCGCCAACACGTTCAACTGCTCGGCGGTCGGCTCGTCACTGACCCCACCTTCTAGTACCCCACCAGTAGGGTTAGCAGCAACAGTTGGCGGCAGAGGAAAGGGGAAAGCGTAGCTGATAGAACTGATTAGGCTTTACCCCGGAGCTACAGGACGATGACAACAGGACGGCACCCTGGGAAACCGATGGGTCAAAGCGGCGGGTTCGCTCGCAGACGACAAGGGTGGCACGGAGATCCCATTTCTTGTTGGCGGTGCCGACCACTCGGGGACGATGAGCAGGAATGCACACGCTGTGATCCGCACCGAGGGTGGCACGGGCCGCGGCCTGGGCACGCTCCTATCCCGCCTTCGAGATGTGCTTCTCTAACCTCCACCAGACATGCCATCCGCGGCCGCTGAAGACGAGAACGGTCGGCGGCGGGTAAGGGGCCTCCTCGATAATGTGAGGGATGTCGGCCTCTTCGAGATCGGCGATGTCGATATCAACCGCAATGTTGGTGCACCGCTTTACCAGCCTCTCGGATTCGCTCCTCGATGCCCACGGGTTGATTGCGATTTACATGTTGAAGTGAGCGAAGTCGGGCGCAAGCGATACTTTTGCGGCCTGCTCCGCCATGAACCAAGGAAGGTACCGCTCTATCTTGACTTCCTCGCCGTTATCGACGACGACATCGACGCCGAGAACATCGATTATGTCGATCGGATCGAACAGGGCGTTCAACGTCTCCGCGTGCGCTTAGGCGGCCTGCTGTGGGTTGTCACCACGCTGTGGTGCTGTCATTGGCTGGCGTTCCTCCGTGTCGTGCGCTCTTCCGCCTGCCCATCCCGGGCGAGCGTACCGGTTCCAACCGCCGGCGCGGCCGCGAAGCCGGGCGAGCGTTCGTCGTGATTTGTCAGTGCTCGCGTCCGGGATTGTGGCGGCCGTGGTCCCGTCGTGGCGTGCTCTTTGACGCGGATCGGCCGGGTACAGCCTCCGCCGCCGTCGGGAAGCACTGCCGCAGTTCACGGCCGCCTGAGAACGGCCACAGCACCCGGATGAAGGACGGCCGGTCGATATCACCGATGCATCGGCGGTTCAACTGCAAGAACTTGCCCAGCTTGCTTCGCTCGTAGAGGTACTTTCCCACAGCGCTGCTGGCGGGGCCGGTGACGACCTGCGACTCCCGCGAACTGAGTCCGTGACCACCCGACGCCGCAAGGGCGACGAGCATCCGGTTTTCTGCGCTGTCGTAGTGAGTGCCGTCGAGGCCGGATTCAACCGCTTCCGTGATCGCATGGGTCCTGAGCGGGTACTTCGGCGGCAGCCAGACCACGGAGTCATGCGGCGACGGCTCATGGCACTCGACCGTCGTGGGGCCGCGATCGGTCACGAAGGCTGGCATGTCGGCGGGTCCCTGCAAGGGGATCGCTGCGACATCGACATTTGCTGTTTCTCGACGGCGACCGATCTCCTGCCCGCTAGCAACTGCTTGCACGAGCTTCCGAACCCTGTCCGTTAGCGGCGAACCGTCGATCCAGTCGTGGAGAGTGCTCAGGATTGTGGTCGCCTCGGTCTTCTGTATGTCGTGCCTGTCCGTGGCCATACTGATCTCCTGCGGCACAGCCTTTGCCGTCCGCGTGGTCGTTGTCTTCGATGTCGTGATGCAAATGTCGCGGGAATGGGCGTGTTGTGATTTGTTGCTCAACGCTTGATCTCGCCGCAAGGGCAGCCGCGCTCGACCCATCGGTGCAGGTCTGCGAGGCGGAACCTGACGGCTCGACCGATGACGACACGGGAAATCGCGCCGGTGTTGCCAAGTTCCCCTAGCTTGCGAGGGCTGATCGACAACAGGTCCGCCGCGCGTGCGGAGTCGATGAGGATCTGATCAACGTAGGCTTCGTAGCGGGCGTTCATGGACGACCGCCTTCCCGATCGTCCTCGCTCCGTGAAGTGTCAACCACAGCGCTGTCGTCGAATCTGATCGTCTTCGGCGACGGTCGTACCGCTGGTATCCGGCCCGTCCTTGCCGACTCCTTGATGGTGGCATCCGACACGCCCAGCCGCTGGGCCAGTTCATGTCTAGTCCGGGGGTTCTGCTCGCTGGTCATCATGATCTTCGTGAAACGACGATGTGAAGCCACGTCGGCGTCGCCGCACTACACGGCGATCGGAGTTCCGGGCCGACCAGTCAGGGCGATCACGCATCCGATCAGCCTTGATCACCCCTGATCGCGGCCGATCACCCAGAGATCGGCTTCGATCAAAGCCTTCAGAAGTGACTACTCAGTTCGCGTCATTGGCCATCTGCCTGGCCTTCTCAACCAAATGCTGCGATAGCCCATCGGTTCGTGATCCAAGCTCCAGCTTCATTGGATCTATGCAGGCGGCTTGGAATCCGACTGGGTCCCTGTCCTTGATTTCGGCCAGTCTGTCTTGAGCCCCAGATGACACCGCATGTGCTTTCGCACATTGAATCTCCTCGCATACCGGGGTTGGCTGCCGTATGGCTTGATTCGTTGATCCTTCGACTACTTGGCGATTTCCCGCTAATCCATGCCGGGCGTGTTCCTAAAAGCGCACAATGCGTCGTACTTTCTCCGTCTCGGTAGTTGCGCTGTCTCTTCGGGGCTCACCTACCCGTGCCGAGCGTCGGCACCACCTTTTTACGATGGCCGGGAACCATTTCGAATCGATTCTTTGGTTCGCTCAGCGGGTGCAATGCCATTCCCGGTCACGAGGTAAGTCGACTCGTAAGTGTAGATCGACAGTTCGCGCGCATGCCTGTCCCGGCCGTCCTCGCACTGCTCGCAAACGACTGTACGATTGCCGATCTTCAGCGACCCGCGAACAGGTTCTTTGGCAGGCGAGGCCGCGCAATCACCAACACGCTTGAGCATCGCGTACATCATCCGATGAGCTTCGAGCAAGAGTTGATACTCGTGTGGCGTATCCGCCCGCGTGTAAGCTGTTTTCCGCCAGCACTTATACTTTCCTCTAACATTTCTTGCGGTATACCTTATCAATGATG
>JBCBMF010000138.1:0-8114 GCA_039822905.1 Planctomycetota bacterium
TTCGGCGGCGTCCTGCTGCCTGATGTTCGCGTTAAACCGGAGCTGCACCGTGCCGCCGAAAGCGTGGACGACTTTGAATCGGGGTTCCTGATCCGCCGCGGGCGCATCAAGCTCAATGGCGACCTGCCGATCGCGGATTCTGAAGCCGTGGTGCCATGGGAGATCGAGACCGAGACGAACCGGTCGTCTGGGACCAAGTTTCTTCTCGACGCGTGGTTCGGGTACGAGACTGGCGACTGGCGGTTTCGCGGCGGGCAGTTTGTGCCTCCGCTGACGCGGGAGCAGTTGGTCTCGAACACACGGCGGATGGCGGTCGAGGTTTCGCCGGTGACCGGGGCGTTCTCGACAAGCGGCGCGGGCGGGCGGACGCAGGGGGTGGAGGGCCGATACCGGGACGACGACTGGTCCGTCACTGTGATGATCGGCGACGGCGACCGGGGCGGGAACACGTCGTTCGAGGCGGATGAGGGTGACGTGGGCGTCTATGCCCGTATTGAGCGAAAGTTTGGCGACGACGGCTGGCGGCGGTTCCGCGACTTTACGAGCCGACGCGGGCAGGAGAACGCGCTGCTGTTGGGTGCCGCGGGTCTCGTGACGGTTGGCGAGACCGACGCCGACGGCGACGGCTTGCAGCTGGAGTCGTTCTACGAGCTGATCGGGTCGGCGGATGTGAGCTTTGAGGGCGACGGGTGGACGGCATTCGTCGCGTCGAACATCCTGCACAGGAACGCGCAGACGGCGGACGACCTGAACATGTTCGGCGTGTCGGGGCACATCGCGCACTATGTCAGCGACGATCTCGAGCTGTTTTCGCAATACTCGTGGATGACCGGCGAGGACTCGGCGGGAGAGCTGTCGACGCTGGTGACCGGGTTTAACCGGTACTTCACCGAGGGCCACACGCTGAAGCTGACCGCGGATGTGTTGTATTCGTTCAGCGAGATCACGGCCGCCAACTCGAGCTCGTCGCGGGCGATCCTGCAGGATGCGCCGGGCGAGGACGGGCAGGTTGTGCTGCGGGCGCAGTTTCAGCTGACGTTCTAGCTGGCGTTCGGGCCGGCTTTGACTTGGCAGGTGAGAAGAGCGAGTCTTGTTCGAGTTCGAGCAGCGCGCGTTTGCGTGCGATGCCGCCGCCGTAGCCGTGGAGCTTTCCGTTGGCGTCGATAACGCGGTGGCACGGGATGATGATCGAGATTCGGTTGGCTCCGTTTGCGGCGCCGACGGCTCGTTGTGCGCCCGGGCGGTGCAGCTTCTCGGCGATGGCTCCGTACGTTGTGGTTGTGCCGGGCGGGATTCGGAGGAGCTCGTTCCAGACGGCCTGCTGGAAGTCAGTGCCGGGGGCGTGGAGGGGGAGGTCGAAGGCGGTGCGGGTCCGGTTGAAGTAGTCGGTGACCTGGCGCTCAGCTTCGTCGAGCAGGTCGGTGGCGGGTGTTGCGGTCTCGATTGTGCCGACCGGTTCGACGGGACCGACGGCGGCGGCAAGGTCTTCGAGCTCCTCTGAGAGCCTGGGGCGGTCCGTGAATTCGAGCACGCAGAGCGCGGGATCGGGCTCTCGGACCCCGGCGAGCATGGCTCCGAGCGGCGTTGCGAGTTCGCGTGTGATGATTCTGCTGAACATTGTTGTAAATTGTGAACTGACAAGTGTTTATAATTGAGAACGAGTCTCAATTATTCATAAACTGCGTCGATGCAATCTGTAAAACGGATTGTCTTGATTCATGTCATCGGCGACTCGATGCTTTCTGTAGCAGCAGTGTACAGGAGCATGGCATGGCCGGTGATACGTTCAATTCGAAAGCAACTCTCAGCGTTAACGGCGAGACCTTTGTTTACCACCGGCTTCGGGCGGTGGAGGACGCGGGGCTCGGGAAGATCGACTCGATGCCGTACTCGGTGCGGGTGCTCTTGGAAGCCCAGCTCCGGAACTTCGACGGCTTTGTTGTGACCAACGACGACATCGCGGGGCTTGCGTCGTACGACGCGGCGAACGTCAATCGGGTCGAGATGCCGTTCATGCCCGGGCGTGTGGTGCTGCAGGACTTCACGGGTGTGCCGTGCGTCGTTGATCTGGCGGCGATGCGTGACGCGATGAAGTCGCTTGGCGGCGATCCCGAACTCATCAACCCGGAAGTGCAGTGCGATCTGGTGATCGATCACTCGGTGCAGGTTGATGACTTCGCGACGCGGGTAGCGCTGACCGTGAACGCGGAGAAGGAGTTTGAGCGGAACAACGAGCGGTACAAGTTTCTGAAGTGGGGTCAGGAGAGCCTGAGCAACTTCAGTGTTGTGCCGCCGGCGACGGGGATCGTGCACCAGGTGAACCTTGAGTATCTGGCGCGGGGTGTGCTGACCAAGACGATCGATGGCTCCCCCACTGTGTACCCGGACTCGCTGGTTGGGACGGATAGCCACACGACGATGATCAACGGTTTGGGTGTGCTAGGCTGGGGTGTTGGTGGTATTGAGGCCGAGGCGGTGATGCTCGGGCAGCCGGTGTACATGCTGACGCCGGAGGTTGTTGGGTTCAAGCTGACGGGCGAGATGCCGCAGGGGGCGACGGCGACGGACTTGGTGCTGACGGTGACGGAGATCTTGCGCAAGCACGGCGTGGTCGAGAAGTTTGTTGAGTTCTTTGGGCCGGGCATGGCGGACCTGAGTCTGCCGGACCGCGCGACGATCGCGAACATGGCGCCGGAGTACGGGGCGACGTGCGGGTTCTTCCCGATCGACGAGGTGACGCTGGAGTTCTTGCGGCTGACGGCGCGGACGGATGAGGAGATCGCGCTGACCGAGGCGTACGCGAAGGCGAATGACTTCTGGTGGGACGCGAGCAAGCCGGACCCGGTGTACACGAGCGTGCTTGAGCTTGACATGGGCACGGTGGTGCCGAGTCTTGCTGGGCCGAAGCGCCCGCAGGACCGGATCGAGCTTGCGAACATGCAGCCGAAGTGGCACGAGGACTTGAGGGACACGTTCAAGAAGGTCCGTGTGCACGAGGAGTTTCAGGAGCTGCGATGGAAGAACGAGGGCGGCGATCCGTCGGCGGTGAGTTCGGCGCCGGCGGTGACCGACGAGTCGAGCACGGTCGAGGTCGAGCTCGGGCCGGCGAGCCATCCGTCGTACGAGGGGC
Organism: Planctomycetota bacterium; assembly: GCA_039822905.1. GTDB lineage: Bacteria > Planctomycetota > Phycisphaerae > Phycisphaerales > UBA1924 > JANQQZ01. The sequence continues at coordinate 3,131 of JBCBMF010000138.1, forward strand.
AGAAGGTAACGCTGACGCATGGTGACGTGGTCATCGCGGCGATCACGAGCTGCACGAACACGAGCAACCCGGATGTGATGATCGCGGCCGGGCTCGTCGCGAAGAAGGCGCGGGCGCTGGGTCTGAAGCGTCGGCCCTGGGTCAAGACGAGTTTGGCGCCGGGCTCGAAGGTTGTGACCGAGTACTACGAGAAGGCCGGTCTGACCGAGGATCTCGAAGCGCTTGGTTTCCACACGGTGGGGTACGGTTGCACGACGTGCATCGGGAACTCGGGGCCGCTGCCGCCGGAGATCGAGGACGGGATCAAGCGCGGCGACCTTGCGGTTACGAGCGTGCTGAGCGGCAACCGGAACTTCGAGGGCCGGGTGCACCCGCGGGTGAAGGCGAACTACCTGGCGAGCCCGCCGCTGGTTGTGGCGTACGCGATCGCGGGGACGGTGGATATCGATTTGCAAAATGATCCGATCGCGCGGACGCCAGGTGGCGACTTGGTGTACCTGCGGGACATCTGGCCGACACTCGCTGAGGTGCGCGAGCTTGTTGCGTCGTCGATCTCGGCGGAGCAGTTTGCGGACAAATACGGCAGCGTGTTCACGGGCAATGAGACGTGGAACAAGGTGCCGGTGAGCAAGAGCGAGCTGTACGGGTGGGACGATGAGTCGACGTACATCCAGAACCCGCCGTTCTTTGAGGGGATGAAGCCGGAAGCGCCCGGGTTCGGGTCGATCAACGGTGCGCGTGCGCTGTGTGTGCTGGGTGACAGCGTGACGACGGACCATATTTCGCCGGCGGGTCGGATCGAGCCCGAGACTCCCGGCGGGCAGTTCTTGCAGAGCATGGGTGTGCAGCCGGCGCAGTTTAATAGTTATGGATCTCGTCGCGGGAACGACCGGGTGATGACGCGGGGGACGTTTGCGAACGTGCGCGTTCGGAACCAGCTTGCGAAGTCTGAGGACGGCTCGATCCCGGAGGGCGGCTGGACACGTGATTTCACTCGCACTCCAGATGGGGGCTCAGGCTGGGACGCGCCGGTGGCGTACATCTATGACGCGGCGATGAACTACAAGGCTTCGGGCACGAAGCTTGTGGTGCTCGCGGGCAAGGACTACGGCATGGGTTCGTCGCGCGACTGGGCGGCGAAGGGGACGCTGCTGCTGGGTGTGCGTGCTGTGATCGCCGAGAGCTTTGAGCGGATCCACCGGAGCAACCTTGTGTTTATGGGCGTGCTGCCGCTGGTGTTCAAGGACGGGCAGAACGCGGCATCGCTCGGCTTGGATGGCACGGAGACGTTTGACATCGAGCTGCCGGCGAGTTTGGAGCCGGGGGCGGATGTCTCGGTGAAGGCGACGAAGGCGGACGGTGCTGTTGTTGAGTTTGTGTGCAAGAGCCGGATCGATACGGCCGTGGAGATTGAGTACTACCGGAACGGTGGGATTCTGAACACGGTGATTCGGAAGAAGCTGGATACGGCGGGTGTGCCGGCGTGACCGAGGACGACCGCTTTCGGGTCGAGCGAATCACGGCGGAGGACACGCGGGCCCTGCGGCTTGCGGTTCTTCGGCCAGGGCAGCCGCCTGAGCGAGTTGTGTATTCGGGCGACGATCTTGCGACGTCGGTGCATGTTGGTGTGCGCGATTCATCGGGTGCGCTTGTATCGGTTGCATCGTTCTATCGCGAGGTGGTGTCTGAGCGGGCGGCTGACCTTGCGGGGCGCGCGGGCGTGCGGATCCGCGGGATGGCGACGCTGCCCGATCATCGGGGGCGTGGGTATGGGCGGTCGCTGATCGAGCGGGGTCTGGGCGAGATGTCGACGGATGCGGGTGATGTGGCGTGGTGCAACGCGCGGACGACGGCGTCGGGGTACTACGAGCGGGTCGGGTTCTTGGTAGCGAGCGAGGTGTTTGATCTGCCGGACATCGGGCCGCATGTGGTCATGGCACGGACGATCGGCGGGTAATCGGACCCGCTTGGGTTGCGAGCTCGGGTTGGTTTGTGCGTTCTGGTGAGGGGGGCGGGGCGCTGCGCGTCGGGGATCGGCCAATTCGGCTGTCGGGGTGTGTTGCCGGGCTGCGTGCGGGCCGATGGCTCACGCGATGGAGGGATGGCGCTACAGGTCGCTTTCGGGGCTGTCGGGCTGGTTTCGGCGGGCGATGGTGGTGTGCCTGCTGATCAACCTGTTCGGGCTTGGCCTGCAGGGGCTTGATCTGTACGTCGGCAACGAGTTGCAGACCGGGCAGTTGGCGAGCCAGGCGTATCTCGGGTTTACGACGCTGATGTGGGAGATGCTGCACGTGGCGTACCGCGCGGCGCAGGTTGCCGGGGCGGCGATGCTGTGCTGGTGGTTCGCGTGGGCGGTGCGGAACACCGAGGTGATGGCGCACGGTCGGCTGCGTTCGAAGTGGTGGAGCTGGGCGCTCTTCTGGGTGCCCGGGCCGAGCTTTGTGGTGCCGTTCCGCGGGGTGTGCGAGCTGTGGTCGGTGAACCGGTTCGGGCTTCGTCGCGTGAAGGGCGGGTACGCGCAGCGCAACGATCCGAACATGCGGCGTGATCTCAACAGCAAGCCGGCGTTGGTGCTGGTGTGGTGGACCTGTGTGCTCGCGTGGATCGCGCTGGAGTGGTCGGCCGTGATCGTGATCGATCACGGTGCGCTGAACCAGGTCGGGCTGCCGGCGAGCTCGGGGGTGTATCTCGCGATGGCGGGGTATGTGCTCGGGGCGCTCGCGTGCGGGCTCGGGATCGAGGTGGTCCGGAAGATCACGTCGATGCAGCGCGAGTGGGACGAGCGGACGCCGAAGAGCGAGAGTATTGGGGGCGGCCGGCGGGATCGGTCGCAGCGGGTTTCGCCTCTGCGGAGTGTGCCTGATCAGGCGGCTTGATCCACTGGATTTGCTCGACCTGAAACTGGGCTCATCCGCGGCATCTGATCGTGTAGATTACGTTAGGGCCAGAGGAGAGCGAAGCAGGCGCCTGTTGCTGCGCTGTAGGCGAGTCCGTCGATGGCGTCGGTGATGAAGAAGCGGAGGCGTTTGCCGAACCAGATGCCGTTGAGTGTGCCGCCGAAGACGTGGCAGAGGACGGCGGTGGTCATGGCGATCTGGAAGATGCGGCCCTGGTCGGCGTCGGGTGCGCAGGCCTGGCCTGTGATGTAGCCGACGAAGACGGCGATGACGAAGAGCGAGATGAACGTCAGCGCGATGTTGCGGCCCATGTTGGGTGCGGCTGGGTAGATTTTGAGGTTGCCCCAGGGGCCGGCCTGGATGAATGGGCCGGGCTGCTTCGGTGTGCCGTAGCTCGGGAAGTAGTAGTTGCCGGGCGGGACGTCGCTGGCCTTGACCTGCTCGGCGAGTTCGTCGGCCTTGGGGTGCACCTGCATGTCGGGCTTGTGGTGCGGGAGGGCGGTCCAGGCGAGGGTGCTGAGGACCATGGTGGCGATGGTGGCCGCGAGGACGGGGAGCCAGAGGTCGAGAATCGCGGTTTCGGCTGGCATTGGGGGGCTCCGGGGCGTTCGGGCTTCGGATCTGATGGTCCGAAGTATATCTGATCTGAGAAATCTTGGAACGCGGGGCGGGTTTGGGCGGGCGTCGCTGGTAATCTACATGTCTGTCTTTTTCGTGGCATCGGCGACGGTGCGGGCGGGGATGGCGGCCTCGTGCCGGGCGTGCCGGAGTGGCGTGCTCGGGCCGATCGGGCGGGAAATCAAGAAGCGTTGCGGCCCGAGCGTGGGCCGGATGGAGGAGCAGCGATGCGTCGGATGATCTCTGGTTGTGGCTTGGTGCTGTGTGCGGCCGGCCTGGTTGCGAGCGTGAACGGGCAGGCGACGCAGGAAACGTTTGTGACGGGCATCGATCGGCCTGTGTTTCTGACGCATGCGCCGGGCGAGCCGGACAAGCTGTTTGTGATCGAGCAGGAGGGCGCGATCCGCGTGATCGACAACGGCGTGGTGCTGCCGACGCCGTTTCTTGATATTGACCCGGTCGTGACTGGGGGTGCGAGCGGGCAGGACGAGCGGGGCTTGCTGGGCCTGGCGTTCAGCCCGGACTACGAGACCGATGGTCGTTTCTTTGTGTACTACACGGGCACGCGGAGCACGGGCGGGTTCGGCGCGATCGTTGCTTCGTACCAGCGTGATGATTCGGACAGCAGCGGCAACACGGCCGATGCGACGAGTGAGGATCGGATCCTTGAGTTCTCGCAGCCGTTCAGCAACCACAACGGCGGCTGGCTGGGCTTCGGTCCCGACGGGTTTCTGTATATCTCAACGGGTGACGGCGGCAGCGGCAACGACCCGCAGAACAACTCGTCGCGGCTGGTGAACCTGCTGGGCAAGATGCTGCGGATCGATGTGTCGGACGCGACGGGGTACACGGTGCCGGCGGACAACCCGTTCGCGACCGTCGGCGACAACGTGCAGCCGGAGATCTGGTCGTACGGTCTTCGGAACCCGTGGCGGACGAGCTTTGACTCGGAGACCGGCGATCTGTGGATCGCGGATGTCGGTCAGAACGCGCGTGAAGAGGTGAACTTCCAGCCGGCGAGCTCGGCGGGCGGCGAGCACTACGGCTGGCGGTGCCGGGAGGGCTTCATCGCGACTCCCGGCATCGGCGGGTGCCCGTCGGACACGTCGATCTACACCGACCCGGTGTACGACTACAGCAACGGGTGCTCGGTGATCGGCGGGTATGTGTACCGCGGGTGCGCGATCCCCGAGCTGCGGGGCATGTACATCTTTGGAGACTACTGCGGTGGCAACGTGGAGGCGTTGGACCCGGCGTCGCCTTCTTCGCCGGATGTGCTGTTTAACTTCGGGTTCGGGCTCAGCGCGTTCGGCGAGGATCAGGAGGGTGAGCTGTACGTGATGGATGTGCTCGCGGGGTTCATCAACAAGATCGTGCCGACGAACCCGGTCGATGCGAATGGCGACGGCGTGATCGATTCGTGCGAGGAGCCGTGCCCGGCTGATGTGAACGGCGACGGGGATCTGAAC
>JBCBMF010000139.1:0-8068 GCA_039822905.1 Planctomycetota bacterium
GCGGATGTCCCATACCCGTGCGCAAAGCCGCCCCCGAGATTCAGGATCCGTACATCGCGGCCGATCGAACGCACACATGAAGCCAGCTCTCCCAATCGGCCGGCGGCCGCCGCATACTGCGCCGGCTCATGAATCGGCGAGCCGATGTGAGCGTGCAGGCCGAGCAGCTCGACACCCGGGAACAGATCAGCCGTGCGGAACAGCTCGAGGGCCTCGCTCGGGTCGATGCCGAACTTCGAATCCGTGAGTCCCGTCGTGGTGAAGCGATGCGTCTTGGCATCAACATCCGGGTTCACCCGCAGAAGCGCCGACGCCCGCACGCCGGCCTCCCGCGCGATGCGGTCGAGCAGTTGGAACTCGCTGGCGGACTCGATGTTGATCAAGCCGACGGGCTCATGACCTTCTGCATCAAGACCGAGCGCCGAACGGAGCTCTGTTTCCGACTTGCTCACTCCCGCGAAGCAGATGTCCGCACCAGCGCAGCCGGCGCGACGCGCCCGCAGAAGCTCGCCGCCCGAGACGACATCCATGCCGCAGCCTTCAGCAAGTAGCAGGCCGAGCACGCTCAGATTCGAATTCGCCTTGACCGCGTACCGCACCTCAGCGCCGAGCGGTTCGAAGGCGGTGCGCACCGCGCGGGCCTGTTCGCGGATGAGCGAGGCCGAGTAGATAAACAGCGGCGTTCCAACGTCGGCAATAATCGCTTCGATCGCGACCTGCTCCGCCCAGAGGGCCCCAGCTCGTCGTTCAAACGCCATCGAACCTCCCGGCGTCATCCTACCGAGAGCCGGGCGAACGCGCGGCGTTCTGTTCCGTTTCCGCGAGCACGGCGATCGCAATCGCTTGCTTGACCGCGCGGTCGTTGAGCGTTGAGGGAACTACACGCATTCGATCCCAGACGTGGCCCAGCATGCCCAAGCGTGCCGCCGCCTTCGCGGGAGCAACAAACAGGTCAGGGTGAGCGGCCGCGATTGTGCCGAGCACAATGACATCGGGCTCGAGCACATTGCCGAGCAGCGCGATCAGCTGGCCGAGCCGGCCGTTGGTGCGATCGATGACGCGTGTTGCGGCCGAATCACCCGCTGATGCGAGCTCGCACAGCTTCGGGACCGTAGCGGGGTTGAGTTCACAGAGACCCGACGCTTCGCCGCGTTGCAGGCACTCCAATCGCTCCGCGGCAGCGACCTGCTCGATGCCGGGCCCGCTCAGGAACCCCTCGACGGTGCCCCGCGCGCCGAATCCAACCGGGCCCTCTTCGGCGAGGCCGATCCGGCCGACCTCCGCGGCGAACCCGCGCGTTCCTTCGAGAATACGACCGCTGGCGACAACGCCCCCACCCATTCCCGTGGACATCGTCAGAAAGACGAGTGTCTCAATATCGCCGTGGTCACCCCACAGCCACTCGGCGTAGGCCCCCGCGTTCGCGTCGTTCATCACGCGTGTCGGGAACGCGGCGTGCCGATCGAACCACTCACCGATCGCGAAGCCGTGCCAGCCCGGCATGTTCGGCGGGTCGAGCAGCACTCGATCACGCCTGTCGTAGGGCCCGGGGCACGCGACGCCGATCGAACGGACGGCATCTCGAGAAGACTGATCGGCGATCCAGTCAAGACACCGGCGCAGGTCAGCGTCGGGGTCCTGCGTGGTCGCGAACGCTGTGGAGGTTTCGCGTGTGCCGTCGCCCGAGCCGATCGCAGCGATCATCTTTGTGCCGCCGATGTCGATGCCGGCGTACAGGTCGGTTCTATGACCCATGTCCTAGCCCTCACGCACAGCGGTCCCGAACGCCGGGCGCGAACTCACGGGCACCCCGTGTTGAAGTTCAGCACCCACGCGTTGAAGTCACTCGGCGTGCACAGCGTATCGCCGTTCTGGTCGCACGCCGCGGCCTGCGTGTTGAACGCGAGCACCCAGGCGTTGAAATCGGCGGGCGTCAGCGCACCGTCGCCGTTGGTATCGGCGGGACACGCCAGGGTCACCTCAAGGCCAACTGCATCGAGCAGCCCGGCCATCACCGCTGCGCGAGTTGACGCTGTCTCAATCGTCTCGAACGGGATCGCGAGGAGCACCGTGTTCCCAACGCCGCCCGTGCCCGGGTTGAGCACCGCCGCGCTGCCGGCGACCCGCGCGACGTACTTGATCAGCGACGACGACACGCCGAGCGGCTCGATGACATCAGGGCTGTCGACGCTGTACGTCTCGACTGCAAGACCTCTTTCAAACCCGACCGGCAAGCCATCGAACGGTGTGCCGGGCTCGCCGAAGGCGACATCGGTCTGGGCATCGTCTGCGACGTAGAGCGCGCCCAGGGTGTTCAGCAGAAACAGAAAGCCGGTGTTCAGCACGTTGAGGTCGAAGGCGATGTCCGAGCCCGAGACAACGGGGTTGCCCCCCGTTTGCACGTACGAGTCGACGAGCGTCTGCTCGGCTGCTTCGAACGTGCTCCCGAAGCTCTCCTGCCCGAGCGTCCAGAATACGGCGTCGTAGTCGTCGAGCACGACATCACCCGCGATCACAGCGTCATTGTCGGCCGTCTCGATGCGGACATTCGAGTCGAACACGTGCAAGGCTACCGCGGCTCTGACCGCGCCGTTTCGCGGGTTCTGGTTCCGCACCCGCGAGCGATCCGTTTCACCCGAGAAGTAGGGCTGACGGACGTTGGTGAAGCGATCGAGCCGGTCGTAGCCGTCGACGATGAGCACCGGCGTTGTTCCGCGAGCGGCGGCGACTACGGCCGAGGGAGGCGACCAGCCACCAGCGTTCGTGGCAACAACCCGCACAAACACCGGCGAGCCATCACTGGGTGTGCTGAGCGTTGCAAACGTCTGCGTCGTCTCGAAGCCCGCATCGAAGCCGAGCCCGTTCGAGGAGACCTGCACGCGATACGTCGAGGCGGGATCGCCGAGTGCAAGCCCGCTTGCCGGCATATCCCACGCGACGGTCGCGATGCCGACCGCATCCACGGTCACGCGAACGCCCTCTACACGCACGGGAGCGAACGCGACCGGCGTCTGGCCGCCATCGATCTGGTTGAAGAACCGAACCAACCCCTGCGTCGTTGACCGCGCGATCGCCTCGGCAACGACCGGGTCACGAAGCAATTCGGCATCGAGCTGGTTGTCATGAAACCCTCGCTCGACGATCGTCGCGTCGAACTCGTTGTTGATCACGGTGTTCGTGATCTCGCCAAACTCAAAGTCCGTTCGATCGAGCGTGATCGTGCTGCGCTGGAACCATGGGTGCTCGAAATCGGCATCGAGCAGGGGCAAGTCCTGGTTGATCTCGTCGGCGGTAAGGAACGCGAGCAGAAACTGGTTGGGCGTCTCGGACGCGGGGTTGTTGTTTCCGTTGTACAGCGAGATGACACCTCGGGCGACGGTGTTGGCCGCGTTCGAGTGATGACTGAGAAACACGCGATCGGAGAGCGAGCCGGAGGCCTCCCGGTTCATCTGCTCCGCCCATCGCGGCGGCGCCGACACGGTCGCGGTGCCGTCGCTGCTGCTCACCCGGTACTCGCTGTCAGGAATGCCGACGCCGCGGTGCGCCTCGATCCAGTACAGCCCGGCCTCGTCCTCTCGCAGCTGACCGCTCACGCCGCCGCCGCGATCGATGTCGCCAATGCCGTTGCCGAATCGGATCATGTCCGCGATGACCACGCCGGGTTGGTCAGAGCGGTTGCTGATCTCGACGCCGTGACCGACGCCCACCTCGAACCGGTACGTGCCGAGGTACACCAGCCCGTTGCCGACCTTGGTGTGATCGACGGTGACTTCGGTTGCGCCGCCGGCGTGCCGCACGCGGTACAGCTGCTCGACGCGATCCGAACCGGCCCGCGTCCAGGCATAGACCGGATAGAACCCGGCCTCAGCAAAGCTCGGCACATAGCTCGCAACAGCGGTCTCGGTCGGCGAAGTCGCCGCAAACCGATACGGCAGGTCACCCAGATCACCAAAATAGATCGGGCTCACGCTGTCGTTCCATCCGCCGCTGAACGAGACACCAGGATCATCGTTGTCAAGCACCACCTCAAGCGGCTGGTGATCGAGCGGCCTTAGCGGCACGATGGTCGCGCCGGCGTTCCACAGGCTCTCGGCTTGCATCGTGTGCATGTCCTGGTTCAGCAGGTCCTCGACGATCTCGAACGTCTCGCCGCGCTGCGTCGTCCAGCTGCCCGAGCCGAGATTGTTCGCCGTCCAGCCGTGGCCCGCGTGCAGATAGATGATCTTGCCATCGAGCGCACCGGTGGGTCGATCGACCGCCGACTGACCGGCGAGGCTCGCAGCCGAGGACGCCGCCACGACGGTCGCGACGGTCGCGACGCGATGCCAAACAGCAACAGATCGTGATTTCATACGAAGTCCAACTCCTGATCGAGGCAACGCGCCTGCAGCCACACTCCATTGTCTCGCGCCGCCGGGCATCCGCCAACCATCCGATCCGTACCCGTTCCGAAAACTCGTAAAAGTTGGCACAAACCGGGCGATCAGCCCGCCGGCGTCTGTTCGCCCAGCCAGGCGAGCAGTTCCTCGGCCGACCGCTGGCCGCGCAGTTCTGCGACGCGTTCGCCGTCCCGGATCAGATAGGTCATCGGAATCGCCCGGCTGCCGAGCAGTGCATCGGCCACCTCGGGTTCACGGTCGACCTCGACATGTGTCGCGATGAGCCCGGGTCGGCTCAGAAATTCCATGACCGCCGGGTAGTTCAGAGCCGACCTTTTGTACTGCTGGCGGGGTGCGCACCGGTCAGCGATCGCGAACACAACAACATCACGCGACTCGCTCGCGCCGGCCGCGATCGCCGCGGCCAGAGGCGGCCCGGAAGCGATAACCTCAGGCAGCCTGATGACCTCCTTCGCGACGATGAAACCGGTCTCGGGGTCGTACGCGTGGTCCACCGTCAGCCGATCCATCCACGCCCGGATCCGAGGCGGCGGCTCATTTGACGGTTGGTCCTGTTCGACAGACACAACAACCTCCGGCTCCGCCTCTTTGGACGCTCCCGAGCAGCCCGCCGCAATGGCCAGCACGGCGGCGGCAAGCCCCGAGACAAACAGCGAACTCTGCGATTGATCAGGCAATCGGTGCTTCTTCATACATGATTCTTGGCCCCGCCCGCGGCGGCGTATCGTTGCCAGCCCATGAAGTTCAGCACCTCACAGGTCCTTGTCTTTTTCCAGGAACGCCGAACGCAGCGGAACATGCGGTCGCTTATCCGCTTCGCGCTCGTCCTCGTCGGCCTCATCGTCGCCTACAGCATCCTCTTCCACTTCATCATGGAACGCGAGGAACAGCAGCACTCGTGGGTCACGGGCCTTTATTGGACGCTGACGGTGATGTCGACGCTTGGCTTCGGCGACATCACGTTCACGAGCGACCTGGGTCGCGCGTTCTCGATGCTCGTGCTCGCCACCGGCATCATCTTCCTGCTGGTGCTCCTGCCGTTCACGATCATCCAGTTCTTCTATGCCCCCTGGGTGGAAGCGGTCGCCGCGGCCCGCACGCCCCGCAAGGTCAGCGACGAAACATCGGGCCACGTCATCTTCACCCGCCACGACGCGGTCACCGAAGATCTGATCGCCAAGCTCAAGCAGGTCGGCATGGGCTACGTCCTGCTCGTGCCAGACTTTGATGAGGCGTCGCGGCTGCACGACATGGGCATCCGCGTGGTCTTTGGCCCGCTCGATAACGCCGCGACCTACTCCGCGGCCCGCGCCGAGTCTGCAGCCATGATCGCGACGACCAGCGACGATGTCACCAACACCAACGTCGCGTTTCTTGCTCGCCAGGTCACGCAGCTCGTCCCAATCGTTGCAACGTCGACGAACCCAACCGCGACCGCGATCCTCAAACATGCCGGCGCGACTGGCGTGTACCAGCTCGGTCAGATGATGGGCCGAGCACTCGCCCGCTGTATGGTCGGCGGCGACGCGGTCACCCACGTCGTCGGCAACGTCGACGAGCTGCTTATCGCCGAGGCCAACGCCCACCGCACGCCGCTTGTCGGCAAGACCGTGCGGGAGAACCGCCTCGCCGACCTCGGCGTGAGCGTTGTCGGCCTCTGGGATCGCGGCGAGTTTGAGCCGGCAACGCCCGATACAGTCGTCGCCGAGCACGCGATCCTGCTGCTCACCGGCTCGCGCGAGCAGCTGACCAACTACGACGAGGCGTTCGTCATCTACAACGTCTCGGTCAAGCCCGTGCTCATCATCGGCTACGGCAGCGTCGGCGCCGCCGCCGGAGCAGCGCTCTCGGAGCGCGGCGTGGAGTGGACCGCCATCGATGTCGATGTCGACCCGGAGACCGAGACGGTTTCGAAGGGCGGCCGCGTCGTTCGGGGAGACGCGACAGACCCGGCAACGCTCAAGGCCGCCGGCCTCGATGAAGCCCCCGCCGTTCTCGTCACGACCCACGACGACAGCCTGAACATCTATCTCACGATCTACTGCCGATCCGTTCGGCCCGATGTGCAGATCATCAGCCGTGCCACGCTCAAGCAGAACACCGACACGCTGCATCGCGCTGGCGCCGACTTCGTGCACTCCTACGCGTCGATGGGTTCGACCAGCATCTTCAACCTGCTCCACGGCGACCGCGTCGCCACCGTCACCGACGGGCTCGACATCTTCAAACGCGACGTCCCCTCCTCGCTCGACGGCAAACCGTTGTCGGAGTGCGGCGTGCGGCAGCGGACCGGCTGCACCATCATCGCGCTGCGCGACTCAGAGGGCCGACTCATCCCGAATCCGCCGGCGTCTGCTGTCCTCCGCAAAGGCCAAGAGATGGTGCTCGCCGGAGGTACCGATGCCGAAGCCTCGTTCATCGAAGCGTTCAAGAGCAACTGAGGCAAAGCATTTCTTACCCGGCCGGTTGACCCGCAGCCAGCCGGGCATCTAGCCTCTCGCGATGCCCGTACTGATCCATCATCATCGCCATCACGCAAGCTCCCACGCGGGTGCCGACGTGATCGCGGACTGATCGGGCGTCTTTCGAAACGCAGTTCAGTTCTTCGACGAATACGCCGGCCGTCAGCCGGTGATGCCGCTCGGAGCGCACACCGGGGCCGGCCAGGGAGCCTGACCGTGACACCCGTGACCACCACCAGCGGCGTGAGGCTTGCTCTTCCCAAGGGCCGCATGCAGGACGAGGTGCTGCGTCTGCTCAAGCAGGCCGGTATCGACGTGGCCGCGTCCGCCCGCGACTACCGCCCCACCATCTCGCTGGAGGGCTTCGAGCTCAAGGTGCTCAAACCCCGCGCGATCGTCGAGATGCTCGCCTGCGGTGCCCGCGACTGCGGCTTCGCAGGAGCCGACTGGGTCGAAGAAGCACAGGCAGACCTTGTCGAACTGCTCGACACCGGCCTCAACCCGGTCCGGCTCGTCGCCGCCGCCCCCGACGCGATTTTGCAGGATGGGAACCTACCCGACCGACCCCTTGTCGTCGCTTCCGAGTACGTCGGCCTCGCTGAACGTTGGATCGAAAGCCGCGGCCTGAACGCCACACTGCTCCGCTCGTACGGCGCGACAGAAGTTCTCCCACCCGAAGACGCCGACTGCATCATCGACAACACTGCCACCGGCGCAACGCTGGAAGCCAATGACCTCACCATCATCGACGAGATCATGCGGTCATCGACTCGCCTGTACGCGTCGCGACAAGCAATGGACAACCCTGCGAAACGCGAACAGATCGAACGCCTCGCGCTGATCACATCGGCCGTTCTTGAGGCCCGCAAGCGCGTGATGATCGAGGTGAACGTGTCGGTCGAAGCCCTCGAACGCGTCGTCGATGTGCTGCCCAGCATGCGCGAGCCGACCGTGTCGCGTTTGCGGTCCAACGAGGGCTTCGCCGTCAAGGCCGCGGTGCTCCGCAGCGAGTTTGCGACGGTCGTGCCAAAGATCAAGGCCGCGGGCGGGACCGACATCATCGTCACCTCGCCGCAGCAGATCGTGCCATGAGCAACGCGCCTCCACCACGCGCAATAACGCCGGCCGCTCGCTTGCGCGGGCTCCGTCCCTACGCGCCCGAACCGGCGGACACCACGATCGACCTCCGGCTCGATGCGAACGAAG
>JBCBMF010000140.1:0-8009 GCA_039822905.1 Planctomycetota bacterium
CCATGGCGTGGTGGAATCTGCCTGAGACGACCACGCGGGCCGATGCAAGGGTGTGGAGCCAGCTTTCGAAGGAATCGGCGCGGATGGTTCGGATGGCGAGTCCCACGCCATGGCCGCCCGCGTCGTCGGCACACCCGTCGTCACCATCGCCAGCAACACCCCCAAGCTCGACGCGCTCACCGAACTCGGAGCCCCAGCCCCGCTCGATCCCTTCGATTCGCACCTCAACGAGCAACTGATCGCAGCGACCGTCGACACCCTCGACGCCCACGCACCACCCAACAACCTCGACACCATCCTCCACCTCGCAAACCGCAACTTCGCGTGGCTCGATGAGCCCGCCGCATTGCATACAGACCCGCCGCGCTACGAACTCCCACAACGCATCGAAGCCGCGGCCTCAACAGCAAACCAAGGCGTACCATCTTCAAACCAAATCCCCTCGAAAACGAGATCGCCATGACCACCGCCACCACGCCGGACCTCCACCCCGCCGCCATCGCCAACGTCCACCAGCCGGACTTCTCCAAGCCCCTCCCCAGCCGCGACGGCGATCGCATCATGCAGTTCCGCGAGGCACTCCGCGAAGCCATGTCGCACGAAATGCGCCAGGACGAGCGGGTCTTCCTCATCGGCGAAGAGGTCGCCGAGTACAACGGCGCGTACAAGGTCTCACAGGGCATGCTCGACGAGTTCGGCCCCAAGCGAATCATCGACTCCCCAATCTCAGAGAACGGCTTCGCCGGCATGTGCATCGGCGCCTCGATGTATGGCCTCCGCCCCATCGTCGAATTCATGTCCTGGTCATTCTCCCTCGTCGCCGCCGACCCCATCCTCAACAACGCACCCAAGATGCTCTACATGTCCGGCGGCCAATGGGGATGCCCCATCGTCTTCCGAGGCAACGACGGCGCCGGCGGCCAGCTCGGCTCCACACACTCCTGGTGCGTCGAAGCCATGTACGCCAACGTCCCGGGCCTAAAGATGGCCATCCCCAGCAACCCCTACGACGCCAAGGGCCTGCTCGCCACCTCCATCGCCGACCCCGACCCCGTCTTCTTCCTCGAGTCCGAGCGCATGCTGGGCGACAAGGCACACGTCCCCGAGGAGCAGTACTACATCCCCTTCGGCAAGGCCCGCCTCGCCCGCGAGGGCGACGCTATGACCGTCGTCAGCTTCGGCCGCCCCGTCAACTTCTGCCTCGAAGCAGCCGACCGCCTGACTGAAGAGAACATCCACGTCGACGTCCTCGACATGCGCACCATCCGCCCGCTCGACATCGATTCGGTCATCGACTCAGTCAAGAAGACCAACCGCCTGCTCGTCGTCGACCAGTCCTGGCCCTTCGCCGGCATCTCCAGCGAGGTCATCACCCAGATCATCGAGCACGCCTTCGACCACCTCGACCACCAGCCCGTCCGCCTCAACACCGAAGACGTGCCCACCCCCTACGCAAAGAACCTCGAAGCCGACTACCTGCCCAACGCCGACCGCATCGTCGAAGCCGTCAAGGCCAACGTCGCCAACTGATTCAGCCCTTCAATTCGAAAGCGAAAACACCCGCCCGGGCCTCCCCGAGCGGGTGTTTCATTTCATAGACGATCTATGAGCCTCAGCGACGCCGACGCATCGCCACAAGCCCACCAAGCCCGAGCACCGCAGCGCTCGCAGGCGTCGGCACCGCAAACGTGATCTCCGGCGCCGCGCCATCAAACGCCAGGATCGTCGACGTCCCCGGCGCACCAACGCCGAAGCTCGTCGCCGTGTCCATGTCCGGCGTCGTGAAGACAAACCGCACGAACCCGTCGCCGTTGATCTCGTTCACCAGCGACGACTCGATGCCCGACAGATCCAGGTTGAAGCTCGCGCCCGAGTTGCCGTCGGCCACATCAAGCGTGCCCACCAGCACCCGGTCCGCGAACTGCGTGCCGAGCCCCTCCGGATCCGAATCGATCCAGTCGAACCCGTTCGACGAGTCGAGCACGTCCGCATCCTCGAGCGTGTAGTACACGTTCAGCGTGCCGCCCGTGATGATGTTGTCGATGTCCTGACCCGTCGTCGGCTGCGCCTCGAACAGGTCGATCGTCACCGAGTCCAGCCCCGAGATCGGCCCGCCGAACAGCCCGTCCAGATCAACGTCAAAGCTCGCCCACAGCCCAAAGTTCCGGTTCGAGCTATCGGGGTTCCGCCCATTGATCTGGAACCGCGAGTTCACCGCGTCCCGACGCGTCACCGACGGGATGAACCCCTCGCCCACGTTCGAGATCGAAAAGTCCTCGTTCCCCGTCAGCACCGCCGTCTGACCTACCGCCGGCACAGCGAGTAGGGCCGACCCGGCCACAATCAATCCAGTCTTCATATGTTCTCTCTTTCCCACAGTGCGACCGGAGCCGGCGCGAAACGCCCGCCCCCGCCCCGCTCGCTCTCACACCCACCGATACGATGTTCTCACCCCGCGGATGCACCTTCCGACCGGCTGTTCGACGCCCCTGGCCCAACTCGCTGTATACCAGATGAACGCCGGCCCGCGACGTATGATGGCCGTCCACGCAACGCCCCTCGGAGCCCCCAAATGCCCATCAGCGTCACGATGCCCCGCATGTCCGACACCATGGAAGCCGGCACCGTCGTCAAATGGCACAAGGCCGTCGGCGATGAGATCATGCCCGGCGACGTCCTCGCCGACATCGAAACCGACAAGGCCACCATGGAGCTCGAGGCCTTCGACGAGGGCACCATCGCCAAGCTCGCCGTCGAGGAGGGCGCCAACGTCAGCGTGGGCGACCTGATCGTCATCATCGCCGAGGAAGGCGAGTCCGTCGAGGACGCCGCCGCCAGCACAGGCAGCGCATCCGCCGCCCCCAAGGCCAAGCAAGCCGATGGCGCGGATGAACAAAGCGACTCAAGCACATCCACCGCCACCGCGCTCGCCGAGCCCCCCACTCAGGACAGCTCGCCCACCACCTCCAACGGTTCAACCAACGGGCGAGTGTTCGCGAGCCCCCTCGCCCGCAAGATCGCAGCCGAGAAGAACATCGACCTCAACGCAATCCGAGGCTCGGGCCCCTCGGGCCGCATCGTCAAAAAGGACGTCGAGCAGGCCTCTCCCAGTCTCGGTGGATCGGGCGTCCCGCCCGTCTCTACCACTCCGCCCGCTCCCGCACCCGCGCCCACGACCACCTTCACCGACCTCGAATCGAAGAACGTCCCCCTCTCCAACATGCGTGGCGTCATCGCCCGCAGGCTCGTCGAGTCCAAGACCACCATCCCCCACTACCAGGTCACCGTCTCGGCTCGCCTCGACGATCTCATGGACCTCCGCAAGCAGCTCAACACCCAGCTCGAGACTCAGGGCGTCAAGCTCAGCGTCAACGACTTCCTCGTCCGAGCGTGCGGCCTGGCCATGCACCAGCACCCGTTCGTCAACTCGAGCTGGAACGACAAGGGCCCCAGCATCGACCTCCACGCCAACGTCAACATCGGCGTCGCCGTCAGCCTCCCCATGGAGCGCGGCGGCGGCCTCGTCGTCGCCACCATCCGCGACGCCGACAAGCAGGGCCTCCGCTACATCTCCGCCGAGACCAAACGCCTCGCCAAGAAGGCCCGCGACAAGGGCCTCACCCCAGAGGAAATGGCCGACTCCACCTTCACCATCTCCAACCTGGGCATGTTCGGCGTCGACCACTTCACCGCCATCGTCAACCCGCCCAACGCCGCCATCCTCGCCGTCGGCGCAGCCGTCGAGAAGCCCTTCATCGATACCGACGAAGACGGCGAGCGCATCATCACCATCGGCCACGAGATGGCCATGACCATGTCCAGCGACCACCGCATCATCGACGGCGCCATGGCCGCCGAGTACCTCCAAACCGTCAAGCAGCTCCTCGAATCCCCCGCCAGCCTGCTTGTGTAACCCAACCAACGGATGCCACGGATGAGCGAAGCGAATCCAGTGGATCGCAAGCAGTTCCCGATTGGGCGACTCCTGTTCGCGGGAGGCCTGCTTGCACTGCTTCTCATCATCGCGCTCAGTTTCTACCGGCTCTTTGAAGGCAGCCGCGCGACGTTCGGCGCGATCGACAACGCCGTCGCAACCCCGATCGCCCTGCCAGGCCCCGGCGAGTACATCCTCACCAGAGCCGAAGGCATCTCCGACAACCGTTCCATCTCAGCAACCATCAAGACGCCCACAACGCCGCCCGCCTCCCTCGACTTCGTCTCAAACGACGGCACCGGCTACTTCACCGTCAACAGCGAAACCAACCAGATCCTCGGCGGCTTCATCGCCCCGCACGCCGGCACCTTCACCATCACCGCCGAAGCAGCCGCGTACCCCGTTGTCATCCGCCGCAACCCCATCGCCTGGGCGATCAGCTGCGGCAAGCTCGCCGCCGTCCTCGGCACCATCGCCGCCGCCGTCATGGCGACCGGCGCGTTCATCGCCATCAACCGCTTCAACGACAAACAGCGCCGCCAACGCCAGGCCTTCCAGACCCTGGTACAGTGACGCTTATGCAACGCGCCCCCACCATCACCCGAGCCAACACCGGCATCACCCACGGCCACGCCGGCGGCGCACACTCCTGCACAGCCCTCTCGGCCGAGCAGAACCCGGGCGGCGTCGCCGTACAGTTCGGCACCATGCCCGAGGGCAGCGGCCCGCCCTTCCACCGCCACCCCAGCTTCGACGAGGTCTTCATCATCCTCGAAGGCCGCGTCGAGTTCCAAGCGAACGACGAGGTCCACACCCTCGGCCCGGGCGACCTCATCCACGTCCCCGGCGAGGTCCCCCACGCACCCCAATGCGTCGAGGGCCCCGCCAAGCTCATCATGCTCGTCACCCCCGCCCGCTTTGAGAACTTCTTCCACCACCTCGAAGACGCCCTCAAAGCCGGCGGCAAACAGGCCATGGCCGACCTCGGCAAGGACTTCGGCATCGAATTCCTCGACCGCCCAGACGTCCGCAAACGCCACGACTGACCCTTCCCACTGATTCCGAATAGACACAGGCCCAAACGCGATTACACTCAAGCCATGGCACACGACGCGCCACAACTCAGAATCGCCCAGCAGACCTTCACCTCCCCCACCCACCGCGTCAGCAACGGCGGCCTCTACCAACCCGACCAACTCGCCGGCGAGATGCCCCCCAACCCAGACCTCGACGACACACCCGAAGCCGAAGACGTCGACATCAAACGAGTCGCCCGCCGACTCGTCGTCGCCTTCCTCGCCATCGTCGCCCTCGGCATCCTCAACTACACCGTCCTCTACCGCTTCAACGCCGACCTCAACCCGGTCGTCCTGCTCACAGCCTTCGGCGTCATCCTCGCCTCATCGATCCTCTCAATGACCGACAAGCAGCGCGAAACCTCCACCGAGCCCGACCCAACCGACTGCGGCTGCGCCGTCGGCATGTGCTCAGGCCCCCGCCCCATCGGCGAACTCAGCCGCAAAGCCGCCGCACAGCGCGCCGCGATGAACCCACGCCTTCCACGAGGCTGAACGATCAACAGAGCCGCGGGCGTAAGCACGCGGACCCGCTACGCTCAGGCATGTTCGATCTCATCATCGCCGTCGACTGGTCCGCCGCCTCGTCACCCGGTTCGGTACAGCCATCGGAGCAGCGCCCCTGGATTGCGATCGGATCCCAAAGCGAGCGTGCTGATCCAACGTACCACCGCACGCGCGGCGATGCCCTGAAGACACTCTTCGACACACTGACATCCCACAAGGGCACATGCCTGATCGGCTTCGATTTCGCGTTCGGATACCCGGTCACCGAAACAGGACCACTGCTGCCCACCGGCCGAGGTCTCTGCTCGTTCTTTGATGCGAGACTCACTGACGAAGACAACGACAACAACAACCGCTTCGAACTCGCCGCTCAACTCAACCAACACATCGCCGAGCGCACCTCGGGCCCCGGCCCGTTCTGGGGATGCCCGGCCGGCAGCGCAACAGAAAGCCTCACAGTCAAAAAGCCAGAGACACCCGACATCCCCGAGTACCGCCTGATCGACGCCTACTTGCGCTCCCGCAGCGAGTTGCCACAGTCGCCATGGAAACTGGCATACGCCGGATCCGTCGGCTCACAGGTGTTTACAGGACTCAAGGCCGTCCACCGGATCACCCAGCACCCCAAGCTCGCCCATCGGTGCCGCATCTGGCCGTTCGAAACAGCGTGGGCAGACGCCCTGGGCACCGAAAGCAACGACACGATCATCATCGCTGAAATCTACCCGACGCTCGCCGAGCATCGACCGGTAAAGCATCCGATCAAAGACGCCCGCCAAGTCGTCGCGCAACGCGACCTCATCCTTGAAGCAACCGACCAAGCCGCGCTGCTCGCACCGCCGAACTCGCTACCGCCCGGAGAACGAGCTACCGCTCAATACCACGAAGGCTGGATCCTCGGCGTCAACGCCTAAGACCCCACTCGCCATTCGCCACGCCCCACTCGCCGCACTCACCCCTTCTCCGACCGCCGCCGCTTCAGCTCCGCGTCAAGAAACGGCCCAAGCTCCCCATCAAGCACCGTCTGCGGATTGCCGCTCTCGTGGTTCGTCCGGTGGTCCTTCACCCGGTTGTCATACAGCACGTAGCTCCGGATCTGCGCGCCCCACCCGCGGTGCTCCAGCTTCCCGCCTGAGGCCTCCGCGATCTCCGCTTCACGCTTCTCTTCTTCGAGCTGCTCGAGCTTCGCAGTCAAGAGACCCATCGCCTGCCGCTTGTTTTGCAGCTGATCCCGGTGCGAGCTCGCGACCACCATGATCCCCGTCGGCTTATGCACCAACCGGATCGCGCTCGCCACCTTGTTCACGTTCTGCCCGCCGGGGCCCGATGACCGCGCAAACGCCGTGACCTCAAGATCCTTGTCCGGGATCTCAACGTCACCCGTCGCTTCAAACTCCGGCGTCACATCCACCGTCGCAAAGCTCGTCTGCCGCTTGCCCTGCGCGTTGAACGGGCTCACCCGCGCCAGGCGGTGCGTCCCACGCTCGCAGTTCAGGTACCCAAAGACGAACGGCCCCTTCACGTGCAGCGTCACGTTATCAACGCCAACCTCGGTCCCGAACGTCTTGCTGAGCTCCTCGACCTTCCACCCCTGCTTCTCGAAGAAGTACAGGTACATCCGCAGCAGCATCTCAGCCCAGTCGTTCGCCTCCGTGCCACCATCACCCGCCGAGATCGTAAAGAAACAATCCCGGTGATCGTGCTTGCCACCGAGCAGCGACTGCAGCTCGATCTTGTCCATCTTCTTTTGCAGATCGAACAGCAGCTGATCCGCCTCGCGCAGCGAATCGTCGTCCCCGAACTCCTTGGCCATCTCCAGACCCGCCCGCGCGTTCTCGAGCATCTCGGCCGCGTCCCTGATCGGGTCCGTCTGCGCCTTGAGCAGCTTCATCTCGGCCACAACCTTTTGGGCACTCGTCTGATCGTCCCAGAAGTCCGCCGCGTTCATCTTCTCTTCGACAACGGTCAGCTGCTCCCGCTTGCCGTCGTAGTCAAAGAGAGTCACGGATCGTCAAAATCCGCGCCTCAAGCTCGTCGGCGACCGACGCATGACCCTGAAAATGCAACTGGCTCTCGTCCATAGCGACAACCATAGCCGGTACGCTGCACACGTGGACGACCGCACCGCCGCCCTCAGCCAGACCACCGCAGCCATGCTGCTGCTCGCCGTCATCATCGTCATCGCCACCGGCGCGCTCGCGACCTTCCTGATCCTCCGCAACCACTACCGCCGCCAGCTCCCCAAGCCCAAGTCCGAGCAGCGACCGCCCACGCCCGACCCCTGGGCCGAGTCCGCCCGCCGTCTCGACACACCCGAAGACGGCGCCGACGACAACCCCGATGACGACGACGACCCGGACGACGATGACGACGACGGAGACGCCTCGCCCCCACCCATCCCCTCAAGCCCGTCCATGTCAGCAAGCTGCTAGCAGCCATGCCCCCTCTCCCCCGTGGGGGAGAGGGCCGGGGTGAGGGGGTCTGCCCGTCTT
>JBCBMF010000141.1:0-7980 GCA_039822905.1 Planctomycetota bacterium
TGCTCGACGTTGCGCACCGCAGGCTCGATACCTACTCGGGCGGCATGCGGCAGCGGTTCGGCATCGCGAGCGTGTTCCTCGTCAAGCCCAGGCTCGTCATCGTCGACGAGCCGACGGCGGGGCTCGATCCGACAGAGCGTCGTCGCTTCCAGACCATGCTCGCCGAGGCGGCAGAGGGCTGCGTGCTGCTGATCTCGTCGCACATCGTCGAGGACATCGCGGGCCTGTGCTCGCGGATGGCGTTGCTCGATGAGGGCCGCGTCAAGCTCGAGGGTGAGCCGAAGTCGCTCGTGTCAGAGCTGCGAGGCAAGGTCTGGTCGCGCCGCATCGCGATCGGGCAGCTGGGCGAGGCCCGCGCGAAGTATCGGCTGCTCTCATGGCGGCCCGACGCCGGCGAGCTGCTGCTTCGGGCCCACGGCGACTCGCTGGGCACCGAGGGGTTTGAACCCGCGGAGCCCGACCTGGAAGACCTGTACAACCTGCACGTGGACGCGGCTGCGTGATGCGAACCGCCCCGCTGCTGGCCCAGATGGCGACAGAGTGGCGGCTGCAACGCCGCCGGCCGTTTGTGTGGTTCTGCCTCGTCGCCTATTTCGTGCTCGCGCTCGGCGACACGGTCCAGGCCGGCTGGTCCGCCGAGGGCGGGATTTTCATCAACGGCGCCGACCAGATCGCTACGCGGTCGATCATCTACAGCCTGCTCGGCGTGCTCGTCGCGGCCGGATTGGTGTCCGAGCCGTTCTCACGTGATAGGGCGCACTCCACGGCGGGCATGGTGCTGACGACCGGTGCCGGCCGAGCGACGCTCGCGATCGGAAGGTTCGTGATCGCAACGGCTCTGGTCATGCTCTCGGCGCTGCTGTTCATCCCGGGCGTCATCTTGGGTTCAATGGCGCCGGGCATCGCGACGGAGTTCGTCGGACCGATCGTCGCCCAGCACTACATCTCGGCCGCGTCGACGTTCATCATCCCAAACTTCCTGCTGGTGTCGGCGGTCGCGTTCGCTGTCGCGTCGCGCACACAGAGCCAAGCCGCGGCGTATGGAGCCGCGGTCACGCTCGTCTCGGCATGGATCACGGTCCGCATGATGCTCGGGCAGGATGTGCTCCGGCACGATGTGTTCGCGACGGCAGCGATGCTCGACCCGTTCGGCAGCATCGCGTCCGCCCAGTTCTCGATGGGCTGGACCGTCGCGGAGAGCAACGAGCGGTTCCCGCCGCTCGCGGGACTGCTTCTGTCGAACCGCTTGGTGTGGCTCGGCGTGTCCGCCGTGCTGATGGTCGTGGGTGTTGCGGGCTTCCCGATGGGGGAACGCCTGACCCGCGCGAAGTCGGCTGGCCGTCGCGGTCGGTCGGGCTCGGCCGGATCGAGAGTGTCCGTGGGATGGCTTGGACCGCTCGGCACGATGACCGCATGGGAGCTTCGCACGATCCGCCGGACGCCGGGCGCGATGCTCGTGCTCCTGCTGCTCGCCTTCTCACTCTGGTGGTCGGCCGCGAGCGCGGTGACGCACCGTTTCTCGCTGCCCAGCACCGACCTGCTCGTGCACAACACGGGCTTCTACTTCGATAAGATCCTCGTGCTGGCCGTCGTGTGGCTCTCGGGTGACCTGATTTGGCGCGAACGCGCGCACCGCGTCGATCCGATGCTCGACTCGCTGCCGACGCGGGACTGGCAGCGATACATCTCAAAGCTCGCTGCGCTTATCGGCGTCGTGATCGTCTTCTGGCTCGTGTCAATCGGCGTCGGCGTGCTCTATCAGGCCGTCAACGGGTACTTCGACTTCGAGCTCGACCTCTACCTCGTCGACAGCTTTGTGGTCAAGGCCCCCTACTACGTCTTTCTGTCCGTGCTTGCCCTGACAACGCAGGTGCTTATCAGCCGGCGCTACATCGCGATGGGCGTCGTGATGCTCGTGTATCTCTCGGAAGTCGTGCTCGATGCGCTCGGTCTCCACCATCCAATCTACCGCTACGGCCGGAGCAGCTTCTTCTGGTATTCGCTGATGGATGGCTACGGCCACTTCCTGGAAGCGCACTTCTGGCTGCTGCTGTATTGGAGCATCGGCGCCCTTGTCCTTGGGCTGCTCGGCGGGCTGGCGTTCTCGCGCGGGCACGAGCAGACGACCGGATATCGGCTGCTGCCCTCCCGGCTTCGGTCTCGCGGCGGCGTGGGTGTGCTCGTGTTCCTCTTCGCGTTCACGGGTGTTGGCGCGCACATATGGCGGCAGTCGACGGTGCACGCGACGTGGCCCAGGATCAACGACGATGCGATGAAGGCCGAGGTTGAGCGCGTGTTCGGTGATGAATGGCGAAACGTGCCGCAGCCACGCGTTGCCGAGATGTGGGCCGAGCTCGATCTGTTCCCGAGCGAGCGACGGTTCGAGCTGCGGGGCTCGTTTGTGCTCCACAACCCGCACGATATCGAGATCGATCGCGTGCTCGTGCTCGCCGAGCCTTGGCTGAGCATCGAGTCGCTCGACATGCCCGGCGGGCGTGTCACGCAATCGGACGAACGGCTGAACGCGTTCACCCTTGAACTCAAAGCGTCGCTCGCGCCGGGCGAAGAGACAGAGCTTTCCTTTGAAACATCGTGGTCGCCGCCGCGGGGGTTTGCCATCCACGCCAAGAACGATGGCGTGCCGATGGTCGCGCCGACCGAGGTCCTCGGCAACGGCACATCGCTGCTGAACATCCAGCTCATGCCGGCCGTGGGCTACACCGATCGCGTCGAGCACAAGCCCGCGTGGAAGCGGCGGAAGTTCGGTCTTGATCCGACGTGGTCGCCGCCCGATCCGGCGATCGGCATCGGGCAGGCCCACGCGACGTTCCACCTCGACTGGGTCCGCCGCGTTGACATGACCATCACGACCGACGGCGACCAGACGGTGTACCACCCCGGGACGCTGGTCGATGAATGGACGTCGGACGACAACAGATGCGGCTTCCGGTACGTCATCGATCGGCCGAGCCGGGGCTGGGCGACACTCGTTTCGGGGCGGCTCGTCGAGTCGAGGTTCAGCAGGCCGGGCATACCTGATGTTGTCATGGCCCACGACGAGGATCACACGCACGCGCTCGAGCCGTTTGCGAACGCGCTGCTGGACGCGATCGAGCACTTTCAGGACCGCTACGGCCCGCCGCCGTTCGGCGAGTTCCGGATGGTCGAGCAATCGCTGCATTTCGACGGCATGGGCGTGCGTTCGGGCATGGGCTTCGCGAGCGAAGTTCTCGGCTGGAAGACAGATGTCCGTGCGAGCGGCGGCGAAGACCTGCACGAGATGGCCGCCCACATGATGGGCATGACCTGGTTCGGCGACCAGATCATTCCTGCCAATGTCTCGGGGGCAAAGGTCGTGCACGCGGGGCTGCCGTTCTGGAGCGCGCAGCTCTATCTGCATCAGCGTCGAGCACCCGACCTCGATCGCCGGCTCAGGATGCAGAAGTTGGCGGAGGCTTTCCGCGGCCGGAGCACGCTGATCGATGAAGAGTCGCCCTTCATCGAAGAGTTCAAGGACTCGACGATGCTGCGTGCGAAGGGCGGCGGGCAGATGCTGTACCTGGCTGATCTCATCGGCGGACCTGCGGAACTTGAACGCGTGTTCGCGTCGTTCCTGGACGATTGGCGGTACAGACCGGCACCGTTCCCGACCGCGCACGACCTTGTCGCGCACCTCGAAGCTTCGATCCCGGAAGAGCATCACGCTCAAGTCGCGAGTGTCTTCGAGCACATCACGACGTGGTCGCTCAGTGTCGTCGAGGCGTCGGCTGAACCGCGTGACGACGGGCGTTGGTCTGTTTCCGCTTCGTTCGATGCGAGGCAGCTTCGGACGAGCGGGTGGGGAGAGACAACGCCGGTGACGATGGACGCCGTCGTGGAGATCGTTCTTTACCGAGATGGCGGCTACGGGCCGGACTCGGTTATCCATCGCGAGCGGCTCACGCCGAACGAGCCCGCGTTTGAGATGAACTGGGTTCTGGATGAGCGGCCGGTGCGAGTCGGCATCGATCCGATGCTGCTGCTGCCGGACGCCAATCTGCGCGACAATGTTCGGACTTTGAACTGATCGCGAGAAGCCAGTTAGTGGAACGGCGGTTCCAACCAGCCTAACTTATTGAGACGAAGTCTCAACGCAGGTCGGCGGGGTGTCCTCACCGCCTGAAGCACAACATATCGCCTGCCGCCGTCCGCATGGACGAGCACGCTGTTGCAGGGTTTGGCTGGAGGGAAGAGGAGATGAGAATGCTTGATTTGCCGATGCCACACTCCCGCGCGGTTCTTGCATCGGCCGGCTTCACGCTGATCGCGTGCGCTGCTGCGCAGGGTCAGAACGTTGTGTCGTTCGACCTCAGCGGCGACGACGCGGACGGGTACCTTGCGACAGTGAACCTGAACCAGGAGGGCAACCAAACGCTGGCCGGTATTAGCCGCGACCCCATGGATCCGAAGTTCTTTGATTACCCCGCGTTCATCAACCCGGATCTGCCCACGAACATCTGGATCATGTATGTCGAGCCGTACAAGTTCGGGCTGACGTACCCGGCTGAGCTGTATCCCAACGCCGCGGGCGATCTTGTTTCGGTCGGCACGATCCGCCCCGCGGCCGATGCATCGCTGCCAGGCGTGACGTTCATCGACGGCGTAACAGAGGACGCTGACTTTTCGATCTTCAACGTTGGTTCTATCGAATTTGATGCTGATCCGGTCGCGACGGTCGGCATCGACACGGTCGCGCCGGCGGACCTGACGATTACGTTCGATGGCACCGAGTTCGAGTCGGTCAACCGCACAGAGATTCTGCCCGGAGCCGACCTGCCGCCGTTCTTGCCGAGCGGGCGGTCGAACCGGAACGAGGCCGCGAACGTCGTCCTGATTACGCAGCTTGACACATCCGGGACGGGCCTGACGTTCACGGACGGTGTGTTGACCGACATCGACCTGATCATCAACATCGAGGTCGAAGCTGTCGGCGCTGCGTTCCCGCCCGGCTTTGGACTGACGGTGCCGGGCACGCTGACAATCGCCGGCGACCAGCTCGCGTTTGACGCCGACGGACTTGATTCGACGCCGTTCGCGACCGACGTGCGCCTCATCCTGAATCGCCGGGGCACGATCGACGCTGTTGGCTCGTTTTCCGTCGGCGGCTCGGTGTGCCTCGCCGATGTGAACGGAAACGGCGTCGCCGATCCGGGCGACTTCAACGCCTGGATCCTGGCGTTCAACACGCAGGGACCGGGCTGCGATCAGAACGGCAACGGGCTGTGCGAGCCCGGCGACTTCAACGCGTGGATCCTCAACTTCAACGCGGGATGCCCGTAAGTCCTGACCTTTCTCGGCGGCGTCTTCGCGGGCGCTGCCGTGATTCTGTTCTTGATGGTGTTGCGGCCGAGTCACGAGGTTCAAATGCCAAGACAGCGAGCCTTTACGCTTATCGAGCTGTTGGTCGTCATCGCGATCATCGCGCTGCTGATCGGGATCCTGCTGCCGGCGCTCGGCAAGGCGCGGGAGACCGGTCGATCCATCGTGTGCGCTTCAAACCAGCGCCAGTTCGGTATCGCGTTTCAGGGATATGCCAACGACTACGATGAGCGTCTGCCGCCGCACGCATACTCCGACCCTGACCTGATCAGCGCGGGCGGCATCCCCGGCGCGTCGCGCGCGTGGTGCGCCGCCGATGTGCCGGGGTCGCCTTCACAGGTATTCG
This sequence comes from Planctomycetota bacterium, assembly GCA_039822905.1. GTDB lineage: Bacteria > Planctomycetota > Phycisphaerae > Phycisphaerales > UBA1924 > JANQQZ01. The sequence goes on from JBCBMF010000141.1 coordinate 5,705, forward strand.
GCGAAGGGCAGCTCGGTCCGTATCTCGAGAGCGTTGAGCAAATCGGCGGCTGCCCGACATGGGACCCGCCGGAGCAGTTTCTCGAGCGGCTGTACGAGTCAGACTTCTTTCCGAATCTCCCTCCGATCGACTACGCCTACAACGGCCGCATGCTCGGGGTCCCGAGCCCGCGGTTCGGACCGGCCCGGTGGATCGGCTTCAAGCTCTCGCAGCTGAGAAGCCCGACGGAGACGATCCTGACGGCGGATCACGCCATCCGCGACACCGAGTTTGAGCTTGTCTTCAGCTTTGAGTTTGAGCTCCAGCCGCCGGTGGCGGATCAGTACGAGCCGCGTGCGGGCTCGAGCCCGGACTCGTCGGGCGGGACGGTGCACGGCAGGCACTCGGAGAACGCGAATGCGCTCTGGGCCGACGGCCACGTGACGACAGAGCCGGTCCGCCTCGAGGAGTCGAACGATGCGGACCGAGCGCTGCTGCTCGGGGACATCTACGAGGGCGACACGCCGACCAACGAGTGGTGGGACGGCGGCATCCCGTGAGGAGCGCCGGCCGGCGCGGACGCAGCATGGTGAAACACGAGTCTGGGGAAGCAGCGTGAAAAAGCAAGCATCAGAAATGTCGCAAGAAGAAATCAACCGCTTCTGCGCGGCGACCTCGTCCTTGTACTACTCGATTGTCTCGTGGCACGCGCGTCGGTCTGGTGTGACGCCGCAGCTTCCTGACCTGCTCTGCCCAACCGGCGACCTGCCGTGCGTGCACAGGTTCGACGAGGACCTCGTCGACGAAGCCGAGAAGTTCTTGCTGCGACTGGGCATGATCGCCGAGCCGGGTTCGGGCGACTGATGTGGAGCGGGCGGGCCTGAATCCGGTTGATTCCTTGGTTGTCGTCGCTATACTCGTGATATTGAGACTCAATTGCAATTGCAAGAGAGACGGTCTGCAACTGCGCACACGAGACTTGGCGATCGGAGAACGATGAGAAAACCGTGTGTCGTAAGTGTTGCTACGACCGCCGTCGTCGCCCTTACTGCCACAACCGCTTCGGCGGAAGTGCTCAGCGTCGGCCGCGTCGGCACGCCGCTCTCCACATTCTGGACCAGCACGATCCTCGACACGACCTTCGGCGATGTTCGCGCCGAAATCGCTCTGCGGACAGTTCTCGATGGTCATGAGTCGCTAGGCCGTCAGCCCATCGCCGATCCCTTTGCCAACTTCGGCGGCACGTGGTACCAGCACCAGGCCGGCGGTGTCAATGCTGCTGTCACCGTCGTGCCTGCGCCCGCTTCTGCCGCCCTCATCGGCTTCGGTGGTCTCGCCATGGCCCGCCGTCGCCGCTAACTCACCTATTTGCTCTCGCGTCGCACGGCCCAAAGGCTGTGCGACGCTTTCCATGCATCGCGGGTTCGCAGCCCGCGGGAGAGACCAGAACCGGGCTGAGTTGTTACCCGGGCACATCTGAAATGGGAGAGAGAACATGAGAAGTATCGCAGCAGTCGGCGTGCTCGTACTGGCGGGGTCGGCCATGGGCCAGTCCATCAGTCTCGCAAGCACGATGGATACCAACGGCTTCGTTTCAGAGGACAGCTTCACCTTCGCGTTCGCGCAGATCGGACAGGGTGATGGCACGCTGGGGACGGCCATGACGTTCGGTGATGCCGATGGTCTCTACAGCCTCGCGAAACTCGGCGCCGCAGACCCGGGGCCAACCTTCGGCACGCCCGTTGACCTGTTCCCGCGCGAAGAGAACTTCGAGGTCGGCTCGATCGGCTACGACACCGCCGCGATCTCCGGCAACGGGATCGAGACAACCAGCATCACGAGTCTCGACTTGTCCGGCCTATGGACCGCCGACCCGAACCGTGTCAACGGCGTCCCAGGAAGCACGCCCACCGTTCTCTCGGATATCTCGGACCGTGCGATCGGCCTCTGGTTCTTTGACGCGCCTGGGAGCATCGATTTCGGAGCCTTTGATGCCTCGGATACTGTTACGTTTACGGATGGTTTGCTGACCTCGATCGACGTGAGCGTCGCCGCTGACTTTGTGGTCGACGGCTTCGGCGTGTACAGCGGCACGCTGGAGTTTTCGGGCAACGGCATTTCGTTTCAGATCGACGATGTTTCGGACTCGCTCGGCAACACCGTCGTGATCGATCTGACCGGAACGGTCAACGCTGTTGTTCCCGCACCCGGGACCGCCCTGCTGCTCGCGGCGGGCGCGTTCGGTGCGACGCGTCGCCGTCGCTGATTGACACTTGAAACCACATCGCGCGGCCGGG
>JBCBMF010000142.1:0-7617 GCA_039822905.1 Planctomycetota bacterium
CAGGCCGCCGAGGCCGAGCAGCATGGCCGAAGCCGGTGCCGGGATGGCAACGAGCTCGAACGTGTGATGCAGATCTTCGCCGGCCGGGCCGGTGAAGCCGGCGCTGGCGCCGTTGTCACCGACGGTCGCGGCGTCTGCGGTCAGGAAGAACGTGCCGTTCGCAGCAGGACCGAAGCCACCGTCGTCATCAACGAACATCGCGACGTTGCCGCTCTCGGGAAACGCAACGTCGTTGTTGGTGATGTTGATCGTCCAGATGAAGTTACCTGCCTGACTCAGGGCAACGCCGAAGCCATCGACAAAGCCGAGGCTGTCGTCGAGGATGTCGAAGAACACGACACCGCCGGCGACGTCAACACCGCCGACGAAGACGAACTCGTCCAAGAAGCCGCCGCCGGGAGCGATCGAGGTGTAATCATCAAAGTTGATCAGCTGAGGGGCACCGTCGCCATCGGCCGGACCCGAACTCGTGCTGAAGAAGCCAGCGGTATCGCTCGTGATGTTCGAGTACACCGGACCGGCGATGCTCCGATCGGCAACAACGCCGCCCTCGATCGAGGACGCAGTGGCCGAGTAGATGGTGTAGTTCGAACGATCGATATCGGCCGCTGCCGACCCTGCGACGGCAAGCATCGCAACAACAACACTCTTCATGTCTGTCTCCTGTCTCTCTCTTCGGCCCCGGCACGATGCCGAGACGCTCATGTCTCTCTCATCGCCGCGCTGTCGCGACGCTTCCTGTGGCTCGACGCTCGGGCTGCGATTCCCGAAGAGTCATGTTGCTCCGTGCGGAGTGATCGCTCCAAACGGACAACCCCGCCGGTGTCTTACGTCGGCGGGCCCCTGCAGAATGCCCGAATCCGGGGTCTGTGTCAACCAGAAAGGCCGACGATTCACTTGCCATGCGGTATATTTGGAATTTGAACGGTTCCTAGAACGCACAGCTTGCCCAGCGTGATCAGTCCCCGTGCCGCTGCCGGAGCTTGGTGCTGAGCCTGGCCATGATGTGGGCCCGCTCGAAAGCGTCTACCCAGTCTTGCAGGGTTGCTTCGACCTCCTCGGCTGTCACGCGGGCGCCGGGCAGCGGGCAGCTCGGCCCAAGCTGCCGCGCCGCCATGGCCCGATAACGTGAGAGCGTCCGATCGCCCTCGAGCGCCAGCAGGTCGAAGTCCTCGTTCAGGATCAACACCACAGGCACCCGAAGCCCGCCGCAGAGCTTGAGGTGCTCCGCGAGGTCGGCGTGCTCGTCCCGATCGACGTACCTCGCCTCGACCCGGCCCTTGGTTGCCCCGACGATCGCGTCGATCATCGGCACCTGCTGCACGCAATCGCCGCACCATGTCCCGCTGGACACAACGACATGCAGCCGCCGCTCGAAGGCGCCGAGCACATCGGACTGCGCCGCCGTGAGCGTCACGCCGGCGTGAAAGTCCTGCCACGCCTGCTGGTTCGGGGCGCTGCCCGTCGCGACGTACGCGTCGTAGTCGCGGCCGGCTTCAAACTTCGAACGCAGGTAGTCGGGTGTCAGCATGCCGGAGCGTACGCAGGTCGGCCTACCGGTATTCCCTCACCAGCGTTCGCCGTCGTTCTTCGGCGCCATGTCCCAGGGCTTCCGAGCGTCGCCGTTGACCGACGTTCCGCCCTGAATCACCGTCGGGATGTTCTGCAAGAACGCGTGCGGGAACGCCTGCGGCATGTCGCTGGCGTCGTCGAGCTTCTTGGTCTGTTCATCCGACAGCGAAACGTCCAATGCATCAAGATTCGCGTTCAGCTGATCCATCGTCCGTGCGCCGATGATTGTGCTGGTCACGCCGCAGCGGTCCTGCACCCACTTGAGCGCCGCCTGCGCGGGCGTGCAGCCGGCATCCTCGGCGACCTCGACGAGCGCATCGATGATCGCGAAGCCCCGGTCGTCGATCTGCCGCTCCCACGCCGCGCCGCGTCCCTCCTCCTGCTTGATCGACTCCCGCGTGTACTTGCCGGTCAGGATGCCGCCCTTGAGCGGGCTCCAAGGGGTCACGCCCATGCCGAACTCCTGCGCCATCGGCATTAGCTCGCCCTCGACCGACCGCTCGATGAGCGAGTACTCGATCTGCAGTGCGATCAGCGGCTCCCAGCCGTTGGCTTTGCACAGGTGCTGGGCGTGCGAGCAGATCCAGGCCGGATGATCGCTGAGCCCGACATGCCTGACCTTGCCCTGCCGGACAAGATCATCGAACGTACGCAGCATCTCCTCGATCGGCGTGTGCTTGTCCCAGAAGTGCGACCAGAGCAGGTCGATGTACTCTGTCTTGAGCCGGCGCAGCGACTCGTCAACCGCATTGATCAGGCTCTTGCGGCCGCCGCCGCCCCCGTTCGGGTCGCCCGGCATCATGTTGCCGGTGCATTTGGTCGCGATGACCAGCCGGTCGCGCTTTCCAGGGTTCTTGGCGAGATGCTCACCGATGATGACCTCGCTGTGGCCCTTGGTGTAGATGTTCGCGGTGTCGATGAAGTTGCCGCCGCGGTCGATATAGGCGTCCATGATCGCGGCCGAGTCCTCGGGCGTCGAGCCCCAGCCCCAGTCGAGGCCGAAGGTCATTGTGCCGAGGCACAACGGGCTCACGCGCAGGCCGCTGCGGCCGAGCGTGATGTACTGGTCAAGGGCGGTCGTCGTCGACATGGTGCACCTCCGGCGTTAACAATCGTGCGTCGTCTCGCCACGGTAGCGCCCGCTGAGAGAGAAGCGTCCATGCCAACACCGAACTACGCTGCGCCCGCGGCCGACGAATCGCATCGCCTCTTGCTCTGGCCCGGGCTCGCCGCCGACCACCGCCTGTTCGGCCCGCTGCTCGCCCACCTGCCCGAAGCGGGCGTGCCCGCGATAATCGAGCCCAAGCCCGACGAGCCGCTGCGCGACTACGCGCGTCGGTACGCCGAGACGCTCCGATCCGAGCTTCCTGAAGACGGCCGCTACGCCGTGGGCGGCTTCAGCTTCGGCGGCCAGCTCGCGATGGAACTCGCCGCGGTTCTCGATCCAACGCCGCTCGGCATCATTCTCATCTGCGGCGTCCGCGGCACCCACCAGATCAGCGACGCCTTCAAACGACAGCAACGCCTCGGCTCGATGATCCCGTCGTTCATCGCCAAGAAGGTCTATGTACCGTTTGCGCGGAATTTCGCACGCCGCGACCGCCTCGACCCCGCGAGCGCCGAGCTGCTCCTCGACATGGCCCGCGACATCGACCCGGCATTCCTGAACTGGTCATCGCTCGCCTGCGCCTCATGGCCCGGCCCGCCGGAAGGTCTCGATATCCCCATCCGTCACGTCCACGGCGAGCTCGACCAGATCATCCCCGATGTGCGCGGCGAGGCGGATGAAACGATCGAAGGCGCACGACACCTGATCTCGCTGACACACCCCCGTGAAGTGGCCAACTTCATCCAGCGATCGCTAAAGACTTTCAACTTGGAGCGAGCCGATGGCCGTTGATCTCTACGCCGGCCCGCTGTGCCGGTACTACGCGAGAGACTTCAAGATCAAAGCAGCGCAGATGTTCGCGAATCATGTGCGACTGGAGGTCGGACCGGAAGGCACGCGCGAGGTCCGACCAAAGAACCCGAGCCGGTTCCGCGATCAGACGATCGCCTGGCAGAAGGGCGTCGCCCGGGTCTTCCACGAGCGGGGCGCGCAGCGCGTGCGTTGGCCCGACTTGCCCAAGGGCGAGTACTTCTGCGACCAGTTCCTGAGCTGGAGGCATCTCGTCGTGTTCGCCGCGTACGCGTCGCTGGGCGAGCTGCCGATCCCCGACGAGATGATCAGGGACGAGCGGACCGATGCCGCGATGGCGTTCGTGCGCGAGACCGAGTCGGCGTTCGACTACCCAACGATCTGCCTGTGCCGGTTCTGGATCCCGTTCACTTTCGTGGGCCCGGTCGGCATCGTTCCTCTCCCCGACGAGTCCGGCGCGGTCATCGGCAGCGTGCAGACGCTCGAGCAGGAATGCCGCCGCCTGCTACGCGAGCACATGGGCCTGCCGACGGCCGATCAGGAAACCCTCGCCGTTGCGTCGCGTGACGAGGCCCGAACTCCGCTGATGCGCGACGCGATCTGGGGCGCCGCGGTCCTGCTCAGCGGCTGCGAGTTCGCGCTCAAGCACACCCAGCCGATGCTCGTCGACTACTGATCGGCGTCGCGGTCGACCATCCCACGCAGCTCACGGAGCAGCTCGAACGCGACCATCGGCGAGCACTCGTCGAGGTTGACCTCGCGCAGGCGGTCCACCGCCGGGTGCGGCATGATCTCCGTGAACAGAGAAAGCTGCGCAGCGGACCGCTGCGACGCGGTGTTCACCCTCGCCATCTCCATTGCGGGCCCGTGCTGCACGGCGAGTGACTCAAGAACCTGCCTCGCGCGTCTCGTCACCGCATCGGGCACGCCCGCGAGCCGAGCGACGTGCACGCCGTAGCTCTGGTCGCTCCGCCCGGGCTTGATCCGATGCAGGAAGACGATCTCGCTCTCGCCGCCGGCCGGCGTCCACTCGCGCACCGCGACGTGCAAGTTGGCGACGCGCCCGCCGAGCTGCTCGTCGAGGTCCGTCAGCTCGTGGTAGTGCGTGGCGAACAGCGTCCGCGGGCCGGGCGCTGTATCACTGCCCGCGAGCGTTTCGACGATCGCCCACGCCAGGCTCAGCCCGTCGAGCGTCGACGTCCCGCGCCCGATCTCGTCGAGGATGACGAGCGACCGCGGCGTGGCGTGGTTCAGGATGTTTGCGGTCTCGATCATCTCGACCATGAAGGTCGACTGCCCGCGGTGCAGCGCGTCGTCGGCGCCCACACGGGTGAAGATCCGATCGCACAGGCCGATCGTCGCGCTCGCCGCCGGCACGAAGCTGCCCGCGTGCGCAAGCACCGCGATGAGCGCGACCTGCCTGATAAACGTGCTCTTTCCCGCCATGTTCGGGCCCGTGATCAGCGAGAGCCCCGCCGCCGATCCACCCATCGAGACTGAGTTCGGTACGAACTCGCCGCCGAGCGATTCTTCGAGCACCGGGTGTCGACCCTCGTCGATCTCGAGCGCCGGTTCGTCGGTCATCTGCGGTCGCGCCCAGCCGTGCTTAGCGGCGCGGTCCGCAAACGCCAGCACGGCATCGAGTTCGGCAACCGCGTCCGCGTAGCTCAGCAGCGCATCGAGCACGCCCGCGACCGATGCGACGAGGCTCGCGAAGAGCTCCCGCTCCCGCTCGAGAGCGCGGCCCTCGGCGCGCAGCACCTTCTCTTCGAATGTCTTCAGCTCCGGCGTAATGAACCGCTCGGCGTTCTTGAGCGTCTGCTTGCGTGTGAGCGACGCCGCGTCGAGCTGGGCCTTCGCATCGCGTGCCTGCGCGGCCGACAGCTCGACGTAGTAGCCGAAGACCTTGTTGTATCCGACCTTGATGCCCGGCAGCCCAAGCTCGGTCGCGAGCTTCGCCTGGTACTCGGCCAACCACGCCGACGCATCGGTCTGGAGCGAGCGGGCCTCGTCGAGTTCGTCGTCGACACCCGTGCGGAATACGCCGCCGTCGCGCAGGTGCGCGCGCGGCTCATCAACACACTCGCGCTCAATTCGATCCGCGACCGGCTCCAGCGTCGCCGCAAGCCCGAGCAGCGACTCACGATGCGCATCGAACGCCGGCGCGCCGTCCAGCAGCGTCGCGATTACGCGCACCCGGCCGACCGACGCACCCAACCCAACAATGTCCCGCGGCGAGCACCGCCCGAGCGCGACACGCCCCGCGATCCGAGCAATGTCCTGCACTGGCGACAGTGTCTCGCCGATCTCACGCGCGAGCCGTCGGTCCTCGACGAGCGCCGCGACGCGGGCGTGCCGCGACTCGATGGTCGACCGATCTCCGGAAGGTCGGCACAGCCAGTCTCGGACCAGCCGCTTGCCCATCGCCGTTCGGCAGCCGCCCCCGCCGGGTGATGTCAGAAACAGCCCGAGCAGCGAGCCTTTGGTCGATCCCTCGCGGATCGTCTGCTCGATCTCGAGCGATCGCAGGCTGACCGAGTCGACAACGCACCGGCCTTCTTTCGTCTCGCGGCGCGGCGGGCGCAGGTGCGCGAGCGTGGCCGCCGCGAACGCGCCGGGCCGGTTGTTCGCGGCTTTGTCGTCGACGGCCTTGGTCTCGCGCAGGTACCGGATCACCGCGCCCGCCGCGAACACCGCTGGGTCGTCGGCCGCGAGCCCGAAGCCTTCGAGGGTGCTCACGCCGAACTGCGCATGCACCGCTTCGAGCGCTTCGTCTCGCCTGAATTGCCATGCCGGCCTGCCTGTACCGGAGGTGTTCAACGCATCGAGCACCCGCCGCACGCGAGGCGGCGCCTCGCCCGTTGCCGTCTCGGCGTACAGGATCTCCTTGACGCGCCGGCTCGCCAACTCATCGGCAAGCGACTCGGCGGTCGCGTCAAACAGCACCAGATCCCCCGTGCTCGCCTCGACGACCGCGACCGATGCGGACGATGCATCGCCCGCGTCCGTGAAATGCAGCGCGGCCAGCCGATTCACGGCCGACCCGTCGAGCAGCCCGTCATCAACGAGCGTGCCCGGCGTGACAACCTGCGTCACCGCGCGGTCGACCACGCCCTTGGCGTCCTTCGGGTCTTGGATCTGGTCGGCAATCGCAACGCGATAGCCCAGCGCGACGAGCTTGCGAAGGTAGTTGTCGAGCTGATGGTGCGGCACACCAGCGAGCGGTACGCCGCCGGTCCGCTGCGTGAGCGTCAGCCCGAGCGGGCCCGCGACGGTCTCGGCGTCCTCGAAGAACAGCTCGTAGAAATCGCCCATCCGGAACAGCAGCACGCAGTCGGGGTGCTGCTCCTTGAAGCGGAAATACTGCTTCATCGCCGGGGTTTGCTTCGGGTCGCCCACGCGGAAATGTAGGAGCGAGCTGGCTTGGCTAGCCGACGGCAGGCTCGGTCAGCGCGTTGTCGGCCTCCGGCAGATCGGCGCCCACGTGCTTGATCTCCGCGAGCAGCCGATCGAAGTCGCCCTCGGTCAGATGCGGGTTCACGGTGACCAGCCGGATGACGCGTCGGCCCTTGACGATGCCGAAGCCCAGCTTGGCGAGCTGCTGGTCGTCGAGCGCCTCGCAGATCGCGTCCGAGGGCTTGCCGACGAGCTCGAAGCAGACGGTCGCCCACTCGGGCTCGACCGAGAGCACAAAGTCATCGTCCGTGCGCACGCGATCCGCCACGTAGCGGGCCAGCTCGACCTGCCGGTTGGTGCGCGCCGCATAGCCATCGTCGCCCAGCGCCTGCCACAACGCCCAAAGCTTGATGGCCTCGTTGGGCCTGCCGCACTGGATCGAACGGGTGCCCGGGTTTAGATCATCTGAATCCTGCTGGAACAGGTAGCTCGCTGACTCGTCGAAGTGCTTGGTGGTCAGCCCCGGCTCGCGCGTCAGGCACACGCTACTCACCAGCGGCACGCCCATCATCTTGTGCGCGTCCCACGTGAACGAGTCCGCGCGATCGAGCCCCGCCATCAGGTGCCGGTGATCGGGCGAGAGCAGCGACGTGCCGCCGAACGCGCCGTCGACGTGGAGCCACGCCCCAAAGTCCTTGCACACGTCAGCGATGGCGGGAACGGGGTCGAAC
>JBCBMF010000143.1:0-7589 GCA_039822905.1 Planctomycetota bacterium
GCTGATGACCACGCGGATCGGTTCATACGAGATAGAGGGCGAGCTCGGCCGGGGCGGCATGGGCGTTGTCTATCTCGCGACCGACACCCGGCTCGGCCGGCGCGTCGCCATCAAAGCGCTGCCCGCCGAGTTCGCGGCCGACCCGGCGAGGCTCGAACGCTTCGAGCGCGAGGCCCGTACGCTCGCGCAGCTCAACCACCCCAATCTCGCCGGCATCCACGGCGTCGAAGAACAAGACGGCGGCCGATACCTCGTGCTGGAGTACGTCGAGGGCGAGGCGTTGTCCGATCGGCTCGATCGCGGGCCGCTGCCGGTCGACGAAGCGGTCGAGCTCGCCACGCAGATCGCGGCCGGCGTCGAGGCGGCGCACGACGCGGGCGTGATCCACCGCGACCTCAAGCCGGCCAACATCATGGTCACGCCGGAGGGCGAGGCCAAGGTCCTGGACTTCGGCCTCGCGCGGTCGGACGAGGGCCGCAGCTCCACCGCGGCCGGCGACGCGCAGACGCTCTCGAGCCCGGTGCTCCCCGCCGATCGCGGCAACTCGCCGACGATCGAGGGCGCGATCCTGGGCACCGCGGCGTACATGTCGCCCGAGCAGGCCCGGGGCCGACGCGTCGACAAGCGCACCGACATCTGGTCGTTCGGCGTGGTGCTGCACGAGATGCTCACCGGCGCGAGCCCCTTCGCGGGCGAGACCGCGAGCGACTCGATCGGCGCCGTGCTGCACAAGAGCTTCGACCTCGATCGGTTGCCGACCGAGACGCCGCCCCATGTCCGCCGGGTGCTCGAGCGGTGCCTTCAGCGCGACAAGTCTCAGCGGTACCGCGACATCGGCGACGCCCGGCTCGATCTGCTTTCGCCGCTGCCCGACGCGTCCACCCCCGAAACACATCGCCGGTCCATTACGCCGCTCGTCGCGGCGTTCACCGCCGTCACACTCGGGCTGGTCGGTGCGCTCACGCTCGTGATGCTCGGCCAATCGGGTCAGCAGCGGGTGCCGGTTGCCGCGCCGCCTGTCTACGCGACCATCCTCGCGCCGGACGGCTTCCGGCTCAGCTCGGCCGTGATCTCGAACGACGCACGGCATGTCGTGCTGCTGGGCGATGTGTTCGACGCCGAGCAAGCCGACGCCTCTTTCCGCGACATCGCGTATGTGCGCGACCTCGGCTCGGGCGAGATCCGTCGCATCGACGGCATCCGCGATGTCACGCACGCCGCGTTCTCGCCGAACGGGCAGTGGGTTGTGTTCGCGACGCGTTCCGATCGCGGCGGGCTGCGTGACCTGTACCGCGCACCCGCCGATCTTTCGGTCGAGCCGATTCGGATCGGCGCAATCCCGGAGTCCGGCGGCGTGTCGGGGTACACCTTCGCGTGGACGCCGACAAACGAGATCGTGTTCCTCGATGGACCCACGCAGCAACTTGTGCTACTCAGTGCGGCGACGGGCGACGAGGTCCGCCGTGTTCCCCTGGACCGTGACGAGGCCGACGGTCTGATCGGGTCGTTCTACGGCCCGCTCGGTAATCACTGGGTGTCGGTGATCGTCCCGCGGTTCTCCGAGGGGACATACGGCGAAGACGTTTTCGCTGTCGATTTGCGCAACGGGGAGTCGAAGCGCGTCGTCCGCGACGCGCGGAACCCGATCGGCCTCGGTAACGGCCGCCTGCTGTTCTCGCGAGGGTCTCAGATCTTTGAAACCGCCTTCGACACCGAGACGATGCAGACCCTCGGCGCGATCCGACCTGTGCACGGCGATCTCGCGACCGCCTACGCGTGGAGCCACGGCGCGTTCACGGTCTCGCAGAACGGCACGCTGGCCTATCTGCCCGGCGGGCTCCGCGGTGCGCGCCGCACCGTTGTCCAGCTGGATATGCAGTTCAACGAGAGCGAGTGGTCGGACGAGAAGCGTGCTTTCGAGGGCGAGGTCGCGATCTCGCCGGACGCGCAGCGCATCGCGGTCACTCTCTCCAGCCCTGGCGGCCTGTTCGAGATCTGGGTCGCCGAACGCGATCGACCCCGCTTCCGCAGGCTGCTCGCAAGCCCCGATCACGACTACAACCACTCGGTGTTCACCACCGATGGCGAGACTGTGCTGGCCGCACGGTACGACCCGAACCTGGGCAGCACGGGGGAAGTCGTTCGTGCACGCTTCGATGGCACAGGCGATATCGAGCCGATCTACGTGTCGGGGCCCGGCGCGAGCGCGATCCCGGCGAGTGCGTCGCCGGACGGTGCATCGCTCCTGGCCCTCGAGGTAACGATCAGCGGCGAGCGTCGCGTGATGGAGATCCCGTTGGACGGGCAGGGTGAGACGCGCGAGATTGCTGGCTTTCACAAGACGACATGGAGCTTGTACCACGCGCCGGCCGGCGTTCCTCTGGTCTCGTACGTATCGTCGGAGTCGGGAGCGTCTCGGCTCTATGTCCGCTCGCTGAACGACGGCCAACTGGGCACGCCGATCTCTGTTTCCGATGAGGATGTGATCGCGAGCGGGTGGCACGCCGCAATAGACGGCGGCGCGGAGTTGTCGTACCTGCGGGCCGACCGTTCGGTGCTGATCCGACCGGTGCGTGTCGCGGACGGGATCCGCGTCGGCGAGCCGCGGCAGACAGAGGTAAACGTGCCCGCCTACCTCGATGTCGAGATGGCACCGGGCCTCGGCGGGGTCGCGGTCAAACGCGGCGACGACGAGGGGCCCATCACGCGTGTCGACATCGTCACCAACTGGCTGCAATCGCTGGATCGGTAGCAGTCAGGGCGTAGCGATCATCTCGTAGGTTGTCGGCGCATCGGGGCCCACCGGCAGGCCGAGCGCGAACACCCAGAGATAGAACAGCACCGTCCAGCCGATCAGCAGCGCGACCGAGTACGGCAGCATGGTTGCGAGCATCGTGCCGATGCCGAGGTCCCGCTTGTACCGCGTCGCGACCGCGAGAATCAGCCCGAAGTAGCTCATCATGGGCGTGATGATGTTCGTCGTGCTGTCGCCGATTCGGTACGCGGCCTGGATGACTTCGGGGCTGTAGCCGATCGTCATGAGCATGGGGACGAAGACCGGCGCGGTGACCGCCCACTGCGCGCTCGCCGATCCGAGCATGAGGTTCACGAAGCAGCACATCAGGATGAACGGCAGGAACACGGCCGGGTTGTCGAGGTTCAGGCTGATCAAAAGGTCTGCGCCCTTGACCGCCAGGATCTGTCCGAGTCCCGAATAGCCGAAGAACGCGACGAACTGCGCCGCGAAGAACACGAGCACGATGTACAGCCCCATGCTCCGCATCGCCTCGGCCATCGCGTCGATGATGTCGCGATCGGTGCGCATCGTGCCGACGATCCGGCCGTACACGAAGCCGGGGATCACGAAGAACACCACGATCAGCGGCACGACGCTTCTCAGCAGCGGCCGGTACGCCTCCGCGCCCACGGCTTCAGGATCCGGGTTCTGCAGCACGCCCCAGCCCGGCAGCCAGCCGAGGATGCCGCGTGTCGCGTCGCCGCCCGGGCCGGCGAGCACGACGATGCCCAGCGAAACGAGCACCGCGCTCGCGGCGGCCCACGCGATGCCCCGCCGCTCCTGCGCCGTCACCGGCTTCATCTCCTGCGACTCGGCCGACGCAACGCAGATCGAGTCATCACCCTCGCTCGCGTCGTATGTGCCCAGCCGGGGCTCGACGATGAACGTCGTCACGGCCCAGCACACGCCGGTAACCAGGAACGTGCTGGCGATCATGAAGTACCAGTTGACCGCCGGGTGCACCTCGTACGCCGGGTCGATCAGCCGCGCGGCCTCTTCGGTGATGCCCGCCAGCAGCGGGTCGACCGTGCCGATGAGCAGGTTCGCGCTGTAGCCGCCCGAAACGCCCGCGAACGCCGCGGCCATCCCCGCGAAAGGGTGCCGGCCGAGCGCGTGATAGATCGCCATCGCGAGCGGGATCAGAACAACGTAACCCATCTCGCTCGCGGTGTTGCTCAGCACCCCCGCGAAGACGACGACCGCAGTCACCAGCTTCGGCGGCGCGCCGAGCACCATGCTCCGAACCACCGCCGTGAGCAGCCCCGACTTGTCCGCGACGCCGACGCCGAGCAACGCGACGAGCACTGTCCCGAGCGGCGCAAAGCCCGCGAAGTTGCTCACGATGTTCTGAAACATCCACCGCACGCCGTCGCCCGACAGCAGGCTCGTGACGACGAACACCTCGCCCTCTTTGCCGATGCGGGGGTCGTCGGCCGACAGGCCCGTCCACGCGAACACCGCACTCGCGATGACAACGCCGACGGCGAACAGCGCGAACAGCGTGACCGGGTGCGGTAGCAGGTTGCCCAGCCACTCCACGACGCCCAGAAGCCGGGCGATCGCTCCGCTGGGCGCTTGCTGTTTCGTTTCAACGGGCTCTTGGGTGTCGGCCATGCGACCAAGGTATCACGGGTCCGGGCTCGGCGGGCGCGATCGCTTGACACGCTTCCGCCGGAACGACCGCCTTTCGGCCAGGGCCCGCGCCCCGGGGCTCTCGGCCCGCCACGCCAGGCTCCGCTCGTTCAGGGATGCGGCGAGCTCGGGGCCTTCGCGCAGCATCGACTCTGCGAGTTCGATCGCACGCACAAGTTGTTCATCGCTGAGCTGCTTGTAGCCGACCAGCCGCCGATCGAGGTGGTCGTACCAGCACCCGCTAAATAGGTTGTCGAGCACGACGCGCATGAAGCAGTGGTCTTCAGAGATCGGCCAGCCGCCGCCCGGGTCGGACCGCGCACGGTGGGGGAGCGCGAGCCGAACGAGATCGAGGTACCGCTCTTGCAGATCGTACCGATCCGGCGCGTCGTCGCCCTGTTGACCACCGGCCGGGATGCCCCGCCCCTCAAACAGCCCGCTCACCAGCCCCAGCTCCCCTCGATGCCCTTGAACGGGCCAACGACGTCCGGAGTGATCCACCCGCTGTAGAACCCGCCGGGCTGCGGCTCGACGCGATCGTCCCCGACGTAACACACGTCCATCGGCCCCGCGTACATCGAGAGCCAGCCGGCGTAGTCCGCGAAACGCTTCGTCGGCCGCGGGTACGCGAACGCCACGCCCTGCGCGACGCGATCGCCAACGACCACATCAAAGTACTCCGCCTCGCCCTTCCACTCGCAGAAGGACGTGTTGCCGGTCCGCCGCAGCGCCTCGGCGTTGCAATCCTCGGGCGGGAAGAAGTACACCGGCGGGTGGCTCGTCTCGAGGACCTTCACGCAGCGGTTCGAGCTCGCGATGATGACGCCCGCGAACTCGGCCCGCACGTGCCGCGACTCGAGCTCGATCGCCGGCGGCCTGGGGAAGTCCCAGACGCTCCGCTGGCCGGGCTCGATCGGGAGGGGCTTCGGTCGCGGCAGGCGTGGCTTCATGGAGATGCCTTCGCCGCGACGCTCGCATCGGACGCGGGCACACACACCAGCGAAGCCGATCGTGTTCGGTCAGCCCGCGCTGCGGACGGCCGAAATGATGTCGCTCGCGGCCGTGCCGGTCTTGAACTCGCGGACGACCTTCCCTTCGCTATCGAAGAGAATCATCGACCCATTGCGACGGCTGTAGGTGTTCCACTGATCCGAGAGACCCAGCTCCGCCGAAAGCAGCGCGGACTGGCGGCCCTTTGCCTCATCGGTCCGATCGAGCCGGACAAACAGAATGTTCGCGTCCTCGGTCGCGAGCTGGGCTTTGGCTTCATCCCAGGGTGAGACCAGCGAGATGCACTTGGGGCACCAGTCTGCGTGATACTTGACAAGGTACAGATCGGCTGTAGCTTCCCGCTCTGCGGCTGCAGCCACTGTCGCGTTCGCTCCGTTGACCAGAAGAGTCGTGGTGGTGGCGGCAACGCCGAGAACTGCAACGGCTGCGAACGACTTGATGATACTCTGCATCGCGGCTTCCTTTTCACTCGGTGTGGTCCGAACTACCCACCGCAAACCCGCTGCCCGACAGCATTGTTCCATACGGTGCGGACCTTTGTCGCATAAACCGAACCAACCGCGAGCCGGCATGATCTAACGATGCCGCGGGCGTACTGGACCGATGTCAATCCCGCGGTACATCGTTTCCAACGGGCGATGCAGGCCGTATGCCCGCCGTTGTTTGCCTCCGTACAAGCTTCCTATTCGTCGGTTCAACCCCGCAGCGTTGCCCGCTCCGTGAGCCGGCGGACCAGGCTGTACAGCGTCGGGATGAACACCACGCCGACCGTCGTCGCCAGCACCATGCCGCCGAACACAGCGGTGCCGATCGACTGCCGCCCGTTCGCGCCGGCCCCGGTGGCGATCAGCAGCGGCGCGGTGCCGAGCACGAACGACAATGCGGTCATGAGGATGGGCCTGAACCGCAGCTTGGAGGCCTCGACGGTCGCATCAATCAGGCTCCTGCCCTCGCGGCGAAGCTGCTCAGCGAACTCGACGATCAGGATCGCGTTTTTGCACACAAGCGCGACAAGCAGTACGAGCCCGATCTGCGTGTACACGTTGTTGTCCATGTCGCGCAGCAGCGTCGCCGCGAGCGCACCCAGGATGCCGATGGGGATCGTCGCCATCACCGTCAGCGGCACGACCCAGCTCTCGTACTGCGCCGCGAGGAATAGATAGACAAAGACGATCGACATCGCGAAGACGATCGGGGCCACGTTGCCGGCTCGCTTCTGCTGGAAGGCGGTGCCTGTCCACTCGTACCCGAAGCCTTGCGGCAGGCGCGCCTCCGCCAGCGATTCCATACGGTCGAGTGCTTGGCCCGTGCTGGTCCCGGGGGCGGCGTTGCCCGAGATCGACGCCGAGGTGTAGAGGTTGTACCTGTAGACCGTCGCCGCGCCGACGCGCTCTTCGATGGTCGCGACCGACGCCAGCGGCAGCGTGTCGCCCTCGCGGTCGCGTACCTGCAGCAGCAGCGCGTCCTTTGGATCGTTCCGGAACGTCGGCTCGCTCTGCACGCGGACCTGGTACACGCGGCCGAAGGCGTTGAAGTCGTTGACATACGCCGAGCCGAGGTTGCCCGAAAGCGTGCTGAAGATCGTGTCAAGCGACACGCCGAACTGCTGGGCCTTGATGCGGTTGATATCGAGGTACAACTGAGGCGTCCTGGCGCTGAAGCCGGTAAACGGGTTCCCGATCTCGCCGGACTCTTCCGCGTCAGCGACGATGTCGCCTGTCACATCTTCGAGCACGTCGAGACCGATACTGGCCCGGTCCTGGATCTGCATCTCGAAACCGCCCGACTGGCCCAGCCCCTGGATCGACGGCGGGCGGAACGGAAAGATCACAGCTTCAGGAATCGCCGAGAGCCGGCCCGCGAGATCACCGAGTATCGCGTCGATCTGCGTCTCGGGCGACGTCCGGTCCTCCCACTGATCGAGGATGATCACGCACGTGCCGCTGTTCGACTCGGCCGCGTTGCTGAGCAGCGACAGGCCGCCGACCGTGACGACGCCCGCCACGCCCGGCGTCTCCATGATCGCTTCCTCGACCTCGGCGAGCACCGCGTCGGTCCGCGCGACCTTCGCCGCCGGCGGGAGCGTGACGTTCACGAAGAAGTACTTCTGGTCTTCGAGCGGGATGAAGCCCGTCGGCGTCGCGCGCAG
>JBCBMF010000144.1:0-7589 GCA_039822905.1 Planctomycetota bacterium
AGGCGGAATGGCCCCGATAGGATTCGAACCTGCACAGTGCGGTTTCTTTGGCTGCCGCCTCTGCCGATTGGGCTACGGAGACGCGATGGGTTGCTTCACACTCGGGGCCGACGCGACAGCGCGGGTCGCGGGTGCGGTACGAGCACGCGCGTCACGATCGCCGACTCGGCGTTGCACTCCGGGCAGACGAACGATGTGACGATCCAGCTGTCGGCACTACGCTTGGGCATGGAGGCCCGGCGGAGCTCGTGTGCCGTCAGCCGGCGGCGGGTGGAGTTGATGGTGCGGCGGGTCATGGTTCGGCCTCCTGTCGTTGTTGACGACTGGGGCCGTTGCGAGGGGCGTGCCAACGTCGCGCGGCAGTCAAATTCGCCGTTCTGAGGCCATGAGAAGGGTTCAGATGATCCAGGGATCGTCCAAAGACGATCTTGTACAATCGTATACTATCCAATAGGATCATGTTGATTGGCCAAGCGAGCATCAAAGAAGACAGGAGAGCGAGCACGCGAGCGGCGGCGAACGGTCGTGATTGGCTTTCTCGGCACCACGCTCGACGCGGCCGGCCGGGGGTCGAAGCGGTGGGGGCGATGGCGGCCCACCGTTTCGCTCTGTCAGCACATCGACTTCGTCGTTGACCGCCTCGAACTGCTGCACCCCGAGCAAGCGAACAAGCTTGCGCGAACGGTTGCCGACGACATCGCATCCGTCTCACCCGAGACCGAGGTGGTGCCAACTGTCGTCGATATGGACGATCCGTGGGATTTCGAAGAGGTCTACGGCGTGTTGCACGACTTCGCCACGGGCTACGCCTTCGACACCGAACGCGAGGACTACCTCGTGCACATCACTACCGGCACGCACGTTGCGCAGATCTGTAGCTTCCTGCTGACCGAGGCCCGGTACTTCCCGGCCCGGCTGATCCAGACCAGCCCGCCGATGCGTGGGACGGGCGAAGACAGCCCGGGCACGATGAGCATCATCGACCTCGATCTCTCGCGGTACGACCGTCTCGCTTCGCGTTTCGAGCGGGAGTACACGGATGCGATCGCGTCGCTCAAGAGCGGTATCGAGACTCGGAATGCAGCGTTTAATAGGTTGATCGAACGCATAGAGCTCGTCGCGGGCCGGACGACCGACCCGATGCTTATCACCGGG
The DNA here is from genome assembly GCA_039822905.1 of Planctomycetota bacterium. Classification (GTDB taxonomy): domain Bacteria; phylum Planctomycetota; class Phycisphaerae; order Phycisphaerales; family UBA1924; genus JANQQZ01. The sequence goes on from JBCBMF010000144.1 coordinate 1,156, forward strand.
CCCACCGGCGCGGGCAAGTCACGGCTCGCCGGGCGCATTTATGAGCTTCGCAAGCACAATCGCCTGGTCGATGGCGCACTGATCGAGGTCAATTGCGCCACGCTGCGCGGGGATGGCGCGGTGTCAACGCTCTTTGGGCACACCAAAGGCGCGTTCACCGGAGCCGCGTCTGATCGTCCCGGCCTGCTGCGTGCTGCCGATCGGGGCATGCTCTTCCTCGACGAGATTGGGGAACTGGGCCTTGATGAGCAGGCGATGCTGCTCCGCGCGATCGAGGAGAAGCGGTTCCTGCCCATGGGCGGTGATGCCGAGGTTACGAGCGATTTCCAGCTGATCGTCGGGACCAATCGTGACCTTGCGCAGCGTGTAGCTGAGGGTACGTTTCGCGAGGACCTGCTCGCGAGGATTAATCTGTGGACGTTTGAGCTGCCACCGCTTCGCGATCGGCCCGAGGACATCGAGCCCAATCTGCAGTACGAGCTTGAGCGGTTCGCGCGTGATCGGGGACAGCTAACAAGGTTCAGCCGCGAGGCGAGGGCTGCGTTCCTGCGGTTTGCAACGGGGCCTGACGGGCGGTGGCCTGGGAACTTCCGTGACCTTGGTGCGGCGCTGACGCGGATGGCAACGCTCGCTCCGGGCGGCCGGATCTCGCAGGACGTGGTTGCGGGCGAGATCGATCGGCTTATCCGATCATGGAGCGGTGGCGGTCTCGGCGATGCAGGCAACGGTGGTGTTCGTGTCTCGACGCTGCTCGGTGCGGCGGCGGCGAACGATCTGGATCTGTTCGATCGCGTCCAGCTTGAAGCCGTGCTTGAGGTGTGCAGCCGATCTCGGACGATGTCGGACGCGGGCCGGGAGCTCTTCGCGGCTTCACGGGCACGGCGGTCATCGACGAACGATTCCGACCGCATCCGGAAGTACCTTGCCAGGTATGGGCTGACCTGGAACGATGTTACGAAACGGTCGGAGTTGCACACTTGACTGATCCAAGAGCCGACGAGGGCAAAGCCGACACACCCATCGCGACCGGCCGGTTTCTATCGCTTGTTTCACGGAACGGCTGGGAGTTTGCGACGCGCGTGAACGCACGGGGCGTCGTCGCGGTCGTTGCGACTACGGAAGCGAACGAACTTGTGCTTGTGGAGCAGTTCAGGCCGCCCGTGGGGCGAGCGGTGATTGAGGTCCCGGCTGGGCTGGTCGGTGATGACCCCCGCGCGGGCGACGAGGGCGAAGTGGAAGCGGCTCGTCGAGAACTGCTCGAAGAGACTGGCTACGTCGCCCGGGAGATGATCCCGGCCGGGCGGTTTGTCAGCTCCGCCGGCTTAAGCGACGAGACGGTTGGCTTCTACCTCGCCCGAAGCGTCCGGCGTGAATCGACGGGCGGCGGGGTTGGCGGCGAACGCATCACGGTGCACTGCGTGCCCATGAACGTGGTGCGTTCCTGGTTGCGCGATGCCGTTGCGAACGGCCTCGGGGTTGATGCCAAGGTGCTGACGGGGCTCGAATTGCTGCGAGAGACCCCGTGAGCGTTCTTGGGTACAAGAAGAATCAGCCGAGCAGGATGTCGATCAGCCAGAGGAGGTAGTCGTAGGTGGCGTCGATCGGATCGGGCTCGTCCGCATCCGGTTCCTGCTCGGGCTGCGATTCGATGGCTGGCTGTGCCTCAATTGGCGACGACACAATGGCCGTGGACGCTATCGCTCCGGCGGCGATAAACGCGAGCGCGTGACGCCCGAGCATTTCGGACAGGAAATTCTGGCGGAACAGACGGTCGAGCGTCGAAATCTTAAACATATCGGACCTCAGGCACGGCTCCGATTCGTGAAAACCGGGGCGTGATGTGTGTGCCGGGTCCTTGGCAGATTTCGATCGCACTCGGTTGCGATCGGACAAGGGGACTTTTGACGCCGTGAGCACGACGCCAACGCCATTATCTCCGGATGGGTCTGCGGATCAAGGGCGCAGCGAGTCTGCACATACGGCACCGAACGATGCGTCAGTCGTTGTGGCCCGGGCTGCGATGGCTGACTTTCTGCTGGCGAACAAGGAACTGATTAAGGCGAGGTTCCGCGCTCAGATCGAGTCGACGTCGGATGGTGCGAACGACTCGAGTGACTTCTTTGCGTCGCTTGTGCGGCGCATCGACCGCCGGCTTTCAAGCGGCGCGATCGATCGTGATGGGGCGGAGTTGCTGCAGCAGTTGTACCTCGAAACGATGATGGATCACGCCCGCATGCATGGGCGTTCGAAGCACGCAGACGTACTCCGCCTGACGGATGAGGCTTCGCCGGATTTGAATTCGGGTGATAGGTTGGCGGGGTCTTCGGCGCGTCGTGGCGGTTCCGAGATGCTTTCGGCGAGCAGATCGGAGCTTGGTCGCCGGGACACGGTGCGTCCGCTTTCGGAGCAAGATGAGCAGATCATCCGGCTCCGCGCGTCGGGGTTGAGCCACAAGGCGGTCGCGCACGTGCTCGGCCTGAAGCCGGCGACTGTCCGCCAGCGTTGGAGCCGGCTGGTGCGTTCGCGTGCAAACATCGGACCGGGCTCCGCGCGAGCTGTGGATGATCGTGAAGATACCGGCACCGGTCGAAAGTTGGCCTCATAGCGGCGGAGCATGATGCGAAACGGACAGAGCACGGTTGTCACGACTCATGATGCTGTTTGTCGGTTTGAGAGCTTTGCTGCCGAGCATGATGCGCAGAGTGTGTCTCGAGTCGAGCTTGATCGGCTGTTGCAAGAGACTGTTTGCAACCCTCGGTTGGGGGTTCCTTCAGCGATGATCGCAGAGTTGCGGGGGCGGTACTCCGGGTACTGCGATGCGATCGATACGTGCCTCAGTCTGAACGACATCGTGGGTGTGTGCCGTGCCGGCTATGACGTCGCGGCGGCTCATCATCTGCATGAAGGGCGGACTGTCGGACCGCTTGCGGAGGACGGCGGACGCCGGTACTTGCTGGGGGCGATGCTGGGGCGTGGGCGGAGTGGGGCGGTGTATCGGGCGACAGATCGCGTGCTCGGGACGGACGCGAAGCCCGCGCCCGTTGCCATCAAGGTCATAGCCGCCGATGAGTCATCGGAGGCGCGGCGGCTGCTCGACGAGGCGAGGCTGGCACGCCGGGTCTCGCACTTGAATGTCGGGAAGGTCTTCGATGCGGGATACGAGGACGATTACGCGTACGTTGTGACGGAGCTGCTTGAAGGCGCGCCGCTTTCGCTGAGCGGCAGGGTGCACTGGCGGGCGGCTGCGCGTTTGCTTGCCCAGCTGGCCGATGGCGTCGCGGCGATCCATGCCGCCGGTTTGGTGCATGGAGATCTGAAGCCCGCGAACATCATTCTTCTTGATGCGAAGACGCCGGTAATTGTTGACTTTGGATCCGCTGGGCGTCGTGACGCTGTGCGTGATCGGCGGGGCGGGTTCACGCTCGCGTTCTGCGCGCCGGAGCAGCTGTCTGGACAGGCGTTTCTGCCGATTCCCGCGAGCGACGTGTATGCACTTGGGAGCATTGCTGTGTGGTTGCTCTTGGGCGAGCCCGCTGCCGGTCGCTCGGCACCGGACGTGATCCGTTCGCATGTCGGTGCAGGGTGTGTGCGTGTTGATCGCACCGAGCGGTTGCTCCGGGCCAATGGTGTGCCGCGCGATTTGTGTGCGATCATCTCTCGCGCGACCGCGAGAGACCCTCGGCATCGCTACGCCAGCGCGCACATGTTCGCACAGGACTTGAGACGCCTCACGAAGCATCGTCCTATTGAGTGGGCCGGGCCTGGCCCGGTGAAGCGGGCGGCGCTGTGTGCACGTCGTCGGCCTGTGGCTTCGACGCTTGCCGTAGTGTCTGTGGCCGCAGCCGGTGCGGGGTTTGCGATGGCGCACAAGGCGAACTATTTATCGCGTGCGGTTGTGGAACAGCAGACGCTGGCGGCGGTCGAACGGGCGAAGGCCGAGTCTGAGCGTGCGTGGAAAGTGGAAGCGGGCAGGAAGCTCAGCGAGTTGATGACTGCATTTGGCCGGGCGCAGGCTCGGGGGGTGAACAACCAGGTTTTATTTAGTCTCTGGCTGCTGGAATGGACGCATAGCGAGGGTGTGCTGAGCGATCCTGATGCTGTTGCGCAGATCTGGGATCAACGGATTGAGATTCTGCAAACCCTGCAGCGGGAACACCCGGAGTCGCTTATGGCGAGGCTCGCGGACCCCTCGCTTGCGCTGTGGCTGATCCTGCAAGGCCGCTCGGCTGAGGCGGCGGAGGTTGCCAATCGCGCAATCACTTACGCCACGCCGTTGGTGAGCGAGGACGACCCGTGGCTGGCGAGGCTCCGGCTGCTTCGTGATGTTGCGCATGCCGACGCTGAACAGACTGACCCTGAGACGCGAGTAGCGATAACCGCATCGCTGCGTGCTCGGTTCGAGGCAGGTCAACTGCAGAGTCTGCCCGGCAGTCTTCAGCGCCACGTCTCCCAGATGCTTGCGTCACCCTCGATCTAGGGCTTCTACTGCATTCATTCTCGGACGCCAGTCGAGAGCGATGATGCGGGCAGCTTCAGGCTGGGCTGACGTTGTTGTGTAAACGGTTAAAAAAGTTGAACATTTGGGGTGGTGTGTCACACCCCGAATCTCTGGGTTGTCGATAACCCGTTTGCAGATTCAGGATTTGTTGACACTGAATGCAGATGGGGAGAGTTGCATGGTGAACAAGGTTTCTCCAGATGAGCCTTTGCGATCGTCCACCCCTCGTCAGCTTGCCGGAAGGGGGCTTTCCGTTGCTGTTCTCGGCCAAGCGACTGTGCTCGTTGAAGTGCTGAACCGGGCTTCGTGCAGCCGGCTTGGTCTGCTTTCGGTCGTGCTGCCTCGGTCTGCGGCTCACTTGCGTGAGGTCGTCGATGCCGTCAAGCCAGACGTCATCGCGATTGAAGAGTCGCAGCTCGGTCGCCTGGATGAGTACATCGGTGGCTCCGAGCTCAAGCCGCTGCGCACTCCGGTGGTTTGCGTTTGCGAGGAGCGGCGGCCGCGGTCCGATATGCCGAGGCTCGGCTCGATCGCCGAATACACAACCATGACTTCGGCTTCGGGGGCGTTGGATGCGCTGGAGGTCATCGCTCGGCACGGCCGTCGGCCGCGGCCCGAGACCTTTTACAGAGCGCTCGTTGTCGGTTGTTCTTCGCCGGAACGTGTGCGCGTCGAGCGTGAGCTGGCCGATCATGAGTTCCCTGCTGTTGCCGTGATGACCGAGACGATAGACGGCGCGCGGCGGTGGCTCGAGCGGCATCGGTTTGACGTCGTTGTAGTGCTGGATGTTGTCTCGGATGAGGATTCGTGTGAGGCGGACGCGTTGCAGTTCATCAGGTCGCAGCGCATGAGGACGCCTGTGGTTGTGATGGGTGCGTGGCCATCGCTGGGTGTCGTCAAGCGTTTCTACCGCGCCGGGTGTTCAGAGGTGCTTGTGGGCGACGAGCTTGAGTCTGAGGAGCTGATTGGGAACGCAGTGCGACGGAGCGTTGCTGGCTTCCGAGAACTTCACGATGCACATCCTGTTGAGACTCGGGATGTGCTTGAAAGGCTGGAGAGCGAGCATCTGAACCTTGTCCGCGCTGCGCGCGTTGACAGCATGACCACGCTGCCGAATCGCGATGTATTCGATGATGCGCTCGCCGACCACTGCCGCAGAGCTGAGGCAGAGGAGCACTCGTTTGCTCTGGGCATCGTGGACCTCGACAACTTCAAGGGCATGAACGACGCTTGCGGGCACGCGTTCGGTGACGAAGCCCTGCGGACTGCCGCGGAGGCCATGCTGCGTTCGCTGCCTTCGACGGCGATGGTGTGCCGCATTGGTGGCGACGAGTTCGGCGTGCTTCTGGAGCAGGTGACCTGCGATGAAGCGATGGAGCACCTCGAGCGGCTTCGGCGCGACGTTGGGGACGCGAGTGTTCGGGGCACTCCGCTGAGCGTGAGCGTGGGCGTTTCTCGCATCCATGCCGGCTCGAGTTGCACTCCGGAGAGTGTGTTCGACGCGGCCGATGCCGGTCTTTACGCCGCGAAGGCGACGGGGCGGAACAAGCTTGCATACCGCTCCTATGCGATGTCGACGGTCGATTAGGCGCCGTCGGTCCCGCTGCGTACGCTGTATTATTGTATACCCGAGTGATACCCAAACACGCGTGGACTGTTCTGCGAACCGGACTTTCAAGGCTACGGATTATTTGTCTCCGGGCGCAGCGCGAGTGTGTGGCAGCCGTCTCCTCTTTGAAGGAGAATCGGCATGATGCAGGATTGGAGCGGCGCACGCGGGTGGAGTGACATCGAGGCAGTTCGGGCGTTTGCGGCGTCGCGCGATGCGCGGGCGTTCGAGGTGCTTCTTGAGCGGTATCAGCGGATGGTGCTGGCGACCTGCTTGCGGGTGCTGGGCGACCGGGGACACGCCGAGGATGCGGCACAAGAGACGTTT
>JBCBMF010000145.1:0-7549 GCA_039822905.1 Planctomycetota bacterium
CGTGACCTCGCGCAGGGCATGCACATGGCTCACGATCGCCTGCCGATCCGGGTTCCATGTTGCATGAAACTCGAAGTCTTCAGGTCGGATATCGAGACCGAACTCGGAGCGCAGGCGGTGAATCATGTTCAGGTTGAACGCCGCGGTGACGCCCGCCGCGTCGTTGTATGCCCGTTCCATCGCTGTGACGGATTTCACGAGATCGAAGCCGACAAGCAGCAGGCCGTCCTCACCTGCGAGCCTGTGAAACGACTTCAAGACATGATGCTGCGCTGCATCGCCGAAGTTTCCGATTGTCGAGCCCGGGAAGTAGACCACCCGCCTGTTCCCGAGACGCGCTTCGTCGGGCAGCTTGATGGGCTTCATGAAGTCGGCATGAACCGGCTGGATCGGCAGCCCCGGGAAGCGTTCGGCGAACCTCGATGATGCGAGGCTCAGCATGGTGTCGCTGATGTCACTCGGGATGTAGCCCGCGCAATCATCGAGCGCGTCGATCAGCAGCTCTGTTTTCAGGCTAGCGCCGCTCCCGGGTTCGATCACCGCCGCGCCCGGCCCGACGGCCGAAGCGATCTCGCCCGCGTGCGTCCGCATGATCGAGATCTCCGTCCGCGTGAGCCCGTACTCGGGCTGCTGGCATATCTCTTCGAAGAGCTCGGATCCTCGTTCGTCGTAGTGCAGCTTCGCTGGCAGAAACGGTGGATCGCTCAGTAGCGACCGTGTGATCTCGTCAAGCAGGGCGGCGCTCTCAGGAGCCTGGTAATCAACATCAATAGAGATCTCGTTCCCTTTCCTGGCGGGTCAGACGCTGCGGGCGAGCCGGGTGCCGGCAAAGATCCATCGAACGTCCGGCTGGTAAAAGTTTCGATACGTTTTCCGGACATGCGCGGTCGGCGTCACGCAGCTCGCGCCGCGCAGGACATATTGGTTGCACATGAACTTGCCGTTGTATTCGCCGATGGCTCCGCCCGGCGGCGCGTAGCCCGGATATGGACCATAAGCACTGCTCGTCCATTCCCAAGCGTCGCCGATGAGCTGGGCGATGCCGGTCCGGTCAGGCGAAGCAGGCTTGGGATGGAACACCCGGTCCTCAAGCAGAGCACCCCGGCCGTCCGCGTCATCGTAAGCCGCTTCGAGCTCGAACTCGGTGGGCAGACGAGCACCCGACCACTTTGCAAAGGCGTCCGCCTCGAACATGCTGACGTGCACCAGCGGGGCGGCGGGGTCGAGGTCCGTCCACCCACGTAGTGTGAACTCTTGCCAGCCGCTTTCAGTTGGGCGCCAGTACAGCGGATGCGCGATATCACGCTCGGCGACGTGTGTCCATGCGAGATCGAGCCAGTGACCGGGCGTGGAATAGCCACCATCGGCAACGAACCCAAGAAACTCACCGTTCGTCACCAAACGGTCTGTCAGCTCGAACGGCTCGAGAAACACCCGGTGCTCCGGTCCTTCGTTGTCAAAGCCGCCGCCAGGCCCCGCGAAGTCGACACCGTGGGTGTGCAGGCCGCCGTCAAATCGGCACCAGTTCGCGTCTGACTCGGCAGCGGCCGTCAGCGGCTCGGCGAGATACTCAACATTAAACGGACTGCACCAGAAGAGATGCTTCACGTCCGTGAGCAGAAGCTCCTGGTGCTGCCGCTCGTGGTCGAGGCCGAGCTGCACAAGCCCGACGTGCTCCTGTTCAAGATCACCCCGGCGCAGCGCCCGCTCGATGTGCTCATCGACCACGGACCGGTACGCCATGATCTCCCCAAGCCCAGGGCGCGTCAGCAGCCCTCGCTGCGCCCGCGGCTGACGGCTCCCGATCGCGTTGTAGTACGAATTAAAAAGGAATTCGAAGCGGTCGTCATACGGATCAAGCTTCAGGACATCAGTCAATATGAATCGTTCGAAAAACCACGTGGTGTGGCCCAAATGCCACTTCACAGGGGAGCAGCACGCCTGCGACTGAACGCAACAGTCCTCCTCGGAGAGCGGCGCTGCGAGTTCAGCGCTCAGGCTTCGAGCCGCGACAAACGCATCGGCGACAGAGATCGTGTCATTGACGGTGCTTTGGTCTGGCAATCCTTGCACGGCGAGATCCTTCCGGATGTGATGATAGCCAATAAGCGTGTGGTGCGCCGGAGCGGTGCGTACGCTGCACGGTGAGTGATCCGGGCAACACAATACCATCCGAGCTGCTGGGCCCGGGCGCGGCCATTCTCACGTCGCTCCTCTGGGTGCTGACCTCGTTGTTCTTTACCACAGCCGGGCAGCGCATCCCGGTCACCGTTGTCAACACTGCACGGATCGCCCTTGCTGTTGTGCTTCTCGGCGCGACGCATGCCCTGTTGTACGGCTCACTCTGGCCAGAGATTCACCACCAGAAGCAACTGCTTGCACTCGCGCTCTCGGGGCTCATCGGTCTGTCTCTCTGCGATCAGGCACTGTTCACGGCCTTCGTTGACATCGGCCCTCGCCTCGCGCTGCTGTGCATGACAACGTCGCCGATCTTCGCGATGCTCTTCGGGATCGTATTTCTTGATGAGCGCATCGTGGGGACGGCCTACGCGGCGATCGCCGTGACCGTCATCGGTATTGTGTGGGTCGTCACCGAGCGGACCGCCGAGCCATACGACGATTCGGAACTACCGCCAGCGAGCCATGCTTCGAAGCTCAAGGCGACCTTCGTTCGCGGCCTTGTCTTGGCGCTCATCGCCTCGGTCAGCCAAGCCGCGGGCGGCATGCTCTCCAAAGTCGGCATGGGCGGCGGATGGCTGCCCGAAGAACATCAGCTCCCGGCGCAATCCGCAACGCTTGTCCGCATGGTCTTCGGGCTGTTTGGCATGGCGCCGATCGTCCTCATCTTCGTTGCTCTCGCACGACGCAACGCGAAAAAGGCATCGCCGCGCCACCGGTGGTCGACCGGTCTGCTCCTGACGGCTTGCGGGACAGTGGTCGGGCCGTTCCTCGGCGTGTGGATGTCCCTCGTCGCGTTCAAACACAGCCCGCTCGCTGTCGCGCAGACCCTCGCCTCACTGAGCCCGGTCCTGATCCTCCCGTTCGCGCACTACGTGTTGAAGGAACGAGTCACACCTCGAGCGATCCTTGGTGCAGTTATCGCCCTGATTGGTGCGGCGGCGCTCGCGTTCGCCGAGCCGCTGCACGCCGCGGTGTTCACGCGGGGCTAGCGGGCAGCAGCACGCTCGCGATGCAGCCGGTCATCCAGCACGTCATCGCGCCGGCGAGCATGGCCCGCGGCCCGAGCGATGCGATGTCGGCACGCCGCTCCGGCGCGAGCGCCGAGAGCCCGCCGATCTGAATCGCGATCGATGGCAGATTCGCAAACCCGCACAACGCGAACGAAGCGACGGCCGCCGCCCTTGGCGAGATGCCGGAGCCATCCGTCGCGGTCTGGATCATCTCGCCGAGCTGAAGGTATGCGATAAACTCGGTCGCGATCATACTTGTCCCGAGCAGCGATGCCACGCTCGAAGCATCGCCGCCGGTCAGGCCCATGCCGAACGCGATCGGCAAGAAAGCGACCCCAAGCACCGATGCAAGAGAGAGTGCTTCGACACCAAGCAGTGACTCGACCGAATCGCCGACGCGTGTTTCTCCGAGCGCCGTGATCGGCCAGTCGATCAGCGCGAGAATCGCCACAAAGGCGATCAGCATCGCGGCGACGTTGAGCGCGAGCCTCAGACCATCTGTTGCCCCTGCCGCGGCGGCATCAAGGACATTCGACGTATCTGGCGTCGCAGCAGATGCCACCGTCGTTTCGCGAATGTCATCTTCTTCCGGGACCATGAGCTTGGCCATGACAAACGCACCGGGCGCCGACATCGCGCTCGCCGTCAAGAGATGCTGCGCGAACGCGACACGCTGGTCGGCGTCGTCGCCCCCGAGGATCAGGACAAACGCCGACAGCACCGAGCCGGCGATCGTTGCGAACCCGCCGGTCATCACCAACATGAGCTGCGAGCGTGTCAGCCGTGCGATGAAGGGTCGGATGCAGAGCGGGGCCTCGGTCTGCCCAACAAACATGTTAGCCGCCGCTGCAAGGGCCTCCTCACCCGAGACGCCCAGCGATCGCCGGAGCATCCACGCAAACACACCCACGACACGCTGCATGAAACCCACGTGGTACAACACAGCCGTAATTGATGCGAAGAACACGATGACCGGCAGCACCTTTGTCGCGAACACGAATCCCCACGGTCCGCCGGCGTCGGCGAGACTGCCGAAGACAAACACCGCGCCCTCCTCCGAGAATTCCAGCACCCGGGTGAAGCCCGTCGCGATGCGTCGATAGACCGAGACCACCGGGTCGAATCGCAACAGCAGGAAGGCCAGCAAAAACTGAAGTGCGACGCCAACGACGATGATGCGGGGCCGAATGCGTCTCTTATCGGAAGACAGCGCGAAGCCGACGAGGAGCAGACCCGCCACGCCGATCAAGCCAGTAAACTGCCCCATGCGATCCTCCGTCCAGTTCAGAGCCGCAGCCTACCTGCGATCGCCGCGATGAGCGCAGAACAGCACTCTCAGATTCGCGTCCTCGGTCTCCGCGAAGGATGCAACGCCATTGTCCGCAGACTCGCGCGTCACGACGACCGCGGCCGAACTCTCATCGGCATCACCGGGCCTGTGGGATCGGGCAAGACGACGCTCGCCCGCCTGCTGAGCGAGGCGATCGGAGGAGTAGTGGTGTCGACCGACCGCTACCTCCCGGACTACGAACAGATTGCGTCCGCCGAGCGCGATCGGCCTGAGCACAGTGACCTGGCGCGCCTCGCGATGGACCTTGCGGGGCTGAAGTCTTCCGGGCGAGCTTCTGTCCCGCGTTGGTCGTTTCACGAGCACCGACGCATTGGTGAGGAACTGATCACCGCCGCAGGGCCGGTCATCTGCGAGGGCATCTTCGCCCTTGATGCGAGCATCAGGCGAGCGATGAATCTCCGCGTATTCGTCGAGGCCGACGCCACGACTCGTTGGAAGCGATGGGAAGCAATCGAGCGATCCGGTGAACGCGGCTGGGGCGTCGACGCCGCCCGCACGCACTTTGAGACTATCGCCGAGCCGACATTCGAAGAGTTCGAGGATGACTACCGCCGTTCGGCTGACATCGTGGTCCAGAACAACTCGCAGACCACCGCCGGAGAGGCGTAGCAACGAACGCTCTACCGTGTCGCTGTGAGTCCGGATCCGCCACCATCGAAACGCCGTCGCCGCAGACGCAAGTCCAGGTCGTTCGGCTCGCCGAGGGAAACTTCGGCCCGGCTCACAGGTACGTTCGGGCCTGACCGTCGAACACTGCGCCGGCTGCTCCGGCAGAACCCGAGCCAAGCAGCAGAGGCGATCGAAGAATCGAAACGCGCCGTCGAAGGACGGCGATCGACGTTCCCGGCCGTGACCTACCCGGAAGCATTGCCCTTCAGCGAGCGTACCGGGGAGATCCTTGAAGCAGTCAAGAGTTCAAGAGTGATCGTGATCTGCGGTGAGACCGGGTCCGGCAAATCGACGCAGATCCCGAAGCTCTGTCTCGATGCGGGCCTCGGCGCGGCCGGGCTGATCGGTCACACGCAACCCCGCCGGCTCGCCGCTCGCAGCGTTGCCGGGCGCATCGCGGAAGAGCTCGGCGTCCGGCTCGGTGACGAGGTTGGGTCCAAGGTCCGCTTCAGCGATCAGACGTCGGACCGAACTCTCATCAAGGTGCTTACCGACGGCATGCTGCTCGCCGAGTCGCGGTCCGACAGGCTGCTGGAGCAGTACGAAGCGATCATCGTCGACGAAGCCCACGAGCGGAGCCTCAACATCGACTTCTTGCTCGGCACGCTCTCTCGTGTGCTGAGCAAACGGAACGACCTCAAGCTCATCATTACATCGGCAACGATCGATCCTGCGCGGTTCGCGGCGCACTTCGAGGCATTAACCCGGCAGCCGGTCCCGATCATCGAGGTCTCGGGGCGCACATTCCCGGTCGACGTCGAGTATCACGCGATGGCTGATGAGTCCGGCCGAGCTCTCGAACTGCCAGAGGCGATCGCGGAGGCTGCGGAGCGACTCGCGATCAAGGATGGCTTCGGTCCGGCGGGCGATGTGCTTGTGTTCTTGCCCGGCGAACGCGACATCCGCGAGGCCGCACGGGAGCTCAGACGCCGCTGCGAGCAAACGCGTCTCCTCGCGGGCACTGAGATCGTACCGCTATATGCCCGGCTGTCGTTCGCCGAGCAGCAGCGTGTGTTCACCAGGTCCTCCAGACGCCGAATCGTGCTCGCGACCAATGTCGCCGAAACCTCGCTTACAGTGCCGGGCATCCGCTACGTGATCGATTCCGGTCTTGCGCGGATCAGCCGCTACTCACCCCGCCGCCGAGTGCAGTCGCTGCAGATCGAGCCAATCAGCCAGGCGTCCGCGCGGCAGCGAGCCGGCCGATGCGGCCGGACCGAGCCGGGCGCGTGCATCAGGCTCTACACGCACGAAGACCACGACAAGCGAGAAGAATTCACGCCCCCGGAGATTCAGCGGACCAACCTCGCGGGGGTCATCCTGCAGATGCGTTCGCTGAATCTGGGTGATCCGCGGGACTTTCCGTTTCTCGATCCGCCCGAGCCCCGCCGCATCAGCGAGGCCTACGACACGCTCTTCGAGTTGCGAGCCGTCGACGAAGATCAGCAGATCACGCCCACCGGCGAGCAGATGGCGAAGCTGCCGATCGATCCGCGGCTCGCGCGGATGCTGATCGAAGCCCGCGACCAGGGCGCACTCGCCGAGGCATTGATCATCGCATCGGCGCTCGAAACCCAGGACCCGCGGGAGAGACCTGTTGATGCCCGCGATGCCGCCGATGCGAAGCACGCGAGGTTCCGAGACGCATCATCAGACTTCGCGACGCTGTTGCAGCTATGGGACTACTTCCACAAGCAGAAGGACGCGCTGAGTCGTTCGCAACTCCGAAAGCTATGCAAATCTGAATTCATCAGCTTTGTGCGCATGAACGAGTGGACCGATACCCACCGCCAGCTCCGTGACGCGGCCCGCGGGCTCGGCTGGCGGATCGGCCGTCGTCCCAAAGAGCCCGACCGCGACGCGCTGCACCGAAGCATCCTCGCCGGTTGCCTGACCACCGTGGGCAAAAGGCACGAACAGGGAGGGTTCGTGTCGCCCTTCGCCGGGGTCTTCCATGTGCACCCCGGCTCATCGGTGTCGACCAAAGGGACGAGCTGGGTCGTTTCCGCAGAGCTCGTGCGCACCACACGTCTCTACGCAAGGCTGTGCGCGACGATCGATGGAGCGTGGGTGGAGCAGCTCGCGTCGCATCTGATCGATCGTTCATACTCGGATGTTGCATATGAGCCAGAGCGCGGCCGTGTCGAAGCGTCTGCCAAGGTTACGCTCGGGCAGATCGAGCTCAGCCGGGGCCGACGCGTGGACTACGGGGGCGTCGATCGCCCCGAAGCACGCCGCGTCTTCCTCCGCGAGGCGCTTGTTGGCGGGCAGATGGAAACAAACGCCGAGTTCGCTGCATCGAACCGCCGCTTCCTTGACGACCTGCGAGAACGCGAAG
>JBCBMF010000146.1:0-7498 GCA_039822905.1 Planctomycetota bacterium
GTGAGCGCGTTGCGCTTGTCGGGTCGGTCGAGCCAGATGACCCGAACGCCAACACCGTCGCGCTGTTCGCGTTCGACTGTGATCACGATCCGCCCCCGATCATGCCGATCGCCAAGCGGTCCGCGGCTTCGAGCTTGGTGAGATCGACTCCGGTCTCGAACCCGGCAGTGTGCACCGTTTCAACAAGTGTGCGAAGCGCGATGTTGCCCGGCGCTCGCTGGCCCTCGTGCGAGGCGTAGGGGCAGCCTCCAAGACCGCCGGCGGAACCATCGAAGGAGCGGATGCCGTGCTGGAGCGCGACGACGACGCACCCCGCCGCACCACCGAACGTGTCGTGCAGGTGAATCACGGTTTTTTCCGCCGGAACAGCTTCGCGTACAGCATCGAGCACGGTGGCCATGGTCTCAGGCGTCGCCCGGCCGATGGTGTCGCCGAGGTCGATCTCATCGACGCCGAGCGTGAGCAGGCGTTCACATACGTTTGCGACGTCGGCTGGCTGGATCGGACCCTCGAACGGGCACTCGACAACGCACGAGACGTAGCCGCGCACGGCGAGCCCATGTTCGTGGGCCATCGCGATAACAGGCCTGAAGCGTTCGAGCGTCTCGGCGATGGTTGCGTTGGTGTTCTTCTGGCTGAAGGTCTCGCTCGCGGCCGTGAAAACGCTGGCTTTGGTGAGCAGCCGACGCCCGGCGCGCTGGTTCGCGCTGAGGAGGGCATGCATGCCCTTCTCGTTCGGTACGAGTGCACTGAGCTGCACACTGTCGAAGTCATCGTGCGACAAGATGTCACAGAGCTCGGCCGCATCGCCGAGCTGCGGCACCCACTTTGGGCTCACAAAGCTGGTGACCTCGATCTCGTCCACGCCGGTTCCGAGCACGGCGCGCACAAGTTCCGCTTTGCGAGCTGTCGTGATCGGCGCACCATCAACCAGCGGCTCGTTCTGCAGGCCGTCGCGTGGGCTGACGTCGGTGATGCGGACGTGGTCTGACACGCCGCGAGTCTAGACCGCATGCATTGCGTGCTTTGGGCAGGAAGTTAGACCATCGCCGTTGCGGCCGCCATGGCCGCGCCGCTCAGCAGGCTCGCGAGCGCGACGTATGTGACGATTCGTAGCGTAGCACCCTGAGCGAGGCGTTCCTGGCGCTTCTCGTCGAGCCAAAGCCGACCCGAGCCGGTCTGTTTGACGACACCGCGGAACCGGAGCCAGCCGAGGACGAGTCCGCCCGCGATTCCGGCTTTCGAACGCCGGACGGCAAAGGTCGGGCTGGTCGCGCCGAGCTCGGCCAGCACAACATCCGCACGCCGGCGAAGCTTGCGATACCGGACCCGCTCGCACAGGTCCAGATGCCGATGGAAATCGATGCTGCTCACGTCCGTGTCTCCGTGACGCCCGCCGACCTTGGCGAACCGCCGATGCACACGCAACGTGTCTCTTGCACGCGGGATTGCCAGCCACGACGCCGACGCGGGGCGGTCCGTGGGGCCAATGCGCAGCCACACCCGATTCAGCTTGCCACCCTTCACTCCGTTTCGGGGGTCGCCGCAAGATCTCGGACGCTGCCACGATGACACCCGTCCGGCGGCGGGCGTTGTCAACGCGACAGCCGCGATGGGCCCGGCGTGCGTTTCGCAGCGGTGTTCGTGCGACTCGGCGGCTGGCACGCGGCTTGTAATCGTCTGATCGGCACCGGCGTGGCAGTCACCACGACCCTGAAAGGAGCCAGAAAGGAACCACAATGACACGCACACTCATCCGACGCGAGCCGACTCAGGCGTCAGCCCTTTCACCGACCATGCACCCGTTCGACCGGCTGGTGCAGGGCCTGTTCCGAGAACCCTTCTTGACCGGCAGCATGAGCCTGCTGAGCCCTTTGGCCGACGATGGTGTGCTCGAGGTTGATATCGCCGAGACCGACGACGCCGTGCTGGTATACGCATCCGTGCCGGGTGTCGGCCGCGACGACATTGCGATCGACATCCACGACGGCGTGCTTTCGATCACGGCGACGAAGTCGGAAGAGACCGAGCAGACGGAGCCCGCCGGCGACGCGGGGCGGGTCCGCTACCACCGCCGGGAGCGGCGCGCCGGATCGGTGAGCCGGCGTATCGCGCTGCCGGTCGCGGTGAACGAGGACTCCGCCGAGGCGACGCTGAACAACGGCGTGCTGGAGCTTCGGCTTCCCAAGGACAGCGCCGCTGGTCCGCGCCGGATTGCGATCAACTAACCACAGGACCCAAGCGAGTCGTGCCCCCGCACGACCCCAATCCCCGCCGCGGCCGGTGCACGAGCGCCGGCCGTGGTCTTTACTCCATGCGACGATCGGGTTGGTCGACGTCGCTTGGGATCGTGACCTCGGGAAAGTTCTCGCGCAGCGTGTCCAGGCACCGGATCGCCGTTCGCAGATCGTCGTCGGACAGGGGCTCGCGAAGGCTCAGTCCGGTCAATTCGTGTACACGATCGAGAACAACATCCCGATGAACGTTGTGGCGTTGTGATGTGATCACCGTCAGGGATCGAGCGTGTGACATTCGGTGCTCGATCGGTCGCGAGGTGTCAAGAGCCTGCCGCTTGTGCACGTTGTACGACATCTCAGGTCTGCAAGACGCCGGTCTTGAACTCGCGCGACCAGTCCCAGTTCGTCGCGGCATCGAGGGCCGCGATGATCTCGTCGCGTGTGTTCTCGGGTTCGATGATGCGGTCGATCCAGCCGCGGGCTGCGCCGTGTCGGATGTCCTGCTGCTCGTCGTAGCTGGCGCGGACGGCGTCGAGGATGGTCTTGTGCGTCTCGGCGTCGATGGCTTCGCCTTTGCGTTGCCGGCTGCGTTCTTCGATAGTCGCGAGCACGCCTGAGGCCTGGGCGGCGCCCATGACGGCGCACTTGCTGCCAGGCCAGGCCAGGGTGATGAAGGGCTCGAAGGCTCGGCCGCACATGGCGTAGTTGCCCGCGCCGTAGCTCGAGCCTGTGATGAGGACGATCTTGGGGACGACGCAGTTGGACATGGCGTTGACCATCTTCGCGCCGGCTCGGATGATGCCCGCCTGCTCGCTGTCTCGGCCGACCATGAAGCCGGTGGTGTCGTGGACGAACACGAGCGCGATCTTGCGCTGGTTGCAGTCCATGATGAAACGTGCTGCCTTGTCTGCGGACTCGTCGTAGATCACGCGGGGCATGGTGACGCTGGTGGTTGGGCCGGCCTTGCCGCCGGGTTCGTGCTGCTTGCCGAGGGCGACCTGGTTGGCGACAACGCCGACGGGCTTGCCGCCGATGGTGGCGTAGCCGCAGACGATGGAGGGGCCGAAGTCTGCCTTGTATTCGTCGAAGTCGGGCTCGAGGGACTCGTGGCCCTCGGCGTTCTTGGTTGCTCGGCTGTCGACGATGCAGGCGAGCAGGTCGCGGACGTCGTATTGCTCACCCGCTTTGTCGGTGAAGATTTCATAGACCGCGGTTGGGTCTTTGAACGCGGGCGGGCTTGAGCCATCGTGGTCCGTTGCGTTGGGATACTTGGCGACCAGCTCGCGGATGCGGTTGATGCAGGCCTCGTCGTCGGGCTCTTTGAAGTCGATGGTTCCCGAGATGCTCGCGTGCATGTCTGCGCCGCCGAGTTCTTCGTCGGAGACTTCTTGGCCGATGGCTGCTTTCACGAGCGCCGGGCCTGCGAGGTAGAGGCCGCTGCCTTCGGTCATGAGCAGTGTGTCGCAGAGGACGGGCAGGTAGCCGCCGCCGGCGACGCAGAAGCCCATGATCGCCGCGATCTGCGGGATGCCCTCGGCCGAGATGACGGAGTTGAGATAGAAGATCCGGCCGAAGTCGTCCGTGTCTGGGAACACATCCTCCTGCAGAGGAAGAAACACACCCGCCGAGTCGACGAGGTAGATCAGCGGAAGCTGCGACATTCGCGCGATGTGCTGTGCTCGGATGATCTTCTTGCAGGTCATCGGGAAGAACGCGCCGGCCTTCACCGTGGCGTCGTTGGCGATGACCATGTGGGGTCGGCCCTGCACGAGGCCGACGCCTGTGACGACACCTGCGCCGGGTGCGCCGCCGTGCTCGGTGTACATGTTGAAGGCGGCCCAGAGGCCGAGCTCTTGGAAGAACGAGCCGTCGTCGATCAGCCGGTCGATGCGTTCGCGCGCGGTGAGCCTGTTCTTGGCGTGCTGGCGTTCGATGGCCTTTGGGCCGCCGCCTTGCTTGATCTTGGCCTCTTGGTCGAGGAACTCGTCGGTGATAGTTCGGAGTGTGTGTGATTCGGCCATGCGGCTAGCCTAGCGGCTGGTACCGTGCAAGCAACGGGCAAAAAACAACGCCCGGACGAGCCGGGCGCTGCGGGGTTCGTAGGAGCGGCGGCTGCTTACTGCGGCAGCATCTGCTGAACGACTCTCTCGACGCGGCCGCGGATCAGGGGCATGGCCTCGCCCTCTTTCATGTTCATCTGGTTGGCCCACGCGGAGAGACGGACGCCGTGCGGGTAGTAGTTGCTGGTCTGCGTGATCTCGGCGGTGCGCGAGTTGCTGGTGGTGTTGGAGCCGCTGTCGCCCATGCGGGCGTTGCCGAGGCCGGCGCTGGATGTGCCCGCGGTGCTGTTGTCCGAGAGCAGCGTGAATTCGACGGGCTCCTGGTTGTACTCCTCGAGCACAAAGTCGACGATGAGCGCCCACTCGCGGGGCTTGGAGGCGTTGGCAACACCGAGGCCGGCGAGACCGCCCACCGCGCCGCCCGCGACCGCGCCGGCGGCCCAGTTGTCGGTCATGTCGCTGACGAGCGCATAGGTCCCCACGCCGACGGCGGCACCTGTGATCGCGCCCATGGCACGAGCAACATTCTGACCGCCGGACTCGGGGTCGACCTCGCCGAAGAATCGTGTCGAGGCGCGAAGTCGGTACTTGGCTTCCTGCGGATCCGGCACGAGCTGCCATCCCTGGTTGCTCGCCGCGTCTCGCAACAGCTGCGACAGATCAACGTCCGCGTCGCTGATGTTGCGGTAGGAGATGTAGACGGTCTTGTTGTCCAGCGCCGGCGGCTCGAGCTGGGGCGGGGGGACGACCCACACCGTGCCGCTCCGCGCGTCGGCGTACTTGTTCGCTGTGATCTTGCCCATGCCCCGCGACACCGCGGTGCACCCCTGCAGCCCCGCGAGCACGACACCCGCCAACACGAACCCAGACACAACCCCTCGCCTACTCATGAGCTTGACTCCAGAACTTGGTTTGTGATCACCTGCCGACAGGCCCGTCCACCGGGTCCGCGGTCGTATGAGGCCGCATGGTAACCCGCTGTGGACGTCGCGTGCGTGTTTGCCGCCAGATGGGGCACGGGAGCAGCTTTCAGACCGGTGTTCAGAATTTGTCACCCAACCGTTGACAGAACGGATCTACATCTCGTAGGGTGATGGCGCTGGGCACGCGACCGATGCCGCCCCCGGCCGGGACGCCGATCGATGTGATCGGATCCGCTCGCATCGGGAACGGTGCGACGGCGTCTGACCCGGAGTGAACCCGGCCATCGGGCGAGACGAGCACGGCACAAGGAGGCCACCGCTATGGCCAAGAAGAAGACCGGACCCGGCAAGACCCTCGAAGCCAAGCCCGCGGACGAGAGCGCCAAGCAGGACGCCCTCAAGCGGACGCTGGGGCAGATCGAAAAGTCCTTCGGCCAGGGCGCGATCATGCGGCTCGACGAGGACGCCTACCTCTCCATCCCGGGCATCTCGACCGGTGCGCTCAGCCTCGACATCGCGCTCGGCGGCAAGGGCATCCCGCGGGGCCGAATCGTCGAGATCTTCGGGCCGGAATCGTCGGGCAAGACGACGCTCAGCCTGACCGTTGCCGCGCACGCGCAGAAGAAGGGCGGCGTCGCCGCGTTCGTCGATGCCGAGCACGCGCTCGACCCATCGTGGGCCAAGAAGATCGGCGTGAACATCGACGAGCTGCTCGTGTCGCAGCCCGATACGGGCGAGCAGGCGCTCGAGATTGTCGAGCTTTTGGTGCGATCGAACGCGGTCGACTTGATCGTTGTTGACTCGGTGGCGGCCCTGATCCCACGAGCGGAGATCGAGGGCGAGATGGGCGACTCGGTCGTGGGCCTGCAGGCCCGGCTCATGTCGCAGGCCATGCGCAAGCTCACGGGCGTGATCGCGCGCAGCAGCTGCACAGTGATCTTCATCAACCAGATCCGCGAGAAGATCGGCGTGATGTTCGGCTCGCCTGAGACAACCCCCGGCGGCCGGGCGCTGAAGTTTTACAGCTCGGTTCGCATCGACGTGCGTCGGACGGGTGCGATCAAGGACGGCGACCAGAACGTGGGCAACCGCACCCGCGCTCGCGTGGTGAAGAACAAGGTCGCGCCGCCCTTCCGTGATGCCGAGTTTGACATCATGTTTAATGAGGGCATCTCGATCACGGGCGATCTGCTGGATCTGGCCGTCGAGGAGGGCGTGGCGCAGAAGTCGGGCGCGTGGTTCAGCTACGGCGAGACCCGGCTGGGCCAGGGGCGCGAGGCGTCGAAGAAGTTCATCGCCGAGAACGAGGACCTGTTCCACGAGATGCGTGCGGCGGTGCTTGAGAAAAAGCTGCCCAAGGCGGTTCTGGACCGTATGGGCCAGTTCGAGGCCGCCGGCGACTTGGCCGACGCGGACGCCGAGGAGGAGCTTGAGCCCGCGGAGGCCTGAGGCGATGGTTCGGTGAGGACGGTTCGCTAGAATCGAGCGCGGCAGGGGTCATACCCTGCCGCCTGACGCGGATGTGGCGGAATTGGCAGACGCGCTAGGTTCAGGTCCTAGTGGGGGTAAAACCCCGTGGAGGTTCGAGCCCTCTCATCCGCATTGGGGTCCACGGAGAGGACCCTTGCTCAGCCCCGCGGAGGATCGGGGGAGACGAAGCGGCCGACCGCCCCTCTCGAAGGTGCAGGTCGGCCGTTGTCGTTTTCATTCGCGCACAAGGAACAACGCCGGATCGTGAGCATCTGAACGCTCATGGCACATACACACACCATTGAAATCGCGCTGCTGACCCTTGCCGGAGCCTGCCAAGTGATGGCGGACGATCTTAACGTCCCGGCAGACTTTCCCACGATCCAGTCCGCAATCAGCGCGGCCGGGAACGGCGACGGGATCGTTCTCGCGCCGGGTACGTATCTGATCGATCAGCCCCTGGACACCAACGCCGCGAGCGTGGCGACCGACTTTGTCATTCGCTCTTCGGACCCGGATGACCCGGCGGTTGTCGAGGCGACCATCATCGACGCTCGCGCGCAGTCGCTGTTTGCCGGCAGCATCGAGGTCTTGGAAATCGCGGGGCTTACGGTCGTGGGCGAGGGGGGCGACCGGCTGGTCGAGGGCGAGATTACCCGCGGGTTCACGCTGCGAAAGACGGTGATTGATGGCGGCGACTCGCCCGGCCGGCAGTTCGCATTGGAAGCAACCGGTGATCGGGTCGTGCTGATCGGCGGCGCCATGCGCGGCGGCATTAGAGAGATCCGAGGCGAGGACCTGATGCATG
>JBCBMF010000147.1:0-7352 GCA_039822905.1 Planctomycetota bacterium
GTTCCCGGTTGCGCCGAAGCCGCTGAGATCGACGCGGTACACGCCTTCGGTCTGCGGGCTGTCGACGAACGTCGACCCGAGCATGAGCCCGTCGCTCGCGATCAGCTGTGTGATCGGCCCGTTGTTCACGCTGTTGAGCGCATGGCCCGCGATGAAGCCTTCGTCGAACGGGAAGAACGCCGCGGCGACGTCGATGTTCATCTCCTGGCCGCTCGGCGCGCCGCACACCGCCGCGAAGAGATCGATCTTGCTGCCGGGTCGTGCGGTGGCGACGGTGGCGTAGACATCGCCGCCGACGTTTCCGCCGGCGTTCCCGTTGCCGACGTTGGTGCGGAGACCGTTGCGCGGCGAGACGATGAGCACGCCGCGGTTGAGGTCGTCCCCGGTGCCGAACCCGACGCGGTAGTCGCCGCGGCTCGCATCGGGAACGCTGAACAGCTGCGCGCCGGCGTCGGCAAACACATCAACGGAGTCCCTGTTGTTCTGCGTCGAGAACTGCTGCGCCCGCATCAGCCCGACGCGCACATCCACGGCAGACTGTGCGGCGGCGGGCGCGACCGGGAGTGCCAAGGTCGCCACCAACGCGATCAGTGTGCGGCCGAGCGCAAACTCGTGGTCGGTTGCGAGGCGGGCGGGTCGTCGGTACTGTGCGCTCATGATTGATCGCCTGTTTTGTGTTGCTCTTCTCACCCTGTTCGCAAGTGTCGGACTTGCTTCGGGCCAGGTCGGCTCAGACAGCCAACCGAGCACGCTTGTCATCGGTCATCGCGGCGTGCCCGGGTTCGGTGGTGAAAACACTACAGCAAGCCTGGCGCTGGCGGTTGAACTCGGCGCGGATGGCGTCGAGCTTGATCTAGTCTTAACGAAGGACCAGCAGCTCGCGGTGCTGCACGATTGGACGCTAAACCGCGTGGTCGGCGAGGACCAGCTGCTCTCCGTCTACCCCGATCGGGCGCGCACGATCGACGGCAGGCGGGTCTGGCTGACGCGGGACTTCACGATGGCCGAGCTCAAGCGGCTTTCGGTGATCCAGGCCGGCCCGCGCGCCGACGAAAGGCCCTTCGACCCGAACGACCCCGGCCTACGCATCGTGAGCTATCGCGATGCGCTGCGCGCGTTCCAGCGCCTGCGTCAGCAGTCTCCCGGCATCCGGCTCTACACCGAGATCAAGACCAGCGCGGACCACCTGTCGCCCGAAGAGGTCGATCTGTGCGCCGACCGTGTTGCCGAAGCGCTCGCTGCGACGGGCGAGACCGAACGCCCGGAGAGCCACTGGCTGCAGTCCTTCGACTCGCGTGTGATGGACCGGCTCGCGGCACGCCCCGAGCTTGACCGGTTCGAGATGGCGATGCTGCTGTCGTGCGAGCCTGGCGTCCGGTCGGGCGCAAACCCCGTGGTGCTCGATGTCGAATCGATCCAGTCCGATGATGACCTGCGCGCGTTCCTCGCTCGGCACGTCGCGGGCCGCGGCATGGAGATCGTGCACGGGTGGAAAGTCATGTGGTGGCACCTGCTCGCCGAGAAGGGGATCGACTGCGTGGGAGTCGCGGACGAACTCGAACTGCAGATCCACGCCTTCACCTTCCGCGATCACCGCTTCGCAAGCGACTACAGCGATCGGCCCGTGCTGGTGCCCAGCGGCAGCGCACCGTTTGCGTCGGCAGAGCACGAGCTCGAGGCCTTCATGAAACTCGGGTTCGATGCCGTGATGAGCGACACGGTGGACTCGGCGATCCGGGCCCGAGCCGCGGCGCACGCGGTGGACGGCGTGACGGAACCTACTCTTGGTTCGCCATGAACCTCGTCCGACTCGCGACCACGCTCAAACGCCTCCGGCAGGAACGGGGGATGACCCTCGAAGAGGTCGCCACCCGGGCCGGGCTCACGCGGGGGTGGCTCTCGAAGGTCGAGAACTTCCGGATGACGCCGTCGCTGCAGGCGCTCGCGAAGATCAGCGCGGCGCTCGACGTGCCGATGTCGCAGATCTTCGAGGGCATCGACTCGCGCCCCGCGCTGACCGTGACGCGCAAGGGCGAGGGCGTGGTCATGCGTCGCGACGAAGAGGTCTCGAAGATCGTCTACGAGTCGCTCGCGTCGGCGCGCGGCGACCGGAACATGGACCCGTTTGTGCTCACCGTGCCGCCGGACGACGATCGGCCGCTGCTCGACCACGGCGGCGAGGAGTTCCTGCTCGTGCTCGAGGGCAGCATCACCCTTGACTACGGCTCCGAGTCGCACGCGATGGACGTCGGCGACAGTGCCTATTTCGAGGCGGAAACGCCGCACCGCGTCGTGTGCACCTCGCGCACGCCCGCCCGCGTGCTGTGCGTCTTTCAGGGCATGGTCGGTACGAACGGCGTGGGGCTGGACGGCGCCGAGCCGGGTGACGCGTAGATCATCTCGATCATTTAAATCATCTGCGGCGCGTGATCGAGACCCGCCGCCCGTTCAAGACAGCCGAGTACATCCTCGCGCGTCAGCCGCCGCGGGTTGTTGCCGAGCCGAACCGGATCAACGCGCTCGGCGAAGCCGCCGAGCTGGCTGGGCGTCACGTTGCTCTGCGCGAGCGAAGCCGAAAGCCCCAGGTCGGCGAGCAGCCGCTCGATCCGGTCGGGCAGTTCGGCCGGTGTCGCGCCCATGAACGACGCGGCGAGACGCACGCGTGCGCGGACGTCGCTCGCCCCGCGCGGGTCGAGGCAGTCGCCGTCCGACACGCCGTCGTTCCACGTTGCGATGTGACCGAGCGTGAGCGCGACCGCGTGCCCGTGCGGCAGCCCGAGCTCCTGGGTCAGCTGGTACGACAGCGCGTGCGCCGCCGTGGTCTTGCTGATGTTGATCGCTTTGCCGGCCAGGTGCGAGCCGATGAGCACGCGGCGTCGCGCCCCGGGCGTCGCCGCTTCGACGCTCTCAACGAGATGCTCGGCGATCATCGGGCCGGCGACGGATGCGAACGCCAGCGACTCGGCCGTGCCGCCGACCGACCAGGCCGACTCCATCGCCTGGCCGTGCGCGTCGAGCCCGGTCGCGGCGGCGATGGGCCCCGGCATCGCGGTGTGAAACCGTTCATCGAGTACAACGCCGACCGGGCGGAGTTGCTCGTGGGCGATCGAGACCTTCTTCGGACCGATATAGATCGCCGCGAAGTGCGTCGCCTCGCTGCCGGTACCCGAGGTCGTGGGCACGGCGATCAGCGGCAGCGGGCTGGCCCTTCCCGTGCCCTCGCCCCGGCTGAGGTCGTGGATCAGATCGGGCGTCGCCGCCGCGAGCGCCGCGACCTTGGCAACGTCGCAGCACGACCCGCCGCCGACCGCGACGATGCCGTCAGCGTCGAAGTCGGCGGCCCGGCGAGCCGCCTCCGCCGCGTGCTCGCACCGAGGGTTGGGCGTGTACTCGTTGAATGTCAGGAACGGCAGGCTTCGCAGCGCGTCGTCAAGCTCGGGCATCAGCCGGGCGGCGGCGACGGCGGCGTCATCGATGACGACAAAGGGCCGCGTGACACCGGCCTCGTCGAGAAGCGAGCGAAGCGCGGCGAGCGACGTCGCGACGGATTGGCCGTCGAACCGGATCACCCTGCTCGCGCCGCGCGACATGGCGTCGCCCAGCGCGTCGGCGTAGGCCGAGGCCGCGTGGGCGTTCACGGCGTCACCGACGCGGACACGCCGAGCATGTCGCCGAGCTCGCCGAGCGTTTCGATGGGCCGCACGCCGGGGTACTTGGTGTACTCGTCGCGTGTGCGTTCGCACATGACGGCGACAACGAGCCCGCACGAGGCCGCGATGCCCTGCTGCATGTCGCTGACGCTGTCGCCGACCTTGCACACCTGCGCCGGGTCGGTGATGCCGCATCGCTGCATGAGCGTTTCGATCATGTCGGGCGCGGGTCGGCCTGCGCGCACCTCGTCGCTGGCGACAGTGTCGTCGAGCAGGCCGTGCCAGCCGAGCCGCTCGACGATCGTGTCGAGCGTGAGCCGGTCGAACCCGGTGTCGAGCGTGACCTTGACGCCCGCCTCGCGCAGGGCGGCGAAGAAGCTCGATGCCCCATCCATCTCGGCCACGCCCGGGGCCGAGCGGTAGTGCTCGACGATCAGGTCTTGGAACCGCTCGTGCACGGTGTCGACCAGGTCGTCCGGGGCGTCGCCTCGCTTTTGCTGGAGCAGGGTGCGGATCGTCTGCGGCTTGGGCGTGCCGATGTGCGGGTTGACGTCCTCGATGGTGACGGTGCAGCCGTGCTCGTGCAGCGCGGTGCGGATCGCGGAGGCGACGGCGTTGTTCTCGTCGCGAACGGTGGTGCCGGCCATGTCGAAGACGACGAGCTTGATCTGTGGTTCCATGTGGCTCTCCTGGTGCCGGATGCTATTGTGTGTTGACTCATAGTCAACATGTGCATCGTGCCCACTCGCGATCTGAGTGCTCGGCCACCTCTTGCAAACGCCCCCGCATAGCTCGTTGGACGACGTCCGGTGCGATTTCAAGGCCGTGCTGCGGGCGTCGGCCGCTCTCGTGTTCTTGATCGTTTCTTAGCAATCAACACGCCGCAGAGGATCGTATTCTGTGGTCGGTGCTTTCGGGGAGAACGGTCGCGATGCCGAGCGGTGGGCGGACGAAGACGGTTGCGGTTGGTGTCGCCGGCGGTTGCCGGCGTGGTGCCGCGTGACGCAGCCGCGCGAGTCACAGCCGCTGCTCCGTGTGTCGTCGCTCGGGGTGCGCTACGGCAACGGGGTGCGTGCGCTCCGCGATGTCTCGCTGGACGTGCGTCGCGGCGAGTGTGTCGCGGTGATCGGGCCGAGCGGCTCGGGCAAGAGCACGCTGCTGCGTTGCGTGAACCGGCTCATCCGGCCCACCGAGGGCGAGGTCGTGCTCGACGGCGTTCGCATCACCCACGCATCGGGCCGATCGCTGCGGACCGTCCGGCGTCGGGTCGGCATGGTGTTCCAGCAGTTCAACCTGGTCCAGCAGCTGCCGGTGATCGACAACGTGCTGATCGGCTGGATCGGCGGCGCCCCCGCCGTGGGCCGATGCCTGGCGCAGTTCCGGCGCTTCCCGGCCGGGGCGCGCGAGCAGGCCGAGGCCTGTCTGGCGCGCGTCGGCCTTGCGGACCGCGCCGCGTCGCAGGCGTCGCAGCTCTCGGGCGGTCAGCAGCAGCGCGTGGCGATCGCGCGCGTGCTCATGCAGGACCCAGAGGTGATCCTGGCCGACGAGCCGATCGCGAGCCTTGATCCGGCGAGCTCGTCGCGGGTGCTGACGCTGCTGCGGGAGATCTGCGACGAGCGGGGCGTGCCCGTGCTGGTCAACCTGCACCAGGTCGACGAGGCCCGCCGTTTCGCGACGCGCGTGGTCGGACTGAACGCGGGCCGCGTGGTCTTCGACGGCGCGCCCGGAGCGCTCGCTACGCAGCAGCTCGAGAGGATCTACGCCGACACGCCGGCCGCGCGCACCGCCGGCGACATCGACATGGCCCGCACCGACCGTGTGCCGCAAGGGGTTGTCGCATGATCCGTCTCTGCATCGCGCTGATCTGCTGCGTGTTCTTCGCGGTCGCGCTCGTGTCCTGTGGCGAGGCCGATACCACGCCGAGCCCAACACCGGGCGACAGCGAGCGCTTCGGGTGGCCCGCGACGATCCGGATCGGGCTCGTGCCGGCCGAAGGCGGCACGGACATCGTGGAACGCCTCTCGCCGCTGCTCGGGCATCTCGAATCGACGCTGGGCGTGCCGGTCGAGGCGTTCAGCGCATCGGAGTACATCGGCATCATCACGGCGATGCAGAACGACCAGGTCGATGTGGCGTACCTCGGCCCCAAGAGCTACGTCGAGGCCGAGCGGATCGCGGGCGCCGTCGCGATCGCCAAGCAGCTGAACACGGACGGCGAGCCGGGGTACTACGGCATCATCGTGACGAACGCGTCGACCGGCATCACCGAGCTTGCGCAGGCCCGCGGCCGCACGTTTGGCTTTGTCACGCCCAACTCGACCTCCGGGTTTCTCGTGCCGTCGATCGGCATCGTCGAGACCGTCGGCGAGCCGGCCGAGTCGTTCTTCGGCGAGATCCGGTACACAGGCTCACACGGCAACGCGGTGCGGGCGGTGCTCGCCGGCGACCTCGAGGTCGCGGCAACCAACACGCTCGACCTCAAGGCGATGGAAGCCGCGGGCCTCGACGCGTCGGGACTGGTCGAGCTCTGGCGGAGCGAGCTCATCCCGGGTGCGCTGTTCGCCGTCCGCGACGATCTGCCGCCGTCGTTCGGAGCCGCCGTGGCCGACGCGATCGTGAGCTTCAGCAGCGATGCCGCGGCGATGCAAGAGATGTCCCGGGGCGGCTACGTGCACGCCGACGACAGCGAGTACGACGTGATCCGCGTGCTCGAAGAGCGCCGCAGCGAGCTGGTCGGCGATGGCGGCTGAGCGCGGCGCACCGCGGCCCGTGCTGTTCTGGGCGGTCCCGCTCGTCGTGCTGGCGGGGGCGTCGGGGCTGCTGCTGACGCTGACGCCGCTGTCGCCCTCGGCGGGCGTCGCGATCGCCGCGGTGCTCGGCGCCGGTGCCGCCCTCGCGGTGTCGCGTCGGCTGGCGCTGCCGCTGCTGCTCGTGGCGGTGCTGTCGTGGTCGGCGGGCAAGAGCGAACTGCAGCCCGGTCTGCTGGTGACCAACGGCGATCGCGCCTCGGAGTACATTTTCGGGCGTCGGCTGTCGGACGACGAGCGCGCGGCGATCCTCAGCCGCGCCGAGGCGACGCTGGCGCTACGGCTGGAGTCGGACGCGGGGCGCGCCGTGGACGAAACCATCGCGCAGCAGGGCATGGTCGTCACCGCCGCCGAGCGCGACGCGCTGGTCGCCGAGGAGGTAAACCGGCTTCGAAGCGCGATCTCCGTTGCCGAGTGGGACCGGCGCGTGTCGGCCGCCGCCGCCCGCGCCGAGCGCGACCGATCGGGCGGGTTCTTTCCGCCCGAGACGTCGCCCAAAGCGATCAGGCTCTACACCGATGCGCTGCTGGAGACGCTGGCGATCGCGATCTGGGGGACGGCGCTCGCGGTCGTGGCGGCGGCGGTGGTTGCGCTGCTGGGTTCGCGTCGGACGCTCGGGATTCTGATGACAGGCGAGTCGCCGCCGCGCCGATGGCTGCGGGCGGTGGGGGTGTTCTTCACCCGCCGAGGCTTCGATGCGTGCCGCGGCTTCAACGAGTTCGTGCTCGCGCTGATCTTCGTCGCGATCCTGGGCCTCGGGCCGTTCGCGGGCGTGCTGGCGCTGGCGGTGCACACGTTCGGCGTCCTCGGCAAGGTGTTCGCCGATGCGATGCAATCGGTCAAGGACGGCGAGATCGAGGGCGTGTCGTCGACGGGGGCGCCCGCGAGCAGCGTG
>JBCBMF010000148.1:0-7346 GCA_039822905.1 Planctomycetota bacterium
CGCGCATTCTCGCTGCCTGGTTCCCGTGTCAGGTCGAGCGACGGGATATCAAAGTTGTCGCGGAGAAACGCGAGGTTGACGAACCGGCCGTCGGGGGCGACGTTCGAGATCTGGTGCCAGTCGAGCGCGCGTGCAAAGAACGGCGCGTCGTCGTAGCTGCCGCCGAGGAGCTGGTCCGACTTGCTGCCGGGTCCCAAGTCCGTGGGCCGCGTGGACGCGAGGAAAGGGTCGGCCGCGTGCCGCGGGTCGGTCAGGTATAGCTTCTCGTACACATCGTCGGCAGGCCACACCGTGAGAGTCGAGTGCCCCCCCGAGGGCCGGAACTGACGCAGCGAGAGCTGCGCCGCGTCCGCGCTCCCGCCCGCTGCCGAAGGGACAGACAGCATCGAAAAGTCCGTCAACGGCTTGTCAACCCGCTCGCCCATGTACCGGGCGATCCCCGGGAGTTCGTTGAACGACGCTCCGGGGTCGATCTCTTCCAGGACGGCTTGCTCTGCCATATCAGGGACGACGTCGAAGATGTCGGTGCCCACGATACCGACGACGTGATCGGCGAAGCGGCCGACAACCTCGTTCGCGCCGCGGTTCGCATTGACCGCGCGGCCCGTCGTCCGGTCGCCCTTGCCGAGCGCCGCGTAGACCACGGTCAGGATCAGCACCATGGCGAGCGCGCCGAGCACGAGCAGCAGGATGGTGCCGCGGCGGCGCGCGAGCTTCAGCCCGTTGACCAGCGTCTGGATTCGTCCGTTTGCGAACATGGGTCAGCTCCGAACTGGCTCTTTGAGGAGCCCTCGAGCGGCGCTTCGAGCACCGCGGGATCGGGTCGTCAGCCGTGGTCTAGAGGTCACCGTCTCTAGGCAGCTCCACCACAAACTGGAAGGTGTCTTCGATGGTCTGGTCGACGGGGTCGGCGAACGACATGGTGATGCGGATCAGCCGCGGCCAGGGCCACTCGTCGTCGTACACGCCGTCACCGTCGAGGTCATCGCGGAAGCCGTCGCCGTTCATGTCGAAGCCGCGGTTGGCAACAGGATCTCCCGAAGCATCGATGAAATCATCAACCGGAACAGCACGAGGGTCGCCGTAGCCGAAGTAGAACGTCGTCGGTGCCTCGGCCGCGGTGCCGCTGATCCCGCCGCCGATCAGCCCGTCGGTGCCGCCCGGGTCGGGGGCGGTCTGTCGACGCCCGGTGATCGAGTTCCCGGGTGCGCCCTGGTTCGGCTCCAGGTCATCCGGATCGCCCTGGATCAGCTCGGCACGCAGGTGCTGCTCGAGCAGGCGCTGCTCGCCGTTGCTCGGCGAGAGCAGCGGGTTCTCATCTGTGGGCAGCTCGGTCGGGTCATCGATCAGCGTCGGCAGCGTCTGGAGCCTCCGCAGCGGGCGCAGGCTCGCGATGGGCACGCCGTCGGCCACCGGCCGGGGCAGCCCGTACCAGATCAGCTCGCCCACGATGTCGTCCGGGTCGCCCTCCCACATCGCATCAACGTTGGTGCCGGGCCCGCCGCCGATGCCGTCGGTGTACCGCTCGCCGAAGCTCCACTCCACAATGAACTCTGTGCACCGCGGGATGAACTGCGAGTTGGTCACCATCTGCTGGTCGGCTCTCGCCGCGGCCAGGAGCACAGCACCGATGTCCTCACGGTCCGACTCGAACGCATCGAGCGCATCCTCGCCGAACACATCCGCGTTGTAGCCGGGGGGGACCGACTCGTACCGCATCCGCGAACGCGTCGGGAAAAGCGGGCTCGCGGGGTCGGCCGCGTTCGCTGAAGAACCACCGCCGAACGGCAGATCGCGGAACACAGCGTCGAGCTCGGGGATCTCATCGGCCAGCACATTGCTGCCGCCGATGTACGTCAGTTCGTTCGACGCGGCGGGCAGCGCATCGCTCATCCAGGCGTGCTGCACATGCACAAGCGACTGACGACGATCGTTCTCGACGATCAACGCCGATGACCCCTCTTCGGGGAAACGCTCACGCTGGAGCTCGTACAGCACCGCCGGCGTGGTCGCCCGGCCGTTGAGCGCACCACCTCGCGCGAAACCATCCGAGCGGAGACGCCGGCCGCTCAGGTCGAACTGCACATCAGGCGTGTGGAGCCACACCTCGCCGGTGGAACCAAAGAACGACCGCGCCTCCCCCGTACTCAGCACGACGCCCTTCACTCGCCGGCGGATCTCGGACAGCGACTGCGTCGCCACATCGACGACACCCGACGGGAATGTGGGAGGCGCTTCCGCGAGTCGCGCGCTGAAGTCTTCGAAGTCGTCATCGAAGGCATTGCCCGTATCGAACGGCTCGCCCCAGTACGCCTCGGAACGGAAGATGCTGTCCGCGGCGATCTGGCCGTTGATCTGAAGGTCGTTGTCGGCGAGCTGATCGAAGCGGTCGCCTTCTTCGATGCTGTCGTCATCGAACGGGAGCGCCGGCTGACGCAGCAGCGTCGCGTGCCGCAGCAGGGTCCAGTCACCGGCGTTGACATTCGGGTTCGCCTCACCGATCGCGGTCGCCGCGCCGGAGCGGATGCCGAGCCCGAGCGCGTCGTCGGCGTTCGGATCGTCGAGGTACGGGCGGAAGAAGCCCTCGGCACCTTCGAGCTGCCTCTGGCCGTGGCCGTAGTAGATCCGAGCCTCGCGCGACCGGGGGGCGTCGAGATCTGCGGAGATCGGCCCGCGTGCCGAGACGAAGTTCCCACGCGCGAAGAACATCAGCTCGTCGACACGCCGCAGCCGGGCGCTGAGTGGTTCCTCCGGCGAGAGCGGGATGAGCTGGTCGTCCTCGTCCGCATTCGCCGCGCCGGCGTACTCGTTGCGGATGACAAGGAAACCATCGCGGGTGATGTTGTTGAGATCGGCCCGGATGCGACGCTCGATCGACGCGGCGAACTGGTTGATCGCGCTGATGCGCCGACCCCGCTGCACCGTGTCGCCGACCGATGCAAAGATCGCGGCGAGCCCGACCGAGATGATCGCGATCGCGACAACCGCCACCAAGGCCTCGGTGAGCGTGAAGCCCGGCGCGGTGTGCCGTGATCGGGTTGTCATGCGTGAACGGTTCATATCAACGCGTCCTGATCACTCGGATGTCCGCCGGCACCTGCGGCGTGAATACGATCTGACGCCAGCCCGGCGTGATCGGCGGCTCGAACTCGATGCGAACAACGTCGTCGTTGTCGGCGTCATTGGAGACGCGAGTCACACGGTGCACGATGCCACGATCGCTCACAAAGATCTGCCCAACCTTTGCGAGCTCCCGCTGGGCGTTCCGTGTGTTCACAGCCACCGCGTCCGGGCCGAAGCCACGCTGACGGAAATCGACCTGCTTCGGACCGTCGCCGAAGACAAACCGCGTCACCGGCTCTGTGGGCGCTTGTCCGACGCGCCGCCCCAGGATCGGCAGCGAGTATCGGCTCGGATCACTCAGCCTCGCGCCGGGCTGGGGTGTCGCGAGATCGCTTTCGAGGGTCGACACCGGGAACCGACTCTCGGCGTCGGTCAGGTTGTTGCGGACGATCGCGCCGCTCGGGTCCTGCTCCAGGCGGTACCCGCGGAGCGTGTCGCGCAGAGTCAAGCCGACCGGCACACGGATGCCGCGATCGATCGGCCGCACGATGACCATCAGCTCGATGGGGAACTCGGGCAGCCTGGTCACCGGCACTTCAACTTCGGATCGCTCATCGTCGAACGCGAGGCCGATGCCGATGTCGACCCGGCGGGCCAGGAGATCCCAGACGTACCGCGGCGTATCGCCGGAGGCTTCATCGGGGAGCAGCCTCTGGGCGACGGGGAACGAGATATCGGGGAGATCCTGATCGGAGCCGGGTGTGACCCCGTCAGCTTGGAATTGGAACGGCACAGCCGCCTCGCTGCCGCCAAGCAGCAAAGTGCCGTCAGGTTCTACTTTAAACGCATCCCACTGGAAGTCCAGCGTTGCGACGTCGGGCTGACCCGGAGCGGCGCCCGGTTCAATGCCAACCACGCTGATTGCACGGCTGTTGGAGAGGACCTCACGCGGCGGGAATCGGCGAACCTCGGCGGCTGTCAGCGAATCCCAATCAAACCAGTCGACTGTCTCGCTCTCAAGAATGGACGATCCGATCAGCGCCTCCGCCGACGCCGCGAGCGAGCCGCCGAGGACCGCATCCTGCGAGCGGCGCTGCACGTCGATGACCGCCGGGAACACCGCGACCACACCGAGCAGGCCGAACGCGAGGACAACGACCGCGATCAGCACCTCGAGCAGCGTGAAGCCGGTTGTGCGAGACGTGCGCCGCTTCATCGCGTGATCTCCACAAGGTCGCCGAAGAACGCGTTCACCGCGAACACCTGGGCGGTCGAATCGGTCTGCGGCACGCCGCTACCGATCAGCTCGCGGCCCTCGATCCAACGCGACGCGTTCCGAACGAGCAGACGCTCGCCGCGGTCGTAGATCCGCCGATCGACGACCGGCTCGCCCTCGCCGGCGAGGTAGAGCGTGTCGGTGTCCTGGTTCAGACCTCGGCCGCCGACCGCTCGCGAGAGATCGCGTTCTTCATAGAGCGAGAGCTCGGTCACCGGACCGGCGAGCACAGTGTGGACAGATTCGTTGCCGAAGAGCACACGGCGGTCCTCATCCGTGACGTCGACGTTCGAGAGCGCACGTCGCGCCCACAGCTCGAGATCATCGATCTCGTTGATATTCTCGATGTCGGTGTTGATCCCGGACAGATCCGTCACCGCGGTATCGCTGCCCGTGCTGGGTGACACAATGAGCGCACGCGTCGGCTCGCGGCTGAGGGTGCCCTCGCCCGCGCTGAACCGCACCATGAACGTCTGCCGCACATCGCCGCCGTCGAGCTCGTTCTCGGGGTAGAACGCGGTCTCCGGGAAGACCCAGTAGCCCGGCTCTGGCGGCACGCGGTTGCCGGCGCGCGAGTCGAGGCTCTCGTACCAATTGCTCCGCCCAACAAAGAGCGAGCCGAGCGCGAAGCCGCGAACGCCGATACCGCTCGGCAGCTGCACGGGCTCGAAGCCGGGCAGCGGCACGAAGACGTCACGTCGGTTTGCCGGGCCGCTGCCGCCGCCACCCGAGCCGGCCAGCCCGCCCGAGACCTCGTCTTCGATCGAGCCGATCTCGATGCAGGTGAGCACACGGATGCCCTTGCCGGGCTCGAAGAAGAACACCGCCGCCGCGTCGCCGCCGCCGACCGAAGCCGTCGCGGCGTCACGGGCCGAGTACAGCGCCTGCTGCAGCTTGCTCTCGGCCAGCGACCGACGCGACGACGACAGGATCGCCCGGAACGCCGGGATCGCGATGCCCACGAGCAGCGAAGCGATCACGATGACCACCAGCAGCTCGAGCAGCGTGTAGCCGGGTTGGAACGCACGCCGGCGGCTCACGAGCCGACCTCCACGATGTTGTCGGCCCGCGCGAGCTCGATCGCCTCGTCCCTGTAGTCGGGGTCGCTCGAGAGCCGTGCTTCGGAGAGCCCGAGCTGCTCGGCGTACCGGCGACGCAGGGCACCATCGGATGCGATCGCGTCGCTCGTGCTCTGCATGCTTGCATCCGTCTCGTCGCCGAACAGCTGGTTCGGGCCCGCCGCCATCACCGCGTAGGTCGCGCTTCGGAGCGCCGGCGGGAACTCGGGCGTGCTGTCGTCGACGATCGCATCGAGCACGAGCGGCGGGGTGTTGTAGTAGCCGGCCTCACCTTCGAGGCCCCCGGCGTCAAGCGGGTCGGTGTACTCGCTGATGTCCATGATGCCGTCCTCGCGGAACACCTGTTCCAGCGGGCGTTCATCGGGCGCCCAGCGGTAGTAGCGGATCGCAACGCCCGCGCGGTCGCGTAGCTCGAACCGGAACGGGATCCGGTTGCGCGTCAGCACGCCCCCGCTGCCTGTGAAACGCGTCGAGGTGTCGATGAACAGTTCGACACCGCCCCGGCCGACGTCGAAGAACGCGTCGTACCGCCGCTGGCTTCGGCTCGAGGGCGTGACCGTCGCGGAACCATCTGGGTCGAGGTCTGGGTTAGTCTCGTACTCGAGCGAAGGCGCGAACGTGCCGTCGCGGCGAACCTCGTAGAACCCCAGCCCGTCGACGCCATCGATCACGCCGTCGAGTGCGCCGAGGATGTAATACGGCAGAGATAGCACGCTGTACCGCAGGCGATCCGGGTCACGACCCCGCAGCGCCTCGCCGTCGTCCACCGAACCGAGCGAGTACACCAGCGGCACCGTCCGCCCCCGCACTGTCGCAAGAGGTGCGTCGGCGTTGAGGCCGCCATCGTCTTTGACCAGCGGCGGCACGAACCCGAACTCGGCCTTGAACTGCCCCACGGCGAGCTGCAAGCCGTTGACCGCGGCGCGGTCCGCCGCAGCCCGCGCCGAGCGGGATGCAGACGTGTACGCGACGAGCGCGATGCCCATGATCAGGAAGATCACGCTGATCGTCGCGAGCAGCTCAACGAGTGTAAAGCCAGGGCGTGCAAACAGGCTGGAACGACGAGAGCGGATCACACACCACCGCCCTGCAGCGACTCGATCATCGCGACGAGCGGGAGGAACATAGCGACAACGATGGTGCCAACCATCACGCCGATGATCACGACCATCAGCGGCTCGAGCAGGCTCACGAGCGACGCGACCGCGACGTCGACCTCTTCGTCGTAGTTGTCAGCGATCTTCATGAGCATGACGTCCATCTCGCCCGTCTCTTCGCCGACGTCGATCATGTTCACCACGATCGGGTCGCACGTCTTGCTCTCGCGCAGCGGCTCGGCAAACGATTCACCCTCACGGATCGAGTCGTGCACCTTCTGCAGCGCCTTCTCGAAGACGTAGTTGCCCGAGGTCTCTTTCGTGATGGTCACGGCCTCGAGGATCGGCACACCGGCCGAGATCAGCGTGCCGAGCGTCCGCGTGAAGCGGGCGATGACGGTCTTGCGGATCAGGTTGCCGAACACCGGCGTCCAAAGGAAGATCATGTCGGTGAGCGCCCGGCCAGGCCCCGCCTTGCGGATCAGCTTAAAGAGGATCCAGATCACGATCGGCGACGGCAGCAGGATGAGTGCGCCGGGGATCGCCTGGTCGGGCGACGCCGTGCCCGCGACCCAGCGCGACGCCTGGGTCAGAATGACCGTGAGCGCAGGCAGCGCCACGCCGAAGTCGGTGAAGATCGCCTCGAACTGCGGGATGATGAACCACATGATGCCCGTGACGATGAGCAGGGCGAACAGCACAACCGCGATGGGGTAGACCATGGCGCCCTTGATGCGCCGCTTGAGCCGCTGGCTCTTCTCCATGAACTCGCTGAGCCGCTGGAGAATGATGTCGAGCACGCCGCCGACCTCGCCGGCCGCGACCATCTTG
>JBCBMF010000149.1:0-7283 GCA_039822905.1 Planctomycetota bacterium
CCGGAGCGCGGAGAAGATTGCCGAGGCGATCAGGCTCGGTGCGCACGAGGGGATCGTTGACACGGGCGAAGACTGGTCGCCTCGGCAATCTTCTCCGCGCTCCGGCTCGTCACGATGACCTTGCAGCCAAAGTGCAACGCCAGCTTCATCGCGATCGTCGCAACCCCGCCCCCGATGCCCGTGATGAGCACGGTCTGGCCCGGCCGAAGGTCGCCCTTGGTGACCATCATGCTGTAGGCAGTCAACGCGGTCAGCCCAAACGCCGCCGCCTCGCACGGGTCGCAGTCGTCCGGCATCGGCGCGAGGTTCGCCGCGGGCACGACAAACCGCTCGGCGTGCATCCCGTTGTGATGCTCGCCGATCAGCTCGTACTCCGGCGCGAGCGTGCTGGGCGTGCCATCGTCGGGCCGACCAGGCCGATCGATCGCGACCGCCGCGTTGACGATCACGCGCCGGCCGATCCACGCGCTATCAACACCATCGCCTACCGACTCGACGATGCCGCAGGCGTCGCACCCCGAAACCCGCGGGTACGACAGCTCCAGCCCCGGCACGCCCCGCCCAACCCACAGATCCATGTGGTTCAGCGCGCTCGCAAGCGTCTTTACCACGACCGACCCCGCGGGGATGTCGCTCGCGATCTCGTAATCGTCCCGAAACTCAATACCCGGCGCGACCGGGTTACCCTGCCGCGTGATCACTGCTGCGTTCATGGTTCCAGTGTATTTAGCGAGCCCGAAGCGCAAACGAGGGACAAACAAAAACCCTCGCACGTGCGAGGGTCTGCGTGGTTCACTTGGAGGCCATCGACCTACTGGATCGTCTTCTGCCCAGCCACATGCTTCATGCCTCGGCGGCGATCACGCAGGCGACGGCTCTTACCAACTCGCTCACGCAGGTAGTACAGCTTTGCACGCCGCGCGTCGCCGCGACGCACGACCTCGAACTTCGAGATCAGCGGGCTGTTGATGGGCCACGTCCGCTCGACGCCGATGTCGTCCACGATCCGGCGGACCGTGATCATCTCATCAATGCCCCGGCCCTTCCGCGAGATCAGCACGCCCTGAAAGACCTGGATCCGCTCCTTCTCGCCCTCGACGATCCGCACGTGCACGTTGATCGTGTCGCCGACGTCGAAGCGGGGGATGTCGGTCTTGAGAGCACCGTCGTTCAGGCTCTCGATCAGGGTCTGCGTGCTCATGACGAACTCCAACTCGGGTCGAAACCGATGCGAACGCCCCGCGCACCCACATGCGAAGCGGCTGCAAGGATAGGCCGCCAGGCCGATTGAGGTCTACTCCAAGAGGTCCGGGCGTCTCTCCCGCGTCCGCTCGACCATCCGCTCCAGCCGCCAGCGGGCGACGGCCAGATGATCCCCGCTGAGCAGTTCCGCCGGCACAGCATCGCCCTCCCAGTCCCGGGGCCGGGTGTAGTGGGGGCAGTCCAGCAGGCGTGCGTCGGGCGAAATCCCAAGCTCATCGTACCACTTCGCGAGCGTCTTGGGCGAGATGGGGTCCCCGTTCGGCGTCGTCGTCGGCACGGGACTGAAGCTGTCCTGCACCGCCGACGCCTCATCTCCGAGCACCCCCGGCACCAGCCGGATGACCGCGTCCATCAGTACAACAGCTGCCGTCTCGCCCCCCGAGAGCACGTAGTCGCCGACCGAAACCTCAAGCGGGTCCAGCTTGCTGATCACCCGCTCGTCGATCCCCTCATAGTGCCCGCACAGCAGCAGCAGCCGGGGCTTCGAGGCAAGGTCTTCAACCAGCGGCTGCGTCAACGGAACCCCCTGGGGCGTCAGCAGCACGCGCGTAGTGGGGCGGTCGTCTATCGCTTCGACCGCCCGCACCGCGTCCCACACCGGCTGGCACGACATGACCATTCCCGGTCCGCCGCCAAACGGCCGATCGTCGGTCCGGTCGTGCTTGTTGTCCGCAAACCCGCGGATATCCGTCGCGTGCCACTCGACGAGCCCCGCCTCTCGCGCACGAGAACAGATCGACGAGCCCAGGGGCCCGCCGACCTCGAACATCTCGGGAAAGGTTGTGAGGATGTCGAAGCGCATCTGCTCCGATCCGTGCGGGCGTCAGCGATTACTCGCTAGCTTCGTCGCCGCCCTCGTCTGACGACTCCGAAGCAGCCTCAGCCTCCGCAGCCGCCTTCTCTTCGGCCTCCTTTTTGGCCTTGTGCTCAGCCTCGGCCTTCTCGGCAGCGGTCTTGATGTCGCCCGCCTTCGAAGCCGCGACCTGCGCCGCATCGATCTGGCCCTTCTTCGCCGCGGCCTTCGCATCAGCAGCCGCCGACTTCGCATCGCTCAGAAACGAACCCAGATCGGCGTCCGCATCATCAACAAACGTCGTCAGCGCCTCGACCGTCGCGTCCGCAGACTTCACGGCCGAT
Source organism: Planctomycetota bacterium (assembly GCA_039822905.1). Lineage (GTDB taxonomy): Bacteria > Planctomycetota > Phycisphaerae > Phycisphaerales > UBA1924 > JANQQZ01. The sequence goes on from JBCBMF010000149.1 coordinate 2,401, forward strand.
TCAGCCTCGACCCGCTTCCGCGCGTACTCGCGGTCGGCCTCCCACGCCTTCTTCTGCTTCTCGGTCAGCAGCTCGCGGTGACCCAGCAGGTCACGCACCGTGTCGCTCGGCTGAGCACCCACGCTCAGCCAGTGCTTGATCCGGTCGACCTTAAGCTCGATGTCCTGCTCGCCCTCGCCGGGCTGCGGGTTGAACCAGCCCAGCGCTTCGAGGTACTTGCCGTTGCGCTTGTAGCGTGCGTCGACGGCCACGAGGCGGTAGAAGGGGGCGTGCGTGCGACCGTGCCGCTGAAAGCGGAGCTTGACCATGACAGATTCTCCAGGACGGGGCCCGCGGCCGGTCAGAGCCAGTCGAGCGCCGGGGTTCGCGTTCCCGAGGGGGTCCAAGTCCCCTCGCGGCCTCAACTGTAGGCCTTCACCCGCACCAGAAACCTCGTCGCAAGCCGCGAGGGCATCTATCCTTGCGATCCCGTCGCAATCAGCCGCAAGGAGCGATTCATGCTGACAGCCGCCGCCATCTCCCTTGCCGCCCTCTCGATCGCCCAGCCCGGCTTGGACCAGGCCCCCCAGCCTTCGCCGGAGGAACTGCGGGCCGCCGAGTCACGGTTCCTCACGAACCCCTTCCAACTGACCTTCGCCGATGACTTCGTCAAGGCCGGCGAGAGCTACTTCTCTCACGATGGCGAACTGATCGTGTTCCAGGGTGTGCCGGTGCCACCCGAGGGCGAAGAGCCGAGCCCGCACTACGGGATGTATCTCACCGACTACACCGGGTCCTCCATCACGGAGAGCCGGCTCGTAAGCCCAACCGACTCTGCAAACACCTGCGGCTGGTTTCATCCCCACGACAGCCGACGTCTGCTCTTCGGATCGACCCTTGTCCCGCCCAGCGAGGACAATGTCCCGGGCTATCAACGCGCCTCCGGCAGATACAGCTGGGCATTTCCGAGCGAGATGGAGCTCGTTGAGCAGTCCTTCGCGGATCTCGACGACATCACAGGCATACACATCGAACCAGAGATCGTTTTCGAAAAACCCGGCTACACCGCCGAGTGCTCCTACTCCCCCGACGGCCGGCACATCCTCTACGCCAACGTCGACGAGGCAAAGTCCAACGAGCAGGGCCGGCCCGACGCCGACCTGTGGATCTTCGACACAGAAACCCAGCAGCACACGCTGATCGTCGAGGCCGACGGCTACGACGGCGGCCCCTTCTTCAGCCCCGACGGCACCTGGATCTGCTACCGCTCCGATCGCCAGGGTAACAACCTCCTCCAGCTCTTCGTAGCTGAGCTCGAGTTCGACGAGTCCGGCGCCATCACCGGCATCAAGCGCGAGGTGCAGCTCACCAACAACCGCCACGTCAACTGGGCCCCGTTCTTCCACCCCTCGGGCGACTTCCTTGTCTATGCCTCGAGCGAGGTCAGTCACCGCAACTACGAGGTCTTCGCCATCGCCCTTGACACCGACAACCCGCGCCCCAGCACCCCCATCCGCGTCACGCACGCCACCGGCTTCGACGGCCTGCCCGTCTTCAACCCCGACGGCACAAAGATGATGTGGACCGCCCAGCGCGGCGACGACACGCAGTGGGGCGGCCGCGCGTCGAGCCAGCTCTGGATCGCCGACTTCGACGCCGACGCCGTGCGCGAGGCCCTCGCAGAGGCGAACCCGACGGACCCGAGCGAGTGAGCCAGCGCGTCGACCGCAACGCCGTGCTGGCAAAGGCCCAGCAGCTCGCCGGCCAAGGCAAGTTCGTGGACGCAGTCAACACGCTCGAACTCATCCGCCGGGCGAACCCGCAGGGCGCAACCAAGGACGCCGATCTCCAGCACCTCGCCGGCCACTGCCTCATGAACCTGGGCCAGATCCAGCCGGCCGAGCTCTGCTTCAAGTACGCGATCGAGGCAAGGCCCGAGTTCGCCGGCACACGCGTCGAGTACGCAACGCTCCTCCGCCGCGAGGGCCGAACCGACGAAGCGCTGCAACAGCTCGACGCCGGCGTCGCCGCTGAGCCAACGTCCGACCTCGCCGCGCGCACAAAAGCCGCCCTGCTTATGGACCTCGGCAACTACGACGACGCGGGAGCCCTGCTCGAACCGATCGCCGACCGCTACGAAGCATCACCCCCCAAAGACCATGGCCCCGCGCTGGTCTACGCCAGGCACGCCGTCAAAGGCGGCGACCGCGAACGCGCACTCAGGCTGCTCGACCGTGCAATCACAGTCGACAACCTGCCGCCCATGGCCAAACGCATCGTCCACCGCCGCCGCGGCGAGCTGTTCGACAAGCTCGGGCAGTACGACAAAGCCTTCGCCGCATTCGCCGCATCGCACGACGAGGTCAATGAGCCCTGGACCCCCGACGCGTTCAGCCGACGGATCGACGATGTCATCGAGAATTGGACGCCGGACGCGGCCTGGAACGCACCCCAGCTCAAGCTGGTGGAGGGCCGCCCGACCTACATCTTCATCGTCGGCATGCCCCGATCGGGAACGAGCCTGGTCGAGCAGGTCCTCGCGTCCGTCCCGGGCGTCTTCGCCGCCGGCGAGCGCGTCGAACTCCGCCAGGTCGCTGAGAAGATCGAGAAGCCGACCCCCGGCGATCGCGCGTTGCTCCACCACCCCGAGTGGCTCCGCGAGTCGAACCTCACCGAGGGCGCGACCTACTACACCGGCCGGCTCGACGCGATGCGCCAAGCCTTCAAGCTCGACGCGCCCTCGCATGTCACAGACAAGATGCCTTACAACTTCTTCTACCTCCCGCTCATCGCAAAGATGTTCCCGGACGCCAAGGTCATCCGCTGCACACGCGACCCGGTCGACACCTGCCTGAGCAACTACTTCCAGACCTTCGCTGGCAGCCACCCGCACATCCACGACCTCGCGCATCTCGGCCAATTCCACCGCGACCACCACCGGATCATGGACCACTGGATGACCATCGCCCCGGACATGGGACTCGAAGTCGCCGAGGCCAACTACGAGTCGCTCGTCGGCGATTTCGAGACCGAGGCCCGAAGGCTCGTCGAGTTCGCCGGGCTCGGCTGGACCGACGATGTTTTGCGCTTCCACGACAACAAGCGAGCCGCCCGAACCGCCAGCAACGACCAGGTCCGCCAGCCGATCTACACCAGCTCGCTGAAACGCCGGGACAACTACGCGGACCACATCGGCCCGCTCGTCGATGCGCTCGGCTGAATACAGCAACGAAGCTTCCCGATCCACACAGTCTGATAACCGCGGCACACCACGGCCCGATAGCGTGCATCAGCGTGCCGAATGTCAAGCCGGTCGGGGTCGTGCGGAATAGACCGCCCGAAACAAGCCTCCCGCGAGCCCCGCTACTCGATCCGCACATCGAACCGATCGAGAACTGTCATATGTCATCATTCAGCCGAGACATGTTGGGGCAGTCGGATTCGTTCGGCCGCTCCACGGGCGTCCGGGTCAACGTCTCGAAGCGACCGTCACGTTTCGCACGATTCGCGGCCGTCATCGCGTGCCTCGCTCCGATTCCCGCTGCGCCAACGCTCGGGCTTGCTCTTCGGGCCGTCGCCAAGCGCAAGCTCCGGCAAGACGCAACGCTCACGGCAACGCGTTCGCTCTCGATCGCCTATTGGGCAGGTCTCGCGGGTACCGTCGTCCAACTTGTCGCGATTGCGGGGCTCGGCGGCACCGCGTGGCTCTCGGTCGAAGCGGCATCCTCGGCGGTGCTCGAACGCGCCGAGGCCGGCCTGTCTCCTGAGGAACTGTTCGCGAGCCCGATACAGGTCGAGCCATCTTTCGCGTTGTGGGAGTTCCGGCCCGGCGCGACGCATACCTACATGGTGACCAACGGGCAGGCACAAACGAACGCCGTGACAGTGAGCTTCGCATCGCTCCCGACGTGGACGGCCGACGGGCCGGTGTTCGGTGCGACCTTTCAAACAACACTCAACGACGAATAGCCGGCACGCGGAGGGGGAACTGCAATGGGCGTAGCGATCGGTGTCGACCTGGGAACAACCAACTCCGTCGTCTCGGCGTTCATCGACGGCCGCGTCGTACCGCTCGAAAACGCGTCGGGCACACGCACGATCCCGTCGGTGGTCACGTTCCCCACACGAGGCGGCCACCTCGTCGGCCACGCCGCAAAGGGCCAGCAGGTCACATCACCCGACCGCTCCATCTACTCGATCAAACGCTTCATGGGTCGGCGTCACTCCGAGGTCGCGCACGAAGAAAAGCTTGTCCCGTACAGCGTCGTGGGCAAGCCCTCGGAGCTTGTGAAAGTCCGCATGGGACGAAAGCTGCACACGCCTCAAGAAATCTCGGCGATGATCCTGGAAGAGCTCAAAGAGATCGCCGAGGCCGCCGTCGGCGAACCCGTCACCGAGTCCGTCATCACCGTGCCCGCCTACTTCAACGACGCGCAGCGACAGGCAACCCGCGAAGCCGCCGAGATCGCTGGTATGAACGCGCGACGAATTATCAACGAGCCAACCGCCGCCGCGCTCGCCTACGGGCTCGAAAGCGCGAAATCAAAGCGAGCGATCATCATCGACTTCGGCGGCGGCACCCTCGACCTCTCGGCGATGGACATCCACCATGGCAGATTCGAAGTGCTCGCCGTCCACGGCAACACGCATCTTGGCGGCGATGACTTCGACCAACGCATCATCGACATCGTTGCCGAGGACTTCCTCCGACGCGAGCGTGTCGATCTCCGCGACGACGCCATGGCACTCCAGAGGCTGAAGGAAGCGTCGCAGATCGCAAAGACGGAGCTGTCGTCCCGTGAGCAGACCGAGATCATCCTGCCGTACGTCGCACTCAACAGTCATGGCCCGGTCCACCTCCAATACACGCTCACCCGCGAGACGTTCGAGGGCATCTGCGCCGA
>JBCBMF010000150.1:0-7203 GCA_039822905.1 Planctomycetota bacterium
CGAACGTCCATCTGGTCTTCACGCTGCCTGTGCTGCTGGTGCTCGCGCACTCGCTGGTGATCGGGCTGGTATCGCACGTGCTCGAGGGGCGCGTGCCGAGGCTGAGCGTGCGCGCGGTGGCGTTGGCGGTCGCCGGCTGGGCGGCGTGCTCGGCTTTGCTTGTGTACAGCGGCCCGGCGCGGGGGTCGGCGGGCGATCTGTGGCCCGAGTGGGTGCCCGCGTTCGCGTGGGTATGGGTTGTCGGATCGATCGCCGTGCTGGCGTTCATGTGCGTGCGGCGGGTCGTTCGCCTCCGAGGCGGGCCGAGGGCCGCAGAAAAGGTCCGCCGCTACGGCACGCTCTGGCCGGCCGTGTACGCCTGCGCGTGGATGGTCGGCGCTGGCAAGGTCACCGAGGCCTGGCCGCTGCTGGGGCTCGCTCTCGCGGGCGTGCTCGGGATGACCATTCTCCGCGAGGCGTACTCGCTCGTCGAAGAACCCATCGAGTTCAGGTGGTAGCCGATCAGTTCAGATCGAAGATGTAGAACACCGCCGTGAAGAGCATGTCGGCGATGACGATGCTGACGACGCACTGCACCACGGTCGATGTCGTCGCCTTGCCGACACCGGCGGCACCACCCGAGACCTTCAGTCCGTTCGCGCACGCGATGCCGCCGATCAAAAGACCGAAGATCGCGGCCTTGATCATGCCGGTCCAGAAATCCCACGGCTTGACCTGAAACAGCATGTTGTCCCAGAACGTCTGGTACGGGATCTCGAGGATGATCTGGCTGACCAGCATCGCGACGCCGATGGACATCGTGTTCGCGATCACCGCCAGCACGAGCATGCTGAGCACCGTGGCGATGACGCGCGGGACGATCAGGAACCGCACAGGGTTGAGCGCGTGCACCTCGAGCGCCTCGATCTCTTCGCCCACGACCATTGTGCCGATCTCGGCTGCGATCGCAGCCCCGGCAAATCCGGTCAGCACGATCGCCGCCATCAGTGGGCCGAGCTCTCGGAGCACCGCGACGCCGATGATGTTGGCGACCAGGTCCTTCGAGCCGAACTGCTCAAGCGGCGGGGCCATGCTCAGCGCGAGGATGAACCCGATCGCACCGGACACGAGCGAGACGATAAAGACAGACCGCACGCCGACACGCAGGATCTGGCTGATGATGGCCGACCTGCCGATGCGGATGCGGCCGGTGAGCCCGCCAAGCACGAATGCGAGGGCCTCGATGATCAGCAGCACGATGCTGCCGATGTGCCGGAGCAGTTCGATGACCCCGCCGCCGATGCGCTCGATCGGGCCCAGCACGCCCACGAACCCTCGTCGAGCGGGCGAAGGCTGCTTCATGTCGCGAGTGCGCCGTCGAGGTCGTCGGTGATGGTAAACACCTGTTCGAGCCTTGCGATCTCAAAGATGGACTGCACCCGCTCGGTGAGGCTGCACAGCACAAGCCCCACGCCGGCCTTCCGAGAGAGTTGCATGGCCTCGACGAGCGTCGCCACACCCGAGCTGTCCATGTAGCTCACGCCCGACAGCTCGATCACGAGCCGCTGGGGCTTGTCGTCGAGGGCGGTCTTCATCGACGCGCGGAGCACGGGCGATCGGCTCAGGTCGATGTCCCCCACCGGGAAGAGAACGCAGGCGTCGCCGCGCTGCTCGGTAGTGATGGTAATGTCGGTTGGTTCATCCATTGGCGGGCGTATCCATCGGTGCGGGTCCATCGGGGCAGGGTGCGTGGGTATCGTTCAGGTGCTTGACCATGGTCAGCCGCATGCCGACGGGGTCACGCGTGGAGTACTCGGCGGAGTCCATGACTTCCTTGATGATGTGCACGCCGAGGCCGCCCGGCTTCACATCTTCAAGATCTCGGCCGCAGATCTTTGCGACGTCGACGTGCGGTGCTTCATCTTCGACGACGATCCGCACGCCGGCCAAGCCCGGGCCGGCCTCGGACCAGAGCTTGATCCAGATCGGCCGATCTGGCGCACGCTGGTAACCGTGATTGATGATGTTCGCGAGCGCCTCGTCGACCGCGAGGGCGATCTTGCCCGAGCCCTTGTCGTCGAACCCAAGCCGACGGCTGATGCCGGAGACAAGCTCGCGAGCACCCGCGAGGTAGGTCGGGTGGCTCAGCAGCCGAAGCTCCACCGCGTGTTCGGCGGCGTGCTCGGCTTGCGCTGCGGTCGAGGCGGCGTCGGTCACTTGGCGGCCTCCTGATGGGTCTTCAGCCATGTGGTCCATCGGTCGATCGCACGCCTCCGCTCAACCTCGCGGTCGTGCGGGCGGAAGCCGCGGGTCTCCCCCGTGATCGTCTCGAGGGCATCGATCGCCGCCACCCGCATCAATGCGTCGTCGGAGGCGAGCTGCCGAACCAGGTTCGGAAGAGCGGACTCGTCCCCGCTCGCCTTCGCCTCGCGGATGGCGAGGAAGCGGTCTTGGGGCACGGCCGAGTCGAAATCGGGCTCGGCGTTGATCGCGCAGCCGCCGGAAACGACCGCAGCGGAGACCGCGAGGATTGTGCGACAGGCCGACAAGTGCATCGGTCCATCCTAAACTCGCAATTCCCCCGGTGACGGACGGGGCACACGGACAAACGCCTGACTGCTGGAGCCAGCCCGATGACCACGCCGGCGATCGACCCCCACACCGAGATCGTGCCCGTGCTCGACTTCGGGTCGCAGACGACCCAGCTCATCGCCCGCCGGCTCCGCGAGGCCGGCGTATTCAGCCTGATCCTGCGGCCTGATACCCCCGCCGACAAGCTACGAGCCATGAATCCCAAGGGCATCGTGCTCTCTGGAGGGCCATCGAGCGTCTTTGCGGATGGCGCGCCGACCTGCGATCCTGACATCCTCAAGCTCGGCGTGCCCGTCCTCGGCATCTGCTACGGCATGCAGCTGGTCAGCAAGCTGCTTGGGGCGTCGATCGAGCAGGCCGACCACCGGGAGTTCGGCGCTTCCAACCTCGAGATCCGCGACGCCGACGACCTGCTCGGCGCCGTGCCCGAGCGGACGACCGTCTGGATGAGCCACGGCGACCAGGTCACCGATCTCGCCGCGGCCAGCCTCGAGACCATCGGCTCGACGCCGACCTGCCCGCACGCAGCGGTGCGGACCAGAGCCGGGACGGACGTTCGCTTCTTCGGCGTGCAGTTCCACCCCGAGGTCACGCACACGCCGCACGGCACAGACCTGATCCGTAACTTCGTCTACAAGATCTGCGGCTGCGTCGGTACGTGGAAGATGGCCGACTTCGCCGAGAACGAGATCGGCAAGGTCCGCGAGGCCGTGGGCGACAAGCGCGTGATCTGCGGGCTCTCCGGCGGCGTCGACTCGTCGGTCGTCGCAGCGCTGCTGCACAAAGCCATCGGCGATCAGCTCACGTGCGTGTTCGTCGACAACGGCCTGCTCCGCAAGAACGAGCGCCGGCTCGTTGAGACGACCTTTCGCGATCACTTCCAGATCGACCTGCGTGTTGCCGACGCGGAGTCAGACTTCCTGAAAGATCTCGACGGCATCGACGATCCGCAGGAAAAGCGGCGACGCATCGGGCATCGATTTGTTGAGGTCTTCAAGCAGGCCGCGCACGACATCCCGGACGCGACCTTTCTCGCACAGGGCACGCTCTACCCCGATGTCATCGAGTCGGGCCACGGTCACGCCGGGCAGAGCGCCAACATCAAGCTGCACCACAACGTCGGCGGCCTGCCCGAAGAGCTCGGCTTTGAGCTCATCGAACCGCTGCGCGAGCTCTTCAAAGACGAGGTCCGCAAGCTCGGCGAGGTGCTGGGCCTGCCTGATCAGCTGATCTGGCGGCACCCGTTCCCCGGGCCGGGCCTGGCCGTCCGCGTGCTGGGGGAGATCACCAAGCCCAAGCTCGACCTGCTGCGTGAATGCGACGAGATTTTGCTTGAGGAGATCATCGCGGCGGATCTGTATCGTCAGACCAGCCAGGTCTTCGCGGTTCTGCTGCCCGTGCAGAGCGTCGGCGTCATGGGCGACGGGCGGACGTACGAGAGCGTTGTCGCTGTGCGGGCGGTCGAGACGCGGGACTTCATGACGGCCGATTGGGCACGCATCCCGTTCGAGGTGCTGGCACGCGTCTCGAACCGGATCATCAACGAGGTGCGCGGTGTCAACCGCGTCGTCTACGACATCTCGAGCAAGCCGCCCGCGACGATCGAGTGGGAATGAACGGCGTTAGCCGAGCAAGATGAAATCGCTCGGCGTGTGCGTTCCGATGTAGATATCGAGCACGCCGTCGTGGTCGAGGTCGAGCAGTTCGATGTCGATGCCCACGCCCTGAACATCGGCGGGGATGAACGACTCCGACTCGTCGGTGAACGTCCCTTTGCCATCGTTGATCAGAACGCTTGCCGGCCGAGACACACCGCCGGCGATCCGGGCAGTGATGATGTCCAGGTCGCCATCGCCGTCGATATCCGCGAAGTCGGCGTCGAGCGAGAACTCATTGACGAACGGGATTCGGCTCGCGGATTCGTCGGTGAAAACGCCCGTGCCGTCGTTGATCAGCACCTTGTCGCCGGGCGGGAACTTCGACCAGCCGACGTTGGCGAAGACGATGTCGAGATCGCCGTCGCCGTCGATATCGCCGAGATCGGCCTCGCGGGTTTCCTCGGCCGATCGCATGCCGATCGCCGCTTCTGTGTTATCTGAGAACACGCCCGCACCATCGTTCACGAGCACGCGGTTGTTCATCTCGTTCGCGATAATGAGATCCGGGTCACCGTCGCCGTCGATGTCCCCCACCTCGATGTCTTGGGTTGTGTCGTTCAACGGCGGCAGCGCATCGGGATCGTAAGAGAATCCTGCATCGCCGCCGTTTTGCACGAGCAGGTTGATACCGTTGTTTCCGAACACGAGGTCGACATCGCCGTCGTCGTCGGCATCGAACGCGACCACGGCGTTCGACGTCCCTGTCACCGGCAACCGATCGGTGGCATCGGCGAAGCGACCCTCGCCATCATTGAGATAAAGCTCGTTTGTCATGTCGTCCTCGGTGGCAAACACCAGGTCGAGGTCGCCGTCGCCGTCGAGGTCGGCGATCGCGATATCTTCCGAGTCGCGGAGGATGCCCTGGGGCAATGCATCGGGGACGTGGACATAGCGAGTGTCGCGCCAGAACAGGATCACGTTCTGGCCGTACTCCACTGCGAGAACCAGGTCCGCGAAGCCGTCGCCGTCGAGGTCGGCATGCTCCATGTCCATGGTCTTGCCGTTGGTGACCGCCAGCGGCAGCAGGTCGGCGGATCGATCTGTGAGCATGCGATCATCCGATGCGCACGGGATGGCGTTGGCCGCGACGGCGGCCAGAAGTGCGAGCGTAGTCATGTGGCGTGTCCCCTCGGTCGCGGCGGCGTGCCGCGACTCCGGCGGGGTATATTCAGGTTGCAAGGCGCCGGTTGCGGTACCGTGCAGGCATGACCGAAGAGATTGCCATTACGACACCCGGCCGCGGGCTGCACGAGATCACTGAGCAGATCGCCGCGACCGTGCGCGCAGCGGGCGTCGAATCGGGCTTGTGCACGGTCTTCATCCGGCACACCTCAGCGAGCCTTGTGATCCAAGAGAACGCCGACCCATCAGCGAGGACGGACCTCGAAACCTGGCTCGACCGCTTCGTGCCCGACGGCACGGGCTGGGATCACACGCACGAGGGGCCCGACGACATGCCGAGTCACATCCGCGCGGCGATCACGGCGACGAGCCTCTCGATCCCCATCATCGGCGGCCGGCTGGGCTTGGGAACGTGGCAGGGCGTGTACATCTGGGAGCACCGGCAACGCCCGCACACCCGCCGAATCCTGGTACACATTGCGCGAGGCTGATGTTCTTACTGGCCTCCTAACGGACCTCACCAATAGCCTCCCGATTGTGGGGGAACCGGAATCGGGTTGCCGCTGGCCTCGGACTCGCGATCGACCGATAGAGTCGCCACGCATGGGTACACAATCACGCACATCAAGCGGCACCAATCCGGTTGTTCGGTTTGGACTGATCGGGCTGATGCTCGCTGTCGGGCTCGCGTTCCTGCTGGCAACGTCGGTCTTCGGCATCGGCCGCGGCGGCGTTTTCGGCAGCCATGACTTCACGTACTTCACCAGCGCCGGCGAGGCATGGCTCGACGGAGAGTCACCCTACGACCTCGACTCGCTCAATGCGGCGGCGGACCGGTACTACGAGGGCACGCCGCTCGACGGCCAGGTCAAGTTCGAGTCGGTGCTGTTCTATCCGCCGCAGTTCTTCCCGCTCGCGGCGCTATCGGGTGGGCTTCCGTTCGATGCATCGCGGTTCGGCGTCGCAGCGATCACGGTGATCTCGGCGTTTGCGATCGGCTGGGTATGTCTCTGGTGCTACCGACGCGACGGCGGCGCAGCGACAACGATGCTCGGCTCGCTCGCGATGGGGCTCGCTGTTGCACAGACCATCGGCAACCCGTTCGTGTCGCACAACATCTGGATGGGGCAGACCTCGGTGCTCGCTGCCGCGTTGATGCTCTGCGGGTTCGCGCTGTGCTGCCGGGGCTGGGCGTGGATCGGGACGGCGGTGATAGCGCTCGGGTGCTTCAAGCCCACGCTCGCTGTGGCGATCGTGCCGCTCGTGCTCATCCGATGGCCCAAGCAGACACTGATTGTGATGCCGATCGTCGGCCTGGCAACCGCGGCGTACCCGCTGCTCACCCAGGGGCCGATCCAACACACGATGGACTGGCTCGCGGCCGTGAGCACTTACAGAGACTTTGAGCCCAATCAACCCGACTTCCAGCATTACTTCGGTGTGCAGAGCCTGATCCGCTCACTCGGTGTGCCGGCTCCCAAGCTGATTCCGGTTGCGGCGATCGCTGCGCTCGCTGTGATCGTCTTCCGCAAGCGTTTGACCGATTGCGAGCAGGCCGCGTTCATGATCTGCATCCCGATCGTGTTGTTCCAGGGGCACGACTACGACCTGATCGTGCTCGCGCCCGCCATCGCGCTGCTCGCCGCCCGGCTGAGCCGGTCGTTCATCGGGCTCGGCCTGCTCAGCGCAGGCGTGCTCGCGCTCTTCATGCCGCTGCGGATGGTGCTTGATCTCGAAGGCCCGCCGGTCGTGGCACGCTACCGCGAGATCGTGACGGTAATCATGCTCACAACGCTGCTGATTACCACACTCACCCGCTCGGCGCGCGAGTCACCGGCGATCGAGCCGAACG
>JBCBMF010000151.1:0-7161 GCA_039822905.1 Planctomycetota bacterium
ACTTCTCGGCCCACTTGAGCTTCTCAACTTCTTCTTCGGTTCCGGAAGAAACAGGCGATGCGCCCATGTTGGCGTTGATCTTGGTCTTGGTCGCTCGGCCAATCGCCATCGGGTCGAGGTCGTACTTGAGGTGCGTGACGTTCGCGGGGATCACGCACCGGCCCGCGGCGACCTCGTCGCGCACCTGCTCAGGCGTGAGGTGCCCCTCGCGCTCGGCGACGCGGCGCATCTCGGCGGTCACAATGCCGAGCCGGGCCGACTCCAGCTGCGTGATCGGCACAAAGCCTTCGGGGGCCTTGCATCGGATGAACGCTCCGAGCTTCTGGTTGTGACCGCCGCAGCCTTCGGCGTGCGAATCGACGACCTCGATCTCCCAGCCTGCCGGCAAAAAATCCCACGCCGTGTAGGGGCTCGGCTGCGGCATGTTGGGCGTGTCGGGCGAGCTGAACGTCAGCGGGCCGCCCACGTTCTGGGCGTTTGCGAAACTGCCGGGCGTCGTCGCTTGGCCCGAGCCCGGGTTGTTCGCACCCCGCAGCGGGACACCGAGCCGCTCCGTCGGCCGATCGGCATCAGGTTTCGCTCCGAGCCCGTAGGCCTTGGCCGAATCGGCGAAGCGTGTGGTGTCGGTTCTGGTGTCCAGACCGGTCGTATCGAACGTCGTCATGATCGCATCCCTCCGCCGGCATGACCCGGTTCAGGTTCGTCGGGTGCTTCTCAGCCGCTCACCGCGAGCGACGCCCCGTGCGTTTGCAACAGTCTAGCTGCCCGCTTGTGGAGTCGGGGCTTGGAGCGACGCCCGGTTCGATGTACGCTCGCGGAGAAGGGGCCTTCTCGGGAGGGGTGTATCGACGAAGGAGCTTGAGCCGTGGCCGAACGCTTGGCTTTGATTGTTTCCGCTGGACTTGCTGCCGCCGGCGGCGCGGCTGCACAGACCGGCTTCTTCGAAGACTTCGACTCGTTCACCGCCGACGTCGACTTTAGCTTCGGCAGCACCAGCGAGCCAGCGGGTTTCAACGTAACGCACACCGGCGACAACGACTTCCGAAACCTCATCGATGTCAGCCCGTTCAACTTCAACGATGCCGACAACGGCACGCCGGCCCTCAGCTTGTTCGTTGACGGCGACGGCGCAAACGAGGTCGCGTTCACACCCGACGCCACTTTACTCTCTTTCGGTTTCGAGGTCACGCACCGCAGCACGGGCTCGGGTGCCACGATCACCGCGCTCGGCGCCAGCGGCGGCATCATCGCGGCGAGCCCGCTGCCGATCGGGCCGTCATTCAACGAGTTCGTTGGCTTCCAGGGCACACTGACAAATCCGATCGTCGAGCTCCGGATCACGGGCTTCGTCGACGGAACATCCGCGGGTGAGGGCTTCAACGTCGACAACGTGCGTGGCACGTTCATCCCGACTCCGGCTTCCGCGTGGCTCCTCGGCGTCGCCGGTCTCGCGGCGTGCCGGCATCGTCGGTACACATAGCCCGAGTTTCTAGCAGCCTGCGTTGTAATTCAGCAGCCACGCGTTCAAGTCGTTCGGGGCGATCTGCCCGTCGCCGTTCTGGTCCGCACGCGGGTCCTGCGCGTTGAACGCAAGGACCCATGCGTTGAAGTCGTTGGGCGTCAGCCGGCCGTCGTCGTTGACGTCGGCGAGGCAGTCGGGAGCATCAACGTCGCCGAGCGCCTCGAACGCAAGACCGGGCAGGTCGAGCGATTCCAGTCCATCGCCGGCATGGACGAGCACATCGCCGTTGCCCTCAGCGCCGGCCCAACGCCACGCGCGTGTCACATCGCCCATCGTCGGGCTCGTGAGCAGACCCACGGCCTCGATGCCGTACCGCTCGCCCTGCTCGATCGAGACTCCGCCATCGAGCGACACGTCGTAAGCCACGAGTCCATCGCCTCCCGGCGCGGTGTCGGATTGAAGCCTCGATATGCCCGCGATGGCCAGCGCGATCTCATCCGCGATGGCGTCCGAAGCATCGAGCTCGAGGACGCGGAGACGAATGGCGTACACGTTTGAGGTCGGCTCGGCGTAAAGCCGGACAGCCCGGAGCGTTCCGCTCGAAATAGCGACGAAGTCCTCGATCAGCTCACGGGCGGGCTCGATCGTCTGCCCGCCGGTGGCTCGCTGCGACGTCTCGCTGGCGACGCCGGGCGTCGGCAACTGGCTCGCGATGATGTCCATGGGCTGCGCGAGTGCACCCCCGGCAACCAGCATCGCACTCAATGCGCCGACAACACCCGTTTCCATGGCAGAGCTCCGAGGGCCGACCGTGGCCCTTGAGCCATAGATACACCGATCCCGCGGGTTGACCTGTCGATCGGCCCGCGGGATCGGCACAGAGTTCATAGATGTCGCGTCATCGTTTCGGTCAAGCGTGTTTCTCGGACACGCCGCCGAACACGGCGCGTCCGATTACTTGACGGTCCCCGTCGGCAAGGCATCGGCGAGGCCCGGAACACCATCGGCACCGGTCGGCACCTGGATCGTCGAGGGCAGCAGATCGTCGTCGATCGGCTCATACCGCCCGCCGAGGTGCTGGCTCAGGAACGACTCGGCGACCGCGTTGAACGCGGTGCGGTTCTCGGGGCGTGCAAAGCCGTGGCCCTCGTCGGGGAACAGCGCGTACGTCACCGGGATGTTCTTGGCCTGCATAGCCTCGACGATCTGGTCCGACTCGGACTGCTTCACCCGCGGGTCGTTCGCGCCCTGGCCGATAAGCAGAGGACGCTCGATCTTCTCGACATAGTTCAGCGGGCTGCGCTCTTCGAGCAGCGCTAGACCCTCCTCCGTCGTCGGGTCACCGACGCGCGTCGTGAACATCTTCATCACCGGCGCCCAGTAGGGCGGGATGGTCGCGAGCAGCGTGCGCAGGTTCGACGGGCCCACGATGCTGACGCCGCACGCGAACGTGTCGGGTGTGAACGTCAGACCGACGAGGGTCGCATAGCCGCCGTAGCTGCCGCCCATGATGGCGACGCGCTGCTCGTCGGCGATGCCCTCAGCAACCGCCCAGTCGACCGCGTCGATCAGGTCATCGTGCATCTTGCCGGCCCATTCGAAGTTGCCGGCGTTGATGAAGTCCTTGCCGAAGCCCGTCGAGCCGCGGTAGTTGACGCTGAGGACGGCGTAGCCGCGGTTCGAGAGCCACTGGTGGGTGCCGTTGTAGCCGAAGCGGTCGCGGGCCCAAGGCCCGCCGTGCACAAGCAGGACCATCGGGAGCGCCTCGCCGTCGGGACGGGCGTCACCGTCGGCATCCGAGCCGTAGGGCAGCGTGAGATAGCTCACAAGCTCCAGCCCGTCACGCGACTCGATGACCACCGGGTGCATCTCGGCCAGCAGCAGACCGTCGATCGCGGGACGGTTGCTGAAGAGGTACCTCGCGTCCTTCGCCTCGCGGTCGTACAGGTAGTACTTCACCGGCCCGTCGCTCAGCGTGTACGCGATCGTCCACAGCGTGTCGTCCATCGACCGGCTGGTCACGTTCACCTCGGCGTTCTCGACCGTCCGCAGGTAAGCGAGATCGGCCTCGATCTCCTTGTCGAGCACCATCCATTCCGTGCGCTTGTAGTTTGCGCTCACCGCTTCGATCTCGTTCGTCACGGGGTGCGCCATCACGCCCGAGACGTCCGCCTTCGGATGCTCGAAGACAAGATCAGTCTCGCCGGTCGCCATGTTCTTGGTGTAGAGGGCAGCAGTGTTGCCGAGCCGGCTGTCGAGCATGTACATCACACGGCCGTCGGCGCTGAAACCGGTGATCGCGGTCGTCAGCGTGTCCTCGTTCGGCACGGACATATAGACGTCGTCAACCAGCACCGTCGCGTTGTCTTTGACCTCGAAGTACGACAGCGAGCCGTCGCCCTCGAACCGCACCGCGAACCGTACGTTGAAATCATCATCAAGCGTGTAGCCCGCGTAGCCCTCGTTCGTCATCACCAGCGATCGCTCGCCGGTGACCACGTTCACACGGTACAGGTCGTGCAGCTGCGGGTTCCGGTCGTTGATCCCCAGGATCATCTCGTCGGGGAAGCGCGGCGAAGACTGGTTCACCTGAACACGCACGCCCTCGAACGGCGTGAGGTCGATCGTCTCGCCCGTCTCGACATTCACGCTGTACGCGAGGAAGTTCTCGTCGCCGCCGGTGTCCTGCAGGTAGACCACATGCGTGCCGTTCCACGCCCAGAAGTGCTGCCGGATACCGCGGTACTCATCGCTCGTGATCGCCTTGGCCGCGTCGAGATCATCGACGGGCGCAACCCAGACGTTCAGCACGCCGTCGACCGGCGCGAGCCAGCTGAGCATGTCGCCCTTGGGGCTGATCGAGACCGACGCCCGCTCGGGGTTGCCGAACAGAACATCGCGCGGGATCAGCGGCGTGTCGGGGGGCTGCGCAGCCGCGCCCCCAAGCCCGAACGTCGCGATCGCAAAGGCCAGAGCTCGTTGCAACTTCATTGTGTGTGTCCTCTCGGCGTGCGCAGCGTCTTCGGCGATGTCTACCGGCTCCCCCGCCGGCCGCTGCAAGCGGAACACTAGCTCGCGCCGCGAACCGGCGATCGTTCTGCCCCCAGAGGCCCCGCTACCGTTGCTGCAGTTGAGCGTCGGCGGCATCAGCCAGATCGGCGAGCAGGTTCCGAGCCGCCTCGGATCGCAGCACCGACCCGTGCGTCGCGCCGGGCACGATCGCGTACCAGCCGCCGTCTTCCTGCGGCCCGAATCCGAAGCCCTCGACCGATTCGACGAACAGCCGAACGCCCTCATCGAGGTCGTACTCGTCGGCGTCGCCAACGATAACACGAACGCGGTCACGCGTAAGCCGGCCGACCTCTGCGCGATCGCGTCGGACGCGACCCGCGAGATCGTTCCGACGGAACCGCTCGGCCATCTGTTTGTCGATCGCGCCCGTCTGCTCGTCGTAGAGCGGAGCCGGGTTGCCGAGGTCGTCGACCGAACCAAACGCCGCCTGCCACGAGTCCCACTGCTGCCCGCTCGTGTTGCCCGGGCCCATGACCGACTCCATCGCGTTCTCGTCGGCGATCGTCATGCGCACAACACCCGAGCCATCCGTGTAGCTCGGCCAGGGGTCGCCCTCGCCGTCGGTGTACATGTTCGCATCGTCGTAGATGTTCACGGCTTGGAAGGCGCGGAAGTCGAGCGGGTCTGGTGCGCTCGACCATGCGCCGCCGAACGTCTCGGGATACGTCAGCGCCAAGTGAATCACGCTCCACCCGCCGGAGCTGTGGCCGCGGAGCAGCCGCGCGCCGGGCTCGGCGATCGTCGGGTAGAACGAATCGATCGCGGGCACGATCTCTTCGACCAAGGCCTGACCGACCGGCCCGTTCGCCCGCGAGTCGACGAACTTGTGATGCCCGTTCGGCCCGTCGGGGTTCAGCACGACCCAGTACGCCGACCTCGCAAGCCGACCCATCGGCGAGTCAGCCGGCGCGGCCGAGAGCTCGAACGCTCGGCGGACCGCGCCCTCGTGCGTCCCGCCGAAGCCCGGCACTTGATACACCACCGGATACCGCTTGCCGGGCTCCGCATCGATCGGCGGGATGACGCCCACATCAACGAACACGCGATCCCCGCTCGCGAGCCGGGCGTCGGTCAGCAGCCGCGACTCGATCCGACGGAACTCGACACGACCATAGGGCCGCGGGATCTCATTCCCTACGACCTGATCGAGCCTGATCATGACCTCGGGCGACTCGCCGGCTGCAAAGCTGACACGCGTGATGCCTGAGAAGAGGTTCCCGGGCTCGCGCGACCAGTCGCCGCTGAGCCTGTTCCGATCGAGCACCGCCTGCACGCGGTAGCTGCCGGGCGGGATGCCATCGACCGGGAACGTGTGCTCGAAGCTGTCGATCAGGAACGCATCGCCCGCGCCCCATCGCTCGACATCGGCCCCCGTCATCGGCTGCGGATCGCGAAAGAACGGCGCTGCCGACGGCGGGGCATCAATCTCGGACGTCTCATCGACGAAGTAGAAGATCAGCCGGCCCGAGATCGGGAACCCATCCTGATCGTGCGTCACCCAGAACACCGGCTGCGCCGAAGCGCCGAGCGCGAGACAGCCCAGACCGATCGCGATGCAGCATTTGATCATCCAGCATTCTTGGCGAGCTGCGCGTCGATGATCTCCGCGAACGCATCGACATCGCTCGCGCCGAAGCCCCGCTGGCGGTGGATGATCGTGCCCGACTCATCGATCACCACGAACGAGGGGAGCGACGAGATGCCGTACAGCTCCGAGATCCCCGACCCGTCGGGGATCATGTCGAACGTGTAGCCCTTCTCATCGAAGTAGTCGGCCGGGTTGCCCGCGCGGTAGTTCGTATCGAAGTGCACGCCCACGACCGCGACGTTCGGGTTGTCCTCGTACCGCTCGTGCAAGTCCTGCACATGCGGCATGGCCTTCCGACACGGGCCGCACCATGTCGCCCAGAAGTCGAGCACCGTCACCTTCCCGGCGTAGCTCGCGAGCTCAACGTTCTGGCCCTCGCTGTTCATGGCCGAGAACGCCGGCGCCGCCTCGCCCGCCTGCGGTCCGCTGCTGCATCCCGCGAGCACCGCCGACACACCGATACCCATCGCCGCCAGAAGAGAAACACGCGTCATACCGATAGCTCCCGATTCGCGCCCGATTCGGAGACCTCGGGCGTAGCATCCTCGTAGTGCTCCGCGAGCACCCTTCGCCAGTCCTCAACCGACGAGACGGCGATCATCTTCCGCCGCACCGAATCTCCGTCCGGGTGATGGTGCGAGAACTTGATGCCGAACTTCCGCATCATCTTTCCAGTGTGCCTTTCGGGGTCCCGCATCGTGGCCCGATTGACCCTGAGCGCCAGCTCGAAGTGTTGCTCGAGCACCGCCCGCTGCTCAGCGATCGTCGGCGGCGTTGGCTCGCGGCCGGCCATCAGGTCGCGGGCCTGCCGGAAGATCCATGGGTTGCCGATGCAGCCGCGCGCAACGCTCGCGCCGGTAAAGCCTGTATAACGGATCATGCGAAAGATCTCGCCGGCGGTCCATACATCGCCCGATCCGAAGATGACACGATCCGGCCGCTGCTCGCGGATGTCCTTGAGCAGGTCCCATCGGCTGGGGCCGATGTACTTCTGCCGAACCGTTCGGCCGTGCACCGTGACCCAGGCGCAGCCCATGTC
>JBCBMF010000152.1:0-7107 GCA_039822905.1 Planctomycetota bacterium
CCGACGCGGAGCGCGCGGCACTGCCCGGTGCGATCGCTGCCGTCCTGGCCGAGGCGCGTCGCATGGCGGGCGAAGCCGTGGCGAACCAGCAGCCGGGCTGGTTCAACGGCGGCATCCCGCAGGTGATGGGTTTCGCCGACGAGAAGGTCATGCTGCTCAGCGTGCTGGACCCGGCGGCTGGCGCGGAGAAGCAGGCCGCGCTCAACCAGGCGAAGGCAGATCTGAAGCGGCAGGCCGACTCGCTTCGCGAACTGATCATCCGAGAGAACACGCCGCCCGCGGACATGTTCGACGGGCCTGACCGCGACAAGGCCATCGAGACTGCGAAGAGCGCGTGGAGCATCCAGCAAGAGCAGTACGAGCTCCTGGGCGTGCGCATCCCCTCCGAGAATTGGCGGCGCGAGACCAAGTGGTCCTACAGCAACGGCACGTGGTACCTCTCGGACCGCTCGCGCTTGCAGGTCAGGCTCATTGTTGCCGACCATGAAAACCCGGAACTCGCGATCGATCGCCCGGTGAACGTTTGGAAGGACCACCAGGCCGGCGACTCGATGATCGGCACGCCCTTCCGGAGCTTTGACGAAGAGCTCCAGCCGAGCGAGTACTTCCTGCGGTCGAAGCTGACGCCCTCCGATGGCTGAGGCCCGTGGGTTGAGCCGGGCGAGCCGCTAGCATCAAGCGATGGGCGAGGCTCCGGATCTACTTCATAACGATGGGTCGGGGCTGCGCTGCGATCTCGGCGGGTTCTGGATTGACCCCTGGGGACCTGTGAAGCGTGCGGTCGTCACGCACGCGCACGCCGATCATGCGCGGGGCGGGAGCGAGCGGTACATCACCACGGCCGAGACCGCGGCGATTATGCGGGCCCGCATCTCCGCGGATCTACCCATCGACACGGTCGCGTACGGTGAGCCGTTTCGTCTCGGTGACGTCGAGGTCTCGCTCCACCCAGCGGGGCATGTACTCGGTTCGGCGCAGGTGCTGCTTCGCCCGGACTCCGGCCCCACGTGGTGCGTGACGGGCGACTACAAGATCGAGCCCGATGCGACGTGCGCGGCGTTTGAGCAGCAGCGGTGCGATGTGCTCGTGACAGAGTGCACGTTCGGCCTGCCGATCTTCCGGTGGCGTCCTGATGAAGAGGTCGTCCGAGAGATCAACGCGTGGCGGGCCGAGAACGCGGAGTCGGGCCGGACATCGGTGCTGCTTGGTTACGCGTTGGGCAAAGCGCAGCGTGTTCTTGCCTCGCTCGATGCGTCGATCGGTCCGATTGGTGTGCACGGGTCTGTGCGGACGGCCTGCGATGTGTATGAGGGACATGGCGTGTCGTTCCCTGAGCACGTTCACGCAAACGCCGAGTCGGCGCCCGACCTTCGCGGCGTCGGCACGATCGTCGCGCCGCCGTCGGCACTCGGCGGCCCGTGGCTGCGCCGTTTCGCGTCGTCGGCCGGGATGCGCACGGCGATGGTCAGCGGCTGGATGAGCCTGCGTGGTCGACGGCGGTGGCGGGGGACGGATCGAGGGTTCGTGCTGTCCGACCATGCCGACTGGGGTGGTCTGCTCGAGACGATCGAGCGGAGCGGCGCGACGCGCGTGCTGGCGACGCACGGCTACGCGTCTCAGCTCGCGAGATTTCTGCGCGAAAGCCGTGGAATGGACGCTGCCGTTCTGCCGACGCGGTTCGGCGACGCGGATGACGATGACGGCGAGCGCGTGAAGGCGGTCGACGGCTGATGCACCGATTCACAGGTCTCTATCTCGATCTCGACGGCACGTCGAGCACCGCCGCGAAGACGAGAGCGCTCGTCGAGTACTTCCGCGGAGCCGAGCCGGAGGATGCCGCGTGGGCGGTCGCGTTGTTTCTCGGCCGACGCCCGAAGGGAACGTCCAGCTCTCGCGTCGTGACCGCGATCGCGCTTGAGATCAGCGGCATCGCGCCCTGGCTGTTCGATGAGTGCCGGGCCGCTGTCGGTGAGCTCGCGGAGACGATTGCGCTGCTTCTCCCCGAGTCATCACCGCGTGAGGTTGCCGGAGACGAGTCGCTCGCGCATGTCATCGAATCGCGCGTGCTGCCGTTGGCGTCCGCCGACGATCAAAGGCGAACCGCGATCATCCGCTCGGCGTTTACGGAGCTGGGCAGCGTTGATCGCTACGTGTATTTGAAACTGATTCGAGGAGGCTTCCGCGTCGGCGTGCAGCGGCGGATGCTGGCCCGGGCGCTCGCGACACTCGCCGAGGTTGAGCCGGCTGTGATGGAACACCGATTGGCCGGGACATTCACGCCTACGGCGGAGAGTTACCAGCGGCTGCTCTCGGCGCAGAGCGCTGCCGACGACGCCGCAAGGCCGTATCCGTTCTTTCTCGCATCGCAGCTCGATGTAGAGCCGGATTCTTTGGGTGATCGCAACGAGTGGCTCGCCGAATGGAAGTGGGACGGCATCCGTGCGCAGCTTGTGCGACGCGATCGCGTGCTGGTCTGGTCACGCGGCGACGAGCTGATCACGCACCAGTTTCCAGAGATCACGAGCTGCGCGGCGGCGGTCGCGCCGGGGACGGTGCTGGACGGCGAGATACTGCTGTGGAGTGACGATGCGCCGCTCCCGTTCGCGGCACTGCAGACGCGACTGAACCGAAAGTCACCGCCCACGCCGCAGCTCGGACTCTTCTCGGCTGAGGCGCCGGTGTTTATGGCGTTTGATCTTCTCGAGCACGAAGGTAAGGACGTGCGCGAGCTGCCGTCGGCTGATCGGCGTGCGCGGCTGGAGTCCGTCGTGGGCCGCGCTGGCTCTGAGTCGTTGAGGCTCTCGCCGCTCGTTGCCGGCGAAACCTGGACCGATCTTGCTGCGAGCCGGGAGCAGTCTCGCGCTCGTGGTGTTGAGGGGCTGATGCTCAAGCACGTGACGAGCCCCTACGCCGCGGGCCGGGTGAAGCCCGAGGGCTCGCCGGGCTGGTGGAAGTGGAAGGTTGACCCGTTTACGGCCGATGGCGTGCTGGTGTATGCGTACCCAGGCACCGGCAAGCGTGCGACGCTCTTTACGGATTACGCGTTCGCAGTGTGGGGCGATCGGAATGGTGAGCGTGTGTTGCTTCCGTTCACACGCGCATACTCGGGGCTTGATCAGTCGGAGATCGAGTCGCTCGACGCATGGATCCGCCGAAACACGGTCCGTGCCATGGGGCCGGCCCGAGAGGTGAAGCCTGAACGCGTGTTCGAGATCGGGTTCGAGGGCATCGCTGAGTCTCGCCGTCACAAAGCCGGTGTCGCGGTGCGCTTCCCACGCATTCTGCGTGAGCGTACGGATAAAGCGCCGAAAGATGCCGACTCGCTCGAAAGCCTCAGGGCGTTGCTCGCTCTTGCCAATCGAACTGATGCCGTCACCGGCGATTAGCTGTGACCGCCGACGTCAGTTCTTATAGCCGGACGTCGATCGAGGCAACGGTCAGATCGTCTGCAAAGTCCGCCTCGGCATGCTGCCGGACGGCATCGGTGATGCGTTGCACATCTTCTGCGGAGGACTCGGAGCCACGCAAGCATTCGATGATGTTCGGAACGCCGAACTGTTCACCCGTCTGGTTCGTCTGCTCTGAGACACCGTCACTGAACGCGACGAGTCGTCCGCCTCTGGGCAGATGAATCTGTTCGATGTCGCACGTTGTCTGCCGTTGAATGCCGATCGGGATACCACCGGCGAGCGTGAAGGGTTCGAAGTCGTCGTCTCTCTTGAGCAGCAGCAGGCCGTGCCCGGCATCGACGATGTCGAGCACCCGAGTCGAAGCGTTCCAGATTCCCGCGATCAGTGTGACAAACTTGTTGGAAGCGCTTCGGAGCGCAAGGCTGGCGTTCGTTTGCGACACGGCCTCCGCGAGGCCGCAGCCGGACTCAAGCAGGCTTCGCAGCAGCGTCTGCACCGCCACCATCAAAACGCCGGCGCCCGCGCCCTTGCCGACGGCGTCGCCGAGGAAGAACGCGGTCCGATTCGTGTCGAGTTCGAAGAGGTCGAAAAGGTCGCCCCCGACGAAACGGCCCGGGATCGATTCGAAGACGTACTCCAGACCCGGAGCGCTGCCGTTCGGCTTTGGGAAGAGCAGCTTCTGGGCGTCGCGTGCGCTGCGAAGGTCGAGTTCGATGCGTTGCCGGCGAGCTTCGGATTCTTCGGCCGCGATGCGCTCAAACGCGAGGCCGGCGACGGCGCACAAGGCGTCGCAGAACGCGAGCGTGTCGGAATCGATCGCCCGTTCGTCGCCTCGTGTGTCGAGGTACAGCAGGCTGTCGACGCCCTTGCCGGCTGTGATCGGAACGCAGAGCGCCGACCGCACACCCATCGAGACGATCGAGTGCGCGTCGTCCATCGGCGGTGAATCTGCAGAGATCTGAACGAGCTGGCCCTTTGCGGCTTCTCCAAGAAGCGAGCGGCTCGGACGGAGCTCGCCGGAGTCTGCGGAGAATGATGACAACAGCTCGTAGCTATCATCAGCGATCGGCACCAGCACGCCCACCCGTGTGCATTCTGGAAGTGTGCCGGCAGACTCGACGACGGCTTGCGCGACATCTTCGCGAGAGTCAGCTTTCGCGAGCAGCTTTGCCGCGTCCATGAGCGAGCGGAGCCGCGCTCGCTGGAGACCGCCCACCGAGTGGCGAGGAACCACGGTGATCTTTGTGGATTCGTCGGCCACACTTCGTGTAGCGATCACGCTTCCGCCGCGGTGGGCGGTGCACTGCACAGCGCCGAACCGGATGCGGTCGCCCGGGATGATGGGCACTTCCTCGTCGGCCTCGATTTCGCGGTCGTTGATCGCGGTGCCGTGTCGGCTGCCAGCGTCGCGGAGGAGCACGGTGTCGCCGTTAACCCGCACAACCGCGTGGCGACGCGATACCCGCGGATCGGTCAAGCACCAGTCCGCCGCCTCGACGCGGCCGATCACGAGCTCGGATGCCTTTCGCGGTACACGCAGCGGAGCCGATTCTGAGCCGCCCGTGCCGCGGTTCTGCCGAAGAATGATCAGCGGGTCTGCATCGCACATGTGTAGAGGTTAGAACCACCGGCGGATGAAGCCGAGCCAGGAGCTGCCCGCTTTCGAACAGCGTCGGCTCAGTCGGTCTCGCTCGCTGGGACCAGATCGAACTCGGCGGACTCATCGCCGATGCGGATCGCGAAGGCCCCGGGCTCGAAGACGCGATTGCCGTCGCGGTCGATGATCGAAAACGCTCTAGCGGGGATCTCGAATTCGACGGTGCGGGCTTCGCCGGCGTCGAGGTCGATCTTGCGGAACGCCTTCAGTTCTTCAGCTCGAGGCGAGACGCTCGCGAACCGGTCGCTCAGGTAGACCTGCACCGCGTCCATCCCGTCGCGACCACCTGTGTTTGCGACCGTGATGCGGACGCGAACCGGGCCCTCGGGGCCCTCGCCTGTCACAGGCGGCAATTCGATAGACAGATCGTCGTAGGCAAACGTCGTGTAGCTCAGACCGGTTCCGAAGCGGAAGAGTGGCTTGTACCCGCCGCCGGGAGGGTCGGCTTCGCCCGGTGTCTCCGAGATCTTGCGGTCGTAGGTCAGCAGCGCGTTCGGGTACTTCGGGTACGAGAACGACAGCCGGCCGCTGGGGTTCACATCGCCGGCGAGGATCTCGGCGAGCGCCTGCGGGCCGAAGGGGCCCGGGTGCCCGGCCCAGAGGATGCCCGTCATATCGGCTTCGAAGGCGGTGATGATGCGAGGGCGGTTGGTGATGAGCACGAGCACGACCGGGGTACCGGTCTCCGCGATTGCCTGTGCGAGCTCGATCTGCGCGGCCGAGATCGTCAGGTCGTCGATGTCGCCCGGCTCTTCCGTCGAGGGCGGCTCGCCGAGGCAGAGTACAACGACGTCTGACGACGAGGCCGCTTCGAGCACGGCGTCGATCTCGATAGTCTCGTCGAAGGATGCACCGGGGAAGTACGAAACGCTCGTTTCGCCGAATCGGGCAGTAATCGCGTCGGCGATGGTGGGGGAGTCCGGGTAGAGGGCGGGCTCGTTGCCCTGCCAGCTGTAGCTCCACGCGCCGTGCAGGCTCATGAGTTCGTCCGACGTCGGGCCGGTCACGAGAATCTGGCTGCTTTCGGCCAAAGGCAGGATGCCGTTGCGGTTTCGCAGGAGCGTGATGCCTTCGCGCGCCGCGTTCAGGCTGATGGCCTGCGATTCTGCCGAGCCGATCGTTGCGACAATTTCACCCGGTGGAAGTGTTTGTTCGAAGAGGCCGAGTTCCATCTTAAGTGCGAGGATGCGCCGCACGGACTCGTTGATGCGGTCTTCGGTCAGCCGTCCCTCTTCGACGAGCGCCACAACGTGGTCCGCGAAGTTTGCGTCCATCGGGGTCATCGACATGTCGATGCCGGCGTGTACCGCAAGGAACGTTGCTTCGCGCTCGTCCTTTGCGACAGCGTGCATGTCGACCAGCTTCCCGACGTCGCGCCAGTCGGTCACGACGACGCCCGCAAAGCCCATTCGGTCGCGCAACAGATCAGTCAGGATGCGTCGGTCGGCGTGCACGGGGATGCCGTTGATCTCGCCCGAGTTTACCATAATTGTCCGCACGCCGGCGTCGAACGCCGCCTCGAACGGCGGTACATGGATCTCGTGCAGATCGGTCGTGCTGATGATGGCGGGCGTGCGGTCGCGGCCCGTCCGTGGGTCGCCGTAGCCCAGGAAGTGCTTCGCCGTCGCGGCGAGCGAGGTGTCGGCGGCGAGGTTCTCGCCCTGCATGCCGTCAATCGCGGCGCTCGTCATGACCGCGGCGAGGTGTGGGTCCTCACCGAAGGTCTCGAAGAAACGTGACCAGCTTGGTGCTCGGCCGATGTCGCCGACTGGGGCAAAGTTCCAGTTCAGACCAACAGCGCGGCTGTCGGCGGCGGCGACGGCCCCGGACTGCCGGGCGAGTTCGGGGTTGAAGGTTGCGCCGAGAGTGAGGTTGTGTGGAAAGAGCGTCGCGCCGGTTATGTAGTTCGCGCCGTGCACGGAGTCGATGCCGTACAGCAGTGGAATGCCGTGCGGGGTTTCTTCTCGGGCGATCCGCTGGACTTCGGCGACGATGTCGCGCCAGGGGCCGGGCTCCATGGTGACCCACGCGGTGTTGAGG
>JBCBMF010000153.1:0-7106 GCA_039822905.1 Planctomycetota bacterium
TGAGGCTCCAGAACAACCGCTCGACTTTCGCGTTGAACTGCCACATCTGACGCCGCCTACGCGCATGCCGAATGCCCCGTTCCTGCAACGCGTGCCTGAACGCAATCTGGAACTGGCCGCCGCGGTCGGTCACGACATTCCTCGGAACCGTCGACGCCCGCGCAGCCTCATCGACGGGTCTGACCAGCTCATCCGTGATCGACGTGCCTCTGAACACTCTCAGCTTCATGATTCTCCGGCTGAAACCGTCGATGACCGCGGCAACGTCGAACCGCAGCCAAAGCACCCGAAGCTCCGTCATGTCCCTATGCCAGACGTGGTTCGGTCGGGGAGGGTTGAAGAGGTGATCTGGTGCCGTTCGCCGCATCGACTGGACAACATCACCGCGTGCCGGTCGTTGCGGCCGATCCTCCTCGATGATCCGCCGGACCGATGCGCCGCTGATCTGAACACCCGCTCGCATGATGTGCCGTGCGATCGTCCGAGTTCCGAAATCTCGTTCTGGGCACACGGCCCGGATCTCGTGAACCAGCCATCGGACACCGTCGCGGAGGCGGTTCCAAGGCGGCGATCCGACCGAGCGCTCGGAACGGAGCTTGTCCTGTTGAGCCTTCCTCCCGTTCCGAATCGAGTCGGGGTGT
Source organism: Planctomycetota bacterium (assembly GCA_039822905.1). Taxonomy (GTDB): domain Bacteria; phylum Planctomycetota; class Phycisphaerae; order Phycisphaerales; family UBA1924; genus JANQQZ01. The sequence goes on from JBCBMF010000153.1 coordinate 642, forward strand.
ACGGCGGACCTTGATTCTGTCTCCCTCGCGGACCACGCCCGCAGCCGCATCAGCTGGAGGATCTCCGCACGCTGCGCCCGCGAGTCGTAAGGCCGGCGTTTCGGCGGATGGTTCTGCCGGTAGCTCCGGTAGCTCCGGTAGATCGCCAGTTCTCGGTCGAGCAGCACAGCGTTAGAGCGAGCGTTGTCGCTCTGAGCCAGGAGCCGCACCATAGGAAACGCTTGGCTGAAGGCGCGGACCCTGGCAGCCAGGTACACTTGAATGAAGAGGACGGAGACCGCGATTACGAGGTCCCAGGTCGTCCGCTTCCCGCTCTCAGGCATCCGAGATCTTCGGTGTCCGGCACATGGTGACCGGACGTCGATAAGACGTCGCCCACGAAGAACTTAGGCCATCTGCCACAGCCTCACGACCGGACACATCGGACACTCGAAACACCGCCAGCGACCCACAACAAGCTCCTGGACCACCGCGGCGGCAACCGAGGAACTGGCAGCCGACTGGAACTCGACCCAGTTTCGCTTTGATCGCGGATTTGCGAGGACTATGCCGCCCTCAGCCAGAGGCGACCGAGAGACTGTTCGACATATTTGGGATCGCTCACCGCTGACAGCACAAATGGGATCCGTAAACGCGCTGGTCCACCACGCACGGGGTAAAAATGAGGACACTCCACCTGAACGGCTGTTCGTCCAACCGACCCCCAATGAACGAGGCCACCCGAGGGCGGCCCGAGCGACGGTGCGACATATCTGGGACCGCCCATCTCTTTCTCCCAATGCTCGACCCGTTGGGCTTGCCTTCGAGAGGTGGGGGTTGTTTCATGTCCGATTCAAATCTGTTTCAAGGTTCTGTGAGAAGCGATCGGGCCGCTCAGTCCAATGGCGGGGGTAAGCAATGTTTCCAGATCATTTTTTGTGGGGCGCATCGACCGCGGCGTTTCAGATTGAGGGCGATCGGGCCGGCCGGGGCGACACGGTGTGGGACGAATTCTGCACCAGGCCCGGGCGGGTGTTTGATGGGCACACGGGCGATGTCGCGTGCGACCATGTCGGGCGGCTGGAGGAAGACCTCGACCTCATGGCCGCGATGGGGCTCAAGGCGTATCGGTTCTCGTTCTCGTGGGCGCGGTGCATCCCGGGTGGCACGGGCGAGGTGAGCGAGTCGGGCCTGGCGTTTTACGATGGGCTGATCGACGGGCTGCGCGAGCGGAACATCGAGCCGGTGGCGACGATCTATCACTGGGACCTGCCGCTGGAGCTGTTCCGCCGAGGCGGGTGGCTGAACCGTGAGAGCGCGGACTGGTTCGCGGCGTACACGCGGGTGCTGGTCGATCGGTACTCGGACCGCATCACGCACTGGCTGACGCTGAATGAGCCGCAGGTGTTTCTGAATCTCGGGCACCTCGAGGGCACGCACGCGCCGGGGCTTCGGCTGAGCATGCAGGAGGCGCTGCACGCGTCGCACCACGCGCTGCTCGCGCACGGCCGAGCGGTCGAGATCATCCGCGAGCGGGCAAAGGCAGCTCCAACCGTAGGGTTTGCGCCGCTGATCGAGCTGCGTAGCCCGGTGGACGAGAGCCCCGAGTCGATCGAGGCGGCGCGGGCGTCGAGCATGGCCAACGCGCCCGATCACCTGTGGAGCAACACATGGTTCGCCGACCCGGTGTTCAGGGGCGAGTACCCGGAGGACGGCTTGTCGCTGTACGGCAGCGCGATGCCACGCAACTTCGAGGCGGACCTGGAGACGATCAGTCGGCCGATCGATCTGCTTGGTCTCAACGTGTACCGCGGGCGTCTGATTCGCGCTGGTGATAGCGGCGCGGGCGTCGAGGTCGATCGCGAGGTTGGTTATCCGCAAACGGCGTTCCGCTGGGCGGTGGACCCGGTGAGCCTGTACTGGGGGCCGCGCTTCATGCACGAGCGCTACGGCAAGCCGATCCTGATTACGGAGAACGGTCTGTCGAACGTCGACTTCCCGGGCGCCGACGGCACCGTCGAGGACCCGCAGCGGATCGAGTTCACGCGGGCGTATCTGAAGCAGCTCGAGCGGGCGATCCACGACGGCGTGCCGATCGTGGGCTACCTGCACTGGAGTCTGCTCGACAACTTCGAGTGGGCCGAGGGCTACAAGGAGCGGTTCGGTCTGATCTACGTGGACTACCCGACGGGCAAGCGGACGCCCAAGGCGTCGTCGCGGTGGTATCGGGGCGTGATCGAGTCGAACGGGGCGACGCTGTAACGGCGTTTCCGCCCGGCCGGTGTCAATCTGGGGAGTCTGAGCCAGTGGCGAGTCTCTGTCTGGAGACGCATCTGGGTCTTCATATCCGCTGCCCTGGGCCCGAATTGTCGACCGTTGTACACAACCGCACGAAGGATTGGCACGAAAGGGCTTGTGCTGATCCGTAACACCGAGTATCATCACGCATCTTTCTGTAACAGTGTTTCAGATCTGATTCATACTCTTCTCAGGCCGGCGTCTTCCGGGCGCGAGGGAAGGACGAAGACAGGAGTCCGCGTTTGCCGGCGTCGTACAGAGATATAGCAGCACGTGCGGGAGTGTCGGTGGCGACCGTGTCGCGGGCGTTGTCGAACTCGGCCCCGGTGAGCGAGGCGTTGCGTCGGCGTGTGCTGGATGAGGCCGAGCGACTGCGGCGCGAGGAGTCGTCCGCGCGCACCGGCTCGCAGGCGACGGCGCTCAGCCGGATCGGCCTGGTCTACCCGGGCGACCCCATCAACGCGGAGTACGGCGGGTTCGATGCAGCGATCATGTCGGGGGTGAACCGCGGCGCGTTCGAGCGGCGGTTCGATGTCGCGACCATCAACGTCGTCGAGGACAAGCTCGACTCCGAGTCGTACACCGAGTTCTTCCGCCGCAAGGGCGTCGACGCGATCGTCATGCGGTCGTTCACGGGTCGGCGTCACATCTGTGAGCGCATCGCGGATGAGGAGTTCCCGTGCGTTGTCGTCGCCGACCGGTTCGATCACCCGGGCGTGAACTACATTTGCTACGACTCGCGGCGGACGACGCAGCAAGCGGTCGAGCACCTGGTGCATCTCGGTCACGAGCGGATCGCGATGTGTGTGCACGCCGTGCGCGATTCGGATCATATGGATCGGCGTCTGGCGTACCTGGCGGCGCTTGAGGCACACGACATCCCGCGTCGGGACGAGTACGTGTTCGAGGTGATCGCGGATGTCGAGGGCGGGGCGTCGGCAATCAGCAGGCTCATGTCGCTGCCAGAGCCCCCTACTGCAATCGTGTTTACGGATCCGCTCGCGACGCTGGGCGGGCTTCGCCGGGCGCACGAGCTGGGGATCTCGATCCCAGGCGAGCTGTCGGTGATCGGGTTCGATGATGCGCAGATGCGTCGGGTGCTCTATCCGGTGTACACGTCGGTGTGCCAGGACGCCGAGGACCTGGCGTACACGGCCACGCGTTGGCTGATCGAAGAACTGAACGAGCCGAGCGGTCGTCGGCTGCGCGAGGCGCGGAACGCGTACTTCGAGGTGAACAGCACGACCTCGATCGCTCCGGCAGTCAGTGTGCGGGTGTCGCCCGATGGGCGGCGGATCGAGCGACAGGAGGCCGGGTCATGAGCAGGCATTCCCGCGGATTCACGTTGATCGAGCTCTTGGTGGTCATCGCGATCATCGCTCTGCTCATCGGAATTCTGCTTCCGGCGTTGGGCAAGGCGAGGGCGTCTGCGGAGCGAACGCTGTGCCTGTCGAACCTTCGGCAGCAGACGCTCGCGGTCACGCTCTACGCCAACGACAACCGCGAGCGGCTGCCCGCCAGCCGCACCGTACAGATCGAAGCGCAGATGACGCCGCTGGAATCCAACGATTACTTGCAGGACGTCCTGATCCCGTACCTCGACGGTGCCGAGGGCGACGGCAACTTCTCGGAGGCATTGCGGTGCCCGTCGATCCAGCGAGGCAGAGGTAAGGGCAACGAGGTCGACCCGGACTTCCCGGTGGCCGCCGACGATGACGATCCGCTCGCTCAGTTCTGGCTTCGCCGGAAAGAGCAAATGCAGTACCGGTACAACTGGCCTGTCATAGTCCAGTTCCGGCGGGTGTCACCCACGTCGTCTGAGATCCGGGTGTCAACCAAACGGGTGTCGGACGCACGCAACTCCACTGAGTCGGTCGTGACCTACGACATGGCGTTCGGCGACTGGATGCCGGAGGACTTCCCGCACGGCGAGAACTCGGGCGGGCTCAACGTGTCGTACCTTGACGGTCACGCTTCGCCCAAGGACGTAAGCGTGAACATCGAAGAAAGCGAGAATCCGTTCAACGAGCAGATCAACACGTTCAACAACCGTGGATGGAACCGATGAAGCCGCTGCTCGTTCTCTTTGCGCTGCTGTTCGCGGCAATCGGCCAGGCGCAGCCGCTCTCGAAGCTGAGCGTCGAGGGACGTGAGCTGGTGAACGAGTCGGGCGAGGCCGTGCTGCTGCGTGGCGTGAACATCGGCAACTGGCTGCTGACCGAGACGTGGATGCTCGGGCTTGATGAGGGCACGTTCCCGGATCAGGCGACGTTCCGCGGGATTCTTGAGGCGCGGTTCGGCGTCGACGAGGCGCAGCGGCTGATCCAGATCAAACGCGACGGCTGGTTCACGCAGCGCGATGCGGATCTGGTCGCGTCGTTCGGCTTCAACGCGATCCGTGTGCCGCTGAGCCATCGGCTGTTTGATCGCGACGAGAACCCGTACGGCATGCGCGAGGAGGGCTTCGAGCGGCTGGATCGGTTGTTTGATGTCGCGCGCGAGGCCGGGCTGTATGTGATCCTCGATGTGCACGAGGCGCCGGGCGGGCAGAGCCTGGATCAGCCCAGCGGCGACCGCACGCGCAACGAACTGTGGTTCAACGACCAGAACAAAGAACGGCTCGCGTGGCTCTGGCAGCGCATCGCGCGGCGGTACGTCAACGAGCCGGCGTTCGCGGGCTACGACCTGCTCAACGAGCCCTTCGGCGATTTCACTACTGACTACAGCAGCGAGATGATCGAGATCGTGGATCGCTGCGTCGATGCGATCCGGCTGATCGACAAAGACCGCGTGATCTTCGCGCCCGGCACGCTGCAGGGCATCGAGTTCTACGGCGACCCAGCGCAGCGCGGCTGGTCGGGCGTGGGCTTCACCGAGCACTATTACGACGGCGTGTTCACGAGCGACTCGCGGACGATGGCGACGCAGAGCCGGCTCGCGGCGGGCACGCTGGGCTTTGCCGAGCGGTGGTCGATCGACACCGATTCGCCGTTCTTGCTGGGCGAGTTCAACCCGCTGTGGGAGACCGCGGGCGGCGCGGACTCGATCGCTGGGATCTTCAACGAGTCGGCGGCGCGCGGGATCCACGCGACGATGTGGGCCTACAAGCGGATCGAGACCGGCGGCGGGATCGGGCCCGACAACTGGACGCTGGTGTCGAACGCGCAGCCGTGGACGCTGCCGGACATCCGCACGGCGAGCAAGGCGGCGATCGAGGCGGCGCTGCTGTCGCTCGCGACGATGCCGCTGGCCGTGGATCAGGAGCTGGTCGATGCGCTCAACGCGCCGAGCCCTACGCCGCTGCCGGCGGTTGATGATGCATGGTTCGAGCCGGCGCAGGACGGCGGGCTGCCGGGCTGGACAGGCACGGACATCGGCGCGAACGTCCTGCCGGGCGGAGAAGGCTTGTCGCCGGGCTTCAGGTTTGATGTGACCGGCGGCGGGCTGGACTTGAATGGCAACGCCGACAGCTTCCGCTTCGTGCACGACTCGATCGGCGGGAACTTCTTTATGTCGGCCGTGATCCCGTCGGTGGACTCGCTGCAAGACTTTGCGCAGGTGGGCGTGATGGCGCGGTCGTCGCTCGATGCGAATGCGGCGCACGTGTTCATCGGCGTGTTCCCCGACGGGCGCGTGCTCGTCAAGAGCCGGCCCTCGCCCGGCGCGGGCACGACGCAGCGGATCATCGCGACGCGGGCGATGCCGATGGGCGTCGCGCTCGGCAGGCTCGGCGGCGTGCTGGAGCTGTGGCTCACCGATGTCGACGGCAACTGGGAGCAGGTGCCGGTCGCGGAGTCGGCGGCGCTCGGTGCTTCGCCTGACGTGGGCATGGTCGTGTGCGGCAACTCGTCGCGGGTGATGACGCGCGTGCCGTTCGTGAACCCGTCGCTCTCGGCGACCCGGCTGGTGCCGGGGGCTGTCGATGTCTCGGGCAACACGAACGTGCTCGCGAACGCGTCCTTTGAAGTTGGCAACGGTTCGAACGCTTCGTCGTGGTCGATCCAGGGGAACAACCTTGGTCGCGAGACGGGTTGGACGCCGGTGCGCAGCGGGTCGAGCCTGCTGGGGTATCGGCACTGGCAGGCGAACTCGTCGCAGCCGTCGTCGGCGTCGCAGGTGGGCGTGATGGCGCGGTCGTCGCTCGATGCGAATGCGGCGCACGTGTTCATCGGCGTGTTCCCCGACGGG
>JBCBMF010000154.1:0-7059 GCA_039822905.1 Planctomycetota bacterium
CGGCGGAAAGTACTTGGCACGACTGGCGAATCCATCTAGCCTGCCATAGAAGGAGGCTCCAATGTTCATTCATCACCGTGCTATCTGTATCTGGAGTGCCGTCCTGGCGACAACGCATGCCGCCAGCCAGGTGACCATTGACTGGGTGAACGTTGGCAACGCAGGCAACGTCGCCGACCAGGCGACCGGCTTCGGTGCGGTCGAATACGCGTTCCGGATCGGAGCCACAGAGGTGACAAACGAGCAGTACGCGGCTTTCCTTAATGCGGTCGCAAGCTCGGACCCCAACGGCCTCTACAACACCAACATGGGATCGAATCCGCGAGGCGGTATCTCGCGCTCGGGTACAAATGGGACCTTCGTCTACGCCGTCAAGCCGAACATGGGCAACAAGCCCGTCAATTACGTCAGTTGGTACGATGCCGCGCGAATGTGCAACTGGCTCACCAATGGCCAAGGCTCGGCAGTCACTGAAAGCGGAGTGTACACCTTTGACGGCGTGAGTTCTGTCGTAGCCATCACCAGGAACCTGGCCGATCCCACTCAGGCCTTTCTTCCGACAGAGGACGAATGGTACAAAGCCGCGTACCACCAACCAGCGGACCTGGGACGTGATGCTGACGACTATTGGCTGTACGCGACCGAGAACAATTCGACGCCGGCTGTCGCCATTGCCGCGAGTAACGGAGATGTCGCTAATCCCGGTGTTGGTGTGGTGAACTACGCGAGTAGTGCGAACTGGAACGGTGTGTCAGGCAACGTGACCTCCGTGCGATCAGCGGGCGCAGCATCTTTCTATGGTGCATTTGACATGAATGGGAACGTGAGCGAGTGGAACGAGACGTTAGTTGATTTGTCGCGAGGCTTTCGAGGTGGCGGGGTGAACAGCTCTGCGAGCGGGCTGGAGTCTCTGGCTCGCCGTGACTTCCCTCCGACCGAGGAACGTCTGAGCCTTGGCTTTCGGCTTGCCAGTCCGGTGTGTCTCGCGGATGTGAACGATGACGGTCTCGCAGACCCTGCCGACTTCAACGCGTGGGTCCTCGCCTTCAACAGCAATGCCGCCGCCTGCGACCAGAACGGCGACGGCCTCTGCAACCCCAGCGACTTCAACGCCTTGATCCTGAATTTCAACGCCGGCTGCTGAGACGGGCGCGTCGGACCTTGGGGCACGGGCCTCGTGCAGCCAACGCAAAGGCGAGGTCGAGTTGACGCGTTTTGAGGACAGATTGCGGATGGAAGGGTGACGCTCGGCCGCTTTGTTCGGGCGAAGGAGGTCACTCAACATGGATTCGCTCAGTGGATACACGACTGTGACATTTGCGATGGTCGTCAGCATCACGACGGCGGCCGGCCAGCCGCTGGTCGGCCTTGGCCCGTTCGGGGCGGCATGCTGCGAAATCTTCGAGATCGACCCGCTCTCGGCGGCGACGAGCCCGATCGGGAACACCTTTGTGCCGCCGGGCAGCTACGGAGGCATCACCGACTTCGAAGGACACATCCTGGTTCTCGGCGCAGAGGGCGTCTACGAACTCGACGCAACAACCGGCACCATCTCGCTCCGCTTCCCGCTGCGATCGCTCCAGGTCAACAGCTTTGGTGGGTTCACAGCGGCCCCGGATGGGAGTGCGCTGTACATCGTCGACACCAACTCCACGTTCGCACGCGTCGACCCGGCCTCGGGGCAAGCGTCCATCATCGCCTCGCTGCCCGCGCCCATCCGCGGGCTGACTTTCGTAGACGATGGTCGGCTCATCGGCCTTCGCGCCGACGGCCCGGCATCCGAGCTCTACGAGATCGAACCAGCAACGGGCGCCGCAACACTACTCGCCGGGCTGGCGTTGCCGATGAACTCGATCACCCCGCCGAGCGCCGGGCTCGCGTTCTGCCCCGACGACGGCGTGCTCTACACGAGCTGGCTTGGTGACCTGTACACCGTTGACATATCGACGGGCGCCGCCACGCTCATTGGGGCGACCGGAGAACCCGCGATCTCCGGCCTAGCCTGCGCGGCCACCCCCGTGCCCTGCCCCGCGGACGTGAACGGCGACGGGCTCCTCACGGCCGCGGACCTCAACGCGTGGGTGCTGGCCTTCAACAGCAACGCCCCGGGATGCGACCAGAACGGCGACGGACTCTGCACGCCGAGCGACTTCACCACGTGGATCCTGAACTTCAACACCGGCTGCGGCTGATCACGCGCCGAGCGAACGCTCGATGCCCTCGATCAGCGTGTGCAGGATCAGCATGTGGATCTCTTGGATCCTGTCCGCGGTCTCGCCCGGCACGATCCACTCGTGCTCGCAGGTGCCGGCGAGTGCGCCGCCCGATTTGCCGAGAAGGGCGAGACGTGTGATACCAATAGCCGCCGAAGCCTCGCTCGCACGAATGATGTTGGCGGAGTTCCCGCTCGTCGAGAGCAGCACGATCACATCACCGGGCCTGCCGAGTGCGCGGACCCAACGCGAGAAGACCTCGTCGTAACCATAATCGTTCCCGACGCAGGTCAGGTGACCCGGATCCGTGCAGGCGATCGCCGCCAGCGGGGCACGCTCGTCGCGGAATCGGCCCGTGAGCTCCTCGCAGAAGTGCATCGCATCGCAGCACGAGCCACCGTTGCCGACGGCGAGGAGCTTGTTGCCGTTCGCAAGTGCGTCAGCCATCGCACGCGAGACCGTATCGAGACGGTGAAGGTTCGCCTGATCCGCCAGGAAGGTACTCAGAGCGTCGTGAGCATCTCGGATGGATTGCGCGAGCCGAGCCATAGGTTGAGCTTACCCGGCGGCAACAGCTGCGGCCGCGGTTGTGCCATGCGAGGCTTCGATCGCACCCGCGTACTGCGCGTCGCTGAGGTAGTTCTCGCCCCGGTCGCAGATCAGCACGAGCGCGGTCTTGGGCTCGGTCTGCCGGCGGCACCAGGCGAGTGCAGTGTGCAGCGTGTACCCCGAACACGGGCCGCCGAGGATGCCCGTCGCTCGCACGAGCGAGGCGCACGACTCAACGGCATCCTGCCGATCGACGTAGACAGCGTGATCCACGATCGACATGTCAAGGTTGCCCGGCAGGAACCGCTCGCCCAAGCCGTCTGGGGCGGCCTGATGCCGCTCGCCGGGCTGTCGGCTGTGGAAGCGGTCGGTCAACGTGCTGCCCACCGGGTCGACCATCGTGACCTCCATGCGAGGCAGCCGGCCGGGTCGCTTGAGTGCACGGCTCACGCCCACCAGCGAGCCGCCGGTGCCGGCACCCGCAAAGTAATGGTCGATCCCACCGCCGAGCTGCCGAACCTGCCGCCAGATCTCGGCCCCGGTCGCACGCTCGTGCGCGCGAATGTTGACCGGGTTCGAGAACTGATCGAAGCAGCAGTACCGATCGGGCTGAGCCGCGGCCAGTGCGACAGCCTCATCTCGGCGGACGTTGTTGAACGGTCGATCGGGGTCGGGGCTGAACAGCTCGCACTGCACGCCCAATGCCGCATGGAGCCGACGCTTCTCTCCCGAGATCGCGCGGGGCAGAAACGCGAGGACCTTGTAGCCCTTCCGCCGCGCGACCGCGCCGATCGCGATCGTGGCGTTGCCCGAGCTGCCCTCGACGATGGTCATGCCGGGTCGCAGCCGACCCGAGGCCTCCGCGTCGGCGATCAAATCCGCCGCAACGCGGTCTTTGATCGAACCGGTGGGGTTCAGATACTCGAGCTTCGCCAGCACGCGGCAGGGGCCGGCGTTGAGGCCCTTGAGTTCGACGAGCGGAGTAGGCCCGGTCGTGATATCTGCTCGGTGAAGGAACGAACGCGCGTGCGGCGTGACGTCAACGTATGGAGCATCCATGCTCAGGTCCTCCCGGTGCGACCGCGTCCCACGCGGTGTGAGGGAGACATCGGCTCAGCCGATCGCCTCAGGCCACAGTAGCCGCACCGCCCCCAGATACAGTGGGATGCCGATCGCGATATTGAACGGAAATGTGATTCCCAGGCTCATCGGCAGGTAGAGGCCGCTGTTTGCCTCGGGCACAGCGATCCGCATCGCCGCGGGCACCGCGATGTAGCTCGCAGAGGCCGAGAGCACGGCCAGGATCGTGGCGTCGCCCACGGAAAGTCCCAGAAGCCGACCGATCGCGACGGCAACCGACGCCCCGATCAGCGGCATGATCAGGCCAGTAGCGACGGCCTTTGCCTTGACATCCCCGATCTCGCGGAGCTGCCGGCTCGCGGTCATCCCGGCCTCAAGCAAAAACAGAACCAGAACGCCGTGGAAGATGTCCTCGCAGAACGGCCGGAGCGTGTTCCACCCCGGCTCACCCGCCAGCACGCCCGCAATAAGCGAACCAAGAAGCAAGAACACCGGCGCACCGGTCGCCGCTTCCCGGATCAGCGGCAGGGTCCCAGCACCGGGCGTCGCATCACCCCGGGCGCGTGCCAGCTTGTGCGAGTGGGCCCGGTACAGCACGACCGCAACAACGATCGCCGGCGCTTCCATCAGCGCGAGCGCCGCGACCATATAGCCCCCGATCGGGACGCCCTGCAGCGCCAGGAAATTCTGCGCCGTGATGAAGGTCACAACGGAGACCGACCCGAAACACGCCGCGATGGCGCAGGCGTCCGCTGGCTTAAACATCCGACAGAAAATTGGAAACACGAACACCGGTGTCAGGAAGCTAATCGCGATCGCCGCCATGATCGGCACCGCAACATCAAGCTCTAGGCCCGCATGCCGAAGTTCATAGCCTCCCTTAAATCCAATCGCCCAAAGCAGGTACAGGCTAAACAGCTTCTGAATCGAGTCGGGGACCGAAAGGTCTGAGCGTACAGCCGTCGCAAGCATGCCGAGTGCGAAGAACAGCACCGGCGGGCTCAGGATATTGGACAGCAAGAGTTCGATCTGCACCGCGGGCTGCTCCTCGGCCGAAGATCCGAGCCGTTCGGGCAGCGTAGGTCGGCCGGCAACCCGCGAGGATGCAGACATGTGTTACACAGCGCCGTTGCGCGATCAACCGTCGGCATGAGTACCGCTACGCGACTGCCGGCTTGAGCTGATCGGTCGGCTGGATGAAGCCCTGGTCGACGTACCATTGCGCTGTGCGACGAAACCCGTCACGCACCGAGATCCTGGGCTGGAAACCGAGCATCTCTTTGGCCTTCTTCGTGATCCACCCGCGATCGTGATAGAAGAAATGGCAGCGCCGGCGGTACAGGGGCGGCGTGATATCGAACGGTTTGAACGCGAACTCCATCAGCGTCGCGGCCACCAACAGCGGCGTCAGCGGGAGCGACCCCCTCGGCGGCTTGACACCCATGCCGTCGGCGGCCGCCCGCACGAGCTCCCAGATCGACACAAACTCGGGGCCGGCGACGATGAAGATCTCACCGAGCGCCGCTTCGTGCTCGCCGCACAGGATGATGCCATCGACGAGATCATCGACGTGCGTCGGATGGAAGCGTGCCGTCCCCGGGCCAAACATCCGGAACGTCCCGTTCCGGATCGGCTTGAAGAACTTGACAAAGCGCGTGTCGCCTTCGCCGTAGATCGCACCAGGGCGGAAGATCGAAACCGGCTGCCCCTTCTTGATCGCCTCCTGCGCAAGCAACTCCCCTTCGAGCTTCGTCTGCTGGTAGATATCAGCCGGCGCAAACGGCTCGTTCTCATCCGTAGGGACGTTTTTCGGCGCACCGTGCACGCCGCAGGTCGAGCAGTGCGCAAACCGCTCGATGCCGTGCTTGCGAGCCGCTTCCAGGAGCACACCCACGGCATCGCGGTTCACGGCACGGAAGACATCGTCCGAGTCCTTCTGAGGCCTGAACAGCGCCGCGATGTGGTACACGATCCGTGTCCCAGCGACGGCGCGATCGATCGCGTCGGCGTCCAGCAGATCACCACGGACGACCTCGAAGCCCTCTTGCTCAAGCCCGTCTGCTCGAGAATCGTCGCGAGCAAGCACACGAACAGCATGGCCTGAATTCAGCAGCCGCCGAGCGAGGTGCCCGCCAGTAAAGCCGGTCGCGCCGGTGACGAGGATCGGGTCGGTGTTCGTAGCGATCAGGAGGCTCCTCGACGGGGTATTGGGTGCGTATCGGCCACCCACGGCAGCCAGATTATCCGCCGCCGCCCTCTGCGAGCGCGTAGAAGCCGCCGCCGGTGTCGGTCAGCCGACCCGAGGCCGCGAGAGCACGCCAGATGAGGGGGTCAAACCCGCCAGGCGGCTCGATCGCGTCAACCTTCGACGTGCGCCCGCCCGAGGTGTATCGGCCGCCGAGCTTCGATTCGTCATTCAGCCGGATGACCTTCAGCCGCTTCTTAAACGCCCGCATCGCCGCGGCCAGATCGTCGTGATCGAACTCAGGCAATTCCGCCTCTTTCTTCGTGGGCGGATTTTCCAGCCGATCGATGATCGTGAGCAGCCCCGCGGCGTCCCTTTCCTTGAACACCCGCGACGCCTCGTCGAGATCGACGGGCAGCCGGAGCGTCAGCCGCTCGGCGAGGGCCCAGGCGTCGACGATCTTGAAGCCGTCCTTCGCCTCGGCGATGTCGGCGTGCAACTGGCGGAGCTTCTGGGTGAGGTTCATGCCCGATGGTACTGGAGAAGCAGCGGGGCGGTCAGCGTTTGCGCGTGGTCCATGTGCCGCCGTAGGTGTAGCCGGGCTCATCGCGGATGTTGGGCCAGCAGGCGTCGCAGACGAGCGTCCAGTCGCGGGTGGCAGATTTGACCCGGTAAAGGCGCGTCGACTCGCCGCCGCACGCCTCGCAGGGTTTCTTGGCTTTGGTCCGGCCGGCAGGCTTCACGGGCGATCGTACCGAGCGTCCCGCCGGGTTGTGCTAGGGTGTGCGAAGGCCATCACACGGAAAGGACCCACCATGAGCGAGCACGTGTACAAAGTCATCGAGATCGTCGGCTCAAGCGAGACCGGCAGCGACGCGGCCGCCAACCGAGCCATCGAGCACGCGGCCCAGACCGTCCGCAACATGCGGTGGGCCGTGGTCGAGGAGGTGCGGGCGCACATCGAGGACCAGCGGATCAAACACTGGCAGGTGAAGCTGAAGATTGGGTTTACGTTGGAGGGGAGTTGATGTG
>JBCBMF010000155.1:0-6949 GCA_039822905.1 Planctomycetota bacterium
CGCGACCGCGAGAATCGCCAGGCAGATCAGTGACGTGACGAGCACGTGGTTGGGCGTATACGGCATCATGTTGATCTCGACGACCAGCAGCGCCGCGGTCATCGCGGCGACGAGCAACGCCGACGTCGGCTTGGCGATGACCAACGCGCCGGCTACGAGCGCCACGAGCGTCGCGATGATTGAGACCGAGCCCTTTGCCGTCCAGTCACGCACGCCGATGAACGTGTGGATCATGGAAAAGGCGGCGAAGAGCTGCAGGAAGACCGCGAACCGGGCGGCGTCGGTGAAGCGGGTCGTCGGCGCTGTGTGCTGGCTTTCGTTCATACGCGTCACACTCATCGGCGTGGTCCGGGGCGATATAAAGACCGGTCGGGGTCATCGATCGGCCCGGCGCACAAGAAAGCCCCTCGCGCTCGCAAGGGGCTCATCGGTTCGCTGAATTGTCGCCTGACGGACTAGTAGACGATCGCCGTCGCGGCCTCGATCGATTCGACCACCGCACGCACTTGGAAGGGCTTGCGGAGGAAGCCCTCGAAGCCCTTGCTTGACAGTGCCGCGGCCTGGCCGTCGGTCAGCTTGCCCGACATCGGGATGATCTTGGTCATCTGGAGGCTGTCCGAGCCCTGCACGTGTGCCGCCAGCGTCTCGGCGTCGTTCTGATCGCCGAGGTGCATGTCGAGCAGCAGGACGTGAGGCCTGAACCGCTCACACTCCATGCCCGCTTCGAACCCGTTGGTTGCGACGCGGACGTCGTAGTTGGTGCGCTCGGTGAGCACGTCCTTGAGTGTGCCGACGATCTCGGCCTCGTCGTCGACGATGAGCACACGGGTGCGGCCCCCGGTGATTCCGTCCAGCGGGATGCCGTGGGCCTTCATGAATTTCACAAGCTCGGGGACCGGGATGCGCCGGTCTTTGGAGCCGGGGATGCGGTATCCCTTGAGCTGTCCGGAGTCGAACCACTTGGACACGGTCCGGGGTGCGACATTGCAGATCTTGGCGACCTCTCCGGTCGTCAGCACGTCCTTGTCAATGGGCATGTGATCTCGTCCTTGGGTGGCCCCAGCATCCTGCCGCGGGCGGTTGGTGCACCTGCCGCAGCTTCACAGCTCGCTCGGGGTGCAAAGGGGGGATCGGGCGTCACAGGGGGCGACTTGACCGGGTCGCTCGTTCTGTTGCGGATATATGTGACGACATGGACCCAGCTTGGGTCCGGTACGGATAGACGGGTGCGTATTGACGCCCGGAAGCGGGTGTCGGTATGCTGCTCGGAACCGTCGCGGCCCGTGGCTCGCCTACGCTCAGGGCGCGTCACGGGGGTGCCGACGCCAGCACCGATCAGCGGGATCGGTCTGCCAGACGGGCGACCACGGATGGTTGGCCTGTTGCGATGTCATTGGGACAGGATCAGGTCTGTTCGGACGCCGAGCCGGGCGTTGCGACGGATCCAGACGTTTGAAACCGCCCGACCGGTGCCGATGGGAGCGAGGCACCGAGCCGGGGTGTGATGTGGAGCCAGCCGTGCGCAGCAGCAACCGATCGGGTACCCGTGTCTCGAACCGCATCCTCGGCGCCGTCGCCGGTCTGACTCTGGCCGCCGCCGGTCTCGCAACGCCAGCGGTTGGTCAGACCGACGAGCCGGATGTCGAGCAGCAGATCCGCGACTTCATCTTCTTTGTCAACATCAACCGTGACGACGCGGCCCGGGCAACGGCCGAGCAGTTGCTCGCGAGCGGCATGTCGCCTCAAGAGATCCTCGAAGTCGTTGAGAACGAGCGGCTGTTCGGCGACTTGCAAGAAGCGCTGGGCAAGGCCGGCCGTCGCGCTGAGCTTGAGCCGATCGCGGGCGACATCGTCGTTCTTCTCCGCGATGCTCGCTTGCAGCGCGCCCGCGACCCCGGCGAGATCGACCGCAACATCGCCGCCCTCACAGGCCCACTCCGCGGCAAGCTGTACGCCCGCGATCTCCTGAAGGCCGCCGGCGAGTACGCCATGCCCCAGCTGCTCGAGTCGCTGCTCCAGCGGCGGGATCCGAACCTGCGGACCGAGGTCCAGAGGCTCATCTCCGAGATGGGACGGTCCGCGGTGGTTCCCTTGTCAACGGCCTTGCTCGAGGTCGACCCGGCATCGCAGGAGCTGATCGCGTCGATCCTCGGGAACCTGGGCTACCGAACCGCAGCCCCGTTCGTCAGCGAGCTCGCGAGCCGGACGGACAACGAAGATGTTCGCACCGCCGCCGAGCGCGCCGCGGATGAATTGGGCGTGGCCGCCACGGAGACCGCGGACCTCTATCTCTCGATCGGCGAGGCCTACTACGACCAGCGTGATGAGCTGACGGTGTTCCCGGGTGAGGATGTCCAGCTTCTCTGGGCGTACGACCCGGCGATCGGGCTGCTGCCGACCGCGATCGATACCGCTGTGTTCCACGAGGCGATGGCGATGCGCATGGCGGGTCGCGCCATGGAGCTTGGTGCGAATCAGACGCGGGCCTACGGCCTGTGGGTCGCCGCCAACTTCAGCCGCGAGATCGATGAGCCGCTGGGCTATGACAACCCTGCGTACCCGCCGTCGCGTCGCGAGGCGATGTACTACGCGACCTTTACCGGGCCGACCACGGGCGAAGACGTGCTCGCTCGGGCGCTCGATGACACTGACACGCCGCTGGCCCGCCGTGCGATCAACGCGATCGCGCAGACCGCGGGCCCCGAGCGGCTGTGGAGCTCGCAAGGTCGTGTGAGCCCGCTGGTTGCCGCGCTGGGCTACCCGAGCCGCCGCGTGCAGTACGACGCCGCGCTGGCGCTTGCCGCCAGCCAGCCGGAGCAGAGCTTTGCGGGGGCCGAGCGCGTGATCCCGACACTCGCGAGCGCGTTGCGGTTCGCGGGCGAGCGTTATGCAGTTGTGCTTGCAGAGTCCAACGAGCGTTACACGACACTGAGAGCGACGCTTGAGGGCCGCGGGTACACGGTGCTGCCGTACGGCGAGACCGTGGATGACATCCGCGAGACGCTTATCACCGTTGCCGGGATTGATCTGATTGTCATGCAGGCCGGAGCGAACGCGACCAGCAACGCCTACAGCGCGATCCGGCAGGAGAGCCGCCTGCTCGCGACGCCTGTGCTCGCGCTCGCGGCGACCCCCGAGCTTCCCAGGCTCCGTCGGGCGTTTGACCGCGATGTCTCGATCGAGGTGCGGCCGCTGGGCGCAACGGCAGACGGCATCAACGCGACGATTGACGGCCTGGTCGACCGCGCATCGGGCGGAGAGATCGGTGAGGAAGAGGCGATCGAGTACGCCGAGCGGGCGGTCGCGGCGCTCCGTGACCTCGCCGTGGGTCGCAACCGGGTGCTGAACGTCGCGGATGCTTCCAACGGGCTCGTGTCGGCGATGAGCGAGACCTCCGGCGAGATTCGTCTCCGCGTGGCTGAGGTTCTGGCGATGATCGACCGCGCCGACGCGCAGCGGACGATCGCTGCCGCGGCGTTCGACGCGGCCGGCTCTGAGCGGATCGCTCTGCTGGACGCTTTGGCTGTCTCGGCCCGGAACCATGGCCAGCTCATGAGCGACGAGCTGCTCACCCAGCTGGTCGAAATCGCCGAGACCGGCGCGGACGACGAGGCGACCTCTGCCGCGGCCGTTGTCGGGGCGTTGGGTGCGTCTCGCGAAGACGTGGTCCGGCTGATTCTCGCCGGCGGTCGGTAAAGCTGCCGTCCTCATAACTCGCGATCCACCAGCGGGCCGATCGGCGATCGGCCTGTTTTTTGCGCGCATCCGGCACAGACATCGCGAAAGCCGCGCTGCGATTGCCGCTGCGGCTTGTGTGCGGGCAGTTTGATTCCGATGTCTTGCGTGCCTCAAGGGCGACCCTGACCGTGGGCCGACTGGGGGTGCCGGGCTCCGCAGCGTGTGGTGCGGGCCGGCAAGCAAGTGGGGGGCACATTCGGCCCACGTTGACGCATCGGCGTTTCTGTGTAGGAGGATTTGGATATGGTGGCTCGTGCAAAGCGTGCGTTCACGCTCGTTGAAATCTTGATCGTTGTCGTGATCCTCGGCATTCTCGCCGCGGTCGTCGTTCCGCAGTTTGTTGACGCCGCCGACCAAGCGCAGGTGGGCAACACTGAGACGCAGCTCCGCACGCTCCGTACTCAGATCCAGCTCTTCCGCGCTCAGTCGGACACCAACGAGTTCCCGGTGCTCGACGGCGGCTCCACGGCTGAGACCAACTGGCAGCCCATGATCGATGAGCAGCTCATTCAAGCTCCGCCGCTGAACCCGCGTTCGAACTCGGGCGTTGTCGGCACGACGACCGACACCGGCCAGGCCGGTCAGGACGCGGCTGCCGCCCTCGACGCCACGGACGGCGGCTGGCTCTACAACCCGGACACGGGTGAGATCTGGGCCGTTGGCTTCGACGAGGATTACACCGACAGCAGCGCTGCGTGGGGCTTCTGATCCTGCGTGCGATCTGAACAGATTCGCACGGTCGGCCCGGTGGGGCCGGCCGTGTCTTGTTGGTGCGGGGCGTGACCCGCGAGAACATACGCAGACACCGAGCAACGACGTGTGAGGAAACGGACATGAAGCTTCTTGCCAAGCGTGAAGGGGAAACGGGTCGCGGGATCAACCGGCTTCAGTCGGCGCTGCTGCCCGCGGTGCTGATGCTGCTTGCGGTTGACGTGTTCGTTCGTCTCACGCCTCCGCCGGTGCAGGCGGCCGAGTCGTCGGCACAGCCCGAGGGCCCGGGCGGTGTGCCCACGCTGGTGAACCCGGCGCGGCAGCGGGCGATGATCGTTGACGAGCTCAAGGAAATGAACCGCCGAATCACCAGCATGGAGCGGAAGCTCGACGGCAGGCTGCGTGTGGAGGTCGTGAACTTCCCGAAGGCCGGTGAGGGCTCGGGGAACGACTGATGCACCGACGCGCGTACACGCTTCTCGAGCTGATGATCGTGCTCGTGCTGCTGGGCTTCGCCGCCGCGGTCGTGGTGCCCAACCTGCGTGGATCGGAGCCGATCCGCGTGCAAACCGCGGTGCGCTCGCTTGCGTCCGACATCATGTTCGCGCAAAGCGATGCGCTGGCGTACCAGCAGCGGCGGGCCGTGGTGCTCGACCCAGCCGCGAACGAGTACTGGATCGCCGAGGTCACGACCGACACGGTCGACTTCGATGCCGACGCGATGTACAAGGTTGACGGGCCGCAGCAGCGGTTCCTGGTCTCGCTTGACGAGATCAGCGGTGGGGCTGCGCAGCTGATCGAGGCGGATTTTGACGGGCTCGAGATGATCGTGTTCGACGAGCTCGGCGGCCCGGTCGCGGACCTGACAAGCGACACGCCGGCGAGCGGGGGGAGCCTGGTGATCGGAGGGGACGACGGCGCGCGGTTCCGGCTGCGCGTCGAGCCCTACACCGGGCGGGTGACGGTGGAGCGCGAAGGGGGCTGATCGCCCGTGTCGCGTCTTTCTCTCGTTCTCGAGAGACCATGGGGGGAGCAGGCGATGGTGGGGGAGCATCATCGGAGATCGGCGGGCGCGGACAGCCGCGCCCCGGGGACCGGCGTTCGCACGCCGGCGCGATCACGTCGGCATGTCTGGTTCGCTGGGCTGCTGGGCGGGATGATCGCGCTCGCGGTATGGGGCAAGCTGCGCTTTGTGAGCGACGTGCCACGCATGGCGTACGCGGACCGGGACCAGAGGCAACCGGACCCGGCAAACGACAACGCACCGGGCGGGGTTGAGCCCCGAGAATCCCGGTCGAGCAGTCCCTGAAACCAGGGGCGCACGCCTTTCCCGATCTTGCCAGCCCTCCCAAATTCTCAGAATGTTGATCATGCGGACGCAAGTCGTTCTCGCTGGATGTCGACGTCTCCTGTCGACCGGTGGTTGCGTGGGCAGCGGCCGGCTCACCTTGACACGAACGACCCCAGCGGCCGATGCCCGCGGGGTTCGAGGGGACAGTCGATGTTCATCGAGCGGAACCGTCGGTGCGGGCTTCGGGGTCTTGGCTTTGGACGGCGGCTTGGCGCGGCTGCCCTCGTGGGCGTGCTCGCGGGCACGACCGCCGGCTTCACGTCCGCGCAGGAAGAGCAGCCCGAGCTTAACGACGCCGGCGTTGTCAACGTCGACGAGAACCTGATCACCGAACTATTTGTCAACGACGAAGACCTCAACACGGTGCTCCAGCTGCTTGGTATCCAGGCGCAGAAAAACATCGTGACAGGCCAGAGTGTTGCAGGCCGTGTGACCGCCAACTTCTTCGGCGTCACATTCTACGAGGCGCTCGACGCCATTCTGAACGTCAACGGCTACGGCTACATCGAGCGAGGCTCGTTCATTTACGTATACGGCCTCGAGGAGCTCGAGCGTATTGAAGAGGCGACCCGTACCCGCAAGAGCGAAGTCGTCAATCTGAACTACATCTCGGCGATCGACCTTCAGGCGTTCGTCGAGCCCATGCTGAGCGACATCGGGTCGATCACGATCAGCCCGGAGGTCGGAGAGTTCTCGATCCCCGGTGAGAACCCGACGGGTGCCGAGAGCTTCGCAGGTGTCTCGACCGTCGTCGTCACCGACTACGAGGAGGTCGTCGACGAGATCCTCGAGATGATCGAGCGGATCGATACGAGGCCGGCCCAGGTGCTGGTCGAGGCCACGATCCTTCAGACGTCGCTCAACGAGGCGAACGCCTTCGGTATGGACTTCTCGATCATCGATGATCTTGACTTCTCCGATTTCGTCGGCTCTGGCGGCCCGCTCGGTGTCATCCCGAGCCTGATCAGCGGCCAGGGCGGCACGCTGGTCGGCGGTGCCGAGACCCCGATCGCTGCGCCCGCCGACGGCAGCGGCGGTGGCGTGACATCGACCTCCGGCAACACGACCGGGCCCGCGACGCTCCGCGCCGGTGTGGTCTCTGGAGACATCGCGGTCTTCCTGCGTCTGCTCGACGAGGTCACCGACACG
>JBCBMF010000156.1:0-6790 GCA_039822905.1 Planctomycetota bacterium
CGCCGCCCGCCACGCCAAGGGCCGCGGCTACCCCTGCGCCGATGATTCCTCCCGCGATCGCGCTCCGCATAACCATTCTGTCTCCATTGCTGAATGCAGCGTCAGCGTACGAGAATCGCCGGCCGGTCACAAGATGTGTGAGTCTGAATACGGCCGGCCCGGGTGGAAGCATCGCTGCCGATCGATCGATTTCGCGTGATCTCGCCTACGATCGCGCTCGCGCTGCGGGCGTCGCGGTGCAACCGGTAGCTGGGAGCTGCGGGAAACACACACGGATGATCGTTCTTCACGCGGTGTGGGCGCTGGGTCGCCTCCAGGTCTGGGGCGAAGATGCCTCGGTGGCCCTTCCTTCGGCCGAGGAGGGGGTCGCCCTTCCTGCGACCGCCGAGACGCACCCATATGTCGTGTCCTCTTCGGCCGTGGCCGACCTTCTTGCGGGCTCAGGCATCGAGCTTGCGCCGGGGTCGTTGTCGCTCAGGCTGCCCGCGGCCGGGGCGGCCGTGCTGCCCAGCGCGAGGCTCGCGCACGCGGGCGGTGTCTCGCTCGCGGACTACACGCCGGACGGCCTGGTGCGGGTTGATATCGAGGCCGTCGCGCCGCGGTCTGGCGATGTCGGAAAGCTGCTGGAGTGGCTCTGCGAAGCGCCGCCAGCAGGCGTGTCGATCGACCCGAGCATCGAGTACCTCGCCCTGGTCGCACGGTTCGCCCGTCGGCTGATCGCGCAGCAGCGGTTCGTGCCGGGGCTTCGGCAGATGGCGACCGGTGAACTCCGCGGAGCTTGGCAAGCGTGGCTGGCGGACGAAGCAACGGCTGAGGACGCGGCGGCGCTCGTGGCCGCGATGCCGAGCTCGGTACGCGCCGGCGTTGACGTGTTCGAGCACGACCCGGCATCGATTCTCGACGACATGGTCGGCCGGCTCGTGGATGAGCAGGCACGCGCGGCGCTGATCGCGGATGACATGCCCGAGGTGATCGAGGGCCGGGACACGAGCGATGTGAACGTCGCGTGGCTCTCGGGATTGCTCGGCGAAGCCAACAACGTCGATACGCCCGACCGCCGCGAGCTCGTCAAGGGCGTGCGAGGTTGGACGGGGCGGCTCGAAGAACGCGGCGCGAGCACCGAGTGGCGGCTGTGCCTCCGGCTCAACGAGCCGATCGTCATGGAGCCCGAGCCGCAATTCGACGAGGACGGCACCGAGCGTCCGCAGATCGTCGAGCCGGCCGACGCGATGTGGTCGCTCAGCTTCCATCTCCAGCCGCTCGAGGCCGAGGATGTCATGGTCGATGCGGCCGACATCTGGCTGCTCGCGAGCGACACGCTCACGCTCGAAGGCCGACGGCTCGACAACCCGCAGGAGCTGCTGCTGGGCGAGCTCGGTCGGGCGAGCCGGCTGTACAAGCCGCTGGAGCGCGCGCTGGACGAGAGCGAGCCGGTAGACGTTCAACTCACGACGAAAGAGGCGTACGCGTTCCTGCGCGAAGTCCGGCCGATCCTGCGCGAGCAGGGCTTCGGTGTGATGGAGCCGCCATGGTTCGGCAGCTCCGGCTCGCGGCTCGGCGCTCGGTTGCTGCTTGAGAGCGATCCGACGGAACTCGGCGAGGACGCAGGCGTGTCGTCGTCGGCGGGCGCAGCGCAACTCGGTCTTGAAGCGCTCGTTGGCTACCAGTGGCAGATCGCCGTCGGCGACACCACGCTGACGCTGAAAGAGTTCGAGCAGCTCGCCGAGCGCAAGAGCCCGCTGGTTCTGATCAACGGGCAGTGGGTTGAGATCCGGCCCGAGGACGTCGAGGCCGCGGTGAAGTTCATCCGCGAGAACCCCGGCGGCTCGATGGCCGTCGGCGAGGCGATCCGCATGGCCTTCGGTGCCGACGCACGCACGCACGGGCTGAACGTCATCGGCCTCGAAACGAGCGGCTGGCTTTCGGATGTCTTCGGCAGCTCGACCGGCGAGTCGCTGCCCGTGCTCGACCAGCCCGATGGCTTCACCGGCACGCTCCGGCCCTATCAGCTCCGTGGCTTTAGCTGGCTCGCGTTCCTCGAGCGCTTCGGCTTCGGCGCGTGCCTGGCCGACGACATGGGCCTGGGCAAGACGATCCAGCTGCTGGCCGCGATCGTGCACGAGCGCGAGCACGCGCCCGAGGGCACCAAGCCCGCGCCGACGCTGCTGGTTGTGCCGACCTCGGTCGTCGGCAACTGGGTGCACGAAGCGCACCGGTTTGCGCCGCAGCTCAAGGTCCACATCCACCACGGCCCGGAGCGCAACCAGGGCGACGCGTTCATCAAGATGTGTGCAGAGAACGACATGGTGGTGACGACCTACGCGCTCGCCAATCGCGACCAGGACCTGCTCGGCGCGGTGCGCTGGGGCAGGCTCGTGCTCGACGAGGCCCAGTTCATCAAGAACCCGGCCGCGAAGCAGGCGCAGGCGGTCCGGAACATCCCGGCCGAGAAACGCGTCGCGCTCACCGGTACGCCCGTCGAGAACCGGCTCAGCGAGCTGTGGTCGATCATGGACTTCCTCAACCCGGGCTACTTGGGCCCCTCGGCGACATTCCGCAAGAAGTTCGCCGTGCCGATCGAGCGGTATCGCGACGAGAATCGGGGCCGGCAACTCCGTGCGCTGGTTCGCCCGTTCGTGCTCCGTCGGCTGAAGTCCGACCCGAAGGTCGTTGGCGATCTGCCGCCCAAGGTCGAGAGCCGCGAGTACACGCATCTGACCAATGAGCAGGCCGAGCTGTACGAGAGCACGGTCAAGCGGATGCTGACGCAGGTCGAAGAGGCCGAGGGTATGAAGCGTCGCGGCATCGTGCTGTCGGCGCTCGTGCAGCTCAAGCAGATCTGCAACCACCCGGCGCAGGCGTTGAAAGAGTTCGACAAGTCGTCGAACGTCGCGCCGTCCGCCGCTCGCTCGGGCAAGGCGACACGGATCATCGAGATGCTCGACGAGATCCTGGCCTCGGGCGATCAGGCGCTGATCTTCACGCAGTTCCGCGTGATGGGCCACATGCTCGCGATCATGCTGCGGCACGCGTTCGACAAGGACGTGCTGTTCCTCCACGGCGGCACGCCCCGCACGCAGCGGCAGAAGCTGGTCGAGGACTTCCAGCGGGCCGACGGCTCGTCGCCGATCATGCTCGTCAGCCTCCGCGCGGGCGGCGTCGGCCTGAACCTGACCGCGGCGAACCACGTGTTCCACTTCGACCGGTGGTGGAACCCGGCTGTCGAGAATCAGGCAACGGATCGTGCGTACCGCATCGGCCAGACACGGACGGTGCAGGTGCACAAGTTTGTCTGCCGGGGCACGCTCGAGGAACGGATCGACGAGATGCTCGAGGCCAAGACCGAGCTCGCCGAGCAGATCGTGGGCTCGGGCGAGCAGTGGCTGACCGAGCTTGATACCGATGCGCTCAAGGAGCTGCTGACGCTCCGCGACGACGCGGTGGGGGAGGAGTAGCCCATGGCGCAGCGACCCTCCAACAAGCCGCCACCGAGGCCGACGATCAGTTCGAAGCCCAAGCCGCCGCCCGGCGTTGAGCGGAGGCAGGTGGGCGGGTACGTGTCGAGGCAGGCCGAGCGCACGAAGAACCCGCGTCGCGTCCGCGGCGGGCACCGCATGCCCTCGACCGAACGCGCCAGCGAGAGCTGGGCGGGCCAGCGGTGGCTCCGGCTGATCGAGTCGGGCGTGGAGCCCGCGATCCAGGCCGAGGCTCTGGAGTACGCATCGCTCGGGCAGACGCGGACCATCGGCTTCGAGCCCGGCAAGATCGTGGCGGCGGTGCAGGGCCGAGCGCCCAAGGCGTACAAGGTCGAGATCGAGATCGAGCCGTTCAGGCCCGAGATGTGGGACATGATCCTGGCGGCGATGGGCGACCAGGCGAAGTATGCCGCCAAGCTGCTGGCGGGAGAGCTGCCCGCGAACATCGAGGAGCTGTTCGCCCCGCTCGGCGTGCACCTGTACCCGTCCGAGCTTTCTGAGCTCAAGGCGGTCTGCAACTGCGACGAGGCGAAAGAGACACCCGGCATGTGGTGCAAGCACGCGGCCTGTGTCGGCCTGCTGACCGCCGACCGGCTCGCTGAGAACCCGTGGCTGATCTTCACGCTGCGCGGGCTCGACAAGGACGAGCTGCTCGAACGGCTCCGCCAGAGCCGATTGCTGCCCGCTGCCCCGGACGGTTCGGCACCGGTCTACTCGCCCCACGTCGGCGCCGTTGATGCCCTCGCGATCCCCTCGCTCGAAGACAGCCTCGAACAGTTCTGGGACATCCGCGGCACCCTGGAGCACCTGCACCTCACCCCCGAGAAGCCCCAGGTCAGCCACCCGCTGCTCCGACGGCTGGGCCAGAGCCCGTTCGAGGGCAGCAGCTTCCCGCTGGTCGGGTTGCTTGCGACCTGCTACGACGTCATCAGCGAATCGGTGCTCAAGGAGGCTGTCGAAGCGGATGACGAGGCAGACGACGCGCTGCCGGAGGGCTAACATCGGGCCTACGAGAGCCGGGCGTGACGGAGCAGCTGCTCGGGCACGCCCATGGGTCCCGGCCGGGTTGCCGACGCTCGATCATGAGCCGCTCGGCGGTCGCGGAAGGCGGGGGTCCATGCTCAGGCTGGCACCGTGTGCCGAGGAGCACTACGGGGGTTAGCTCAGTCCGCGGCCGGCGTCGTGCTCACGGTGAGCATGGCCCGTCGGTCCGCGTTGGTGGATCGATGGGCAGGCCAGCGTGTGCTGGTCGCAGGAGACGTTGGCCGACGGACACACGCGACGAGATCACCGCTTTCCCGGTGGTGTAATTGGCAACACATCTGGTTTTGGTCCAGACGTTCCAGGTTCAAGTCCTGGCCGGGAAGCTTGCCGTTTCGATCGTTGGTGCCGTGCAGGTGGAGACCGTGAGCGTGACGGCACCGGGCGCGATCATCCTGGCCGCGGGCAAAGGCACGCGGATGAAGTCCGACCTGCCCAAGGTCTGCCACCCTGTCGGCGGTCGGCCCATGGTCTGCGCCGTGGTCGATGCGTGCATCAGAGCCGGCTGCGAGCGCGTGGTTGCCGTCGTTGGCTACAAGCAGGAGTTCGTGCGCGAAGCGCTTGCCGAGTACGGCGACACGGTCGCCTATGCCGAGCAGCTTGAGCAGAACGGCACGGGCCACGCCGTCCGCTGCGCGATGCCGGCGTTCGAGGGTGTTAACGAAGATACGCCTGTCTACGTCTTGTGCGGCGACGGGCCGCTGGTCCGGTCCGAAACGCTCGCAACGATTCTTGAGACGCACCGCGCGAAGAACGCAGCAGCGACGCTCGCGACCGCTGTGCTCGATGACGCAACTGGGTACGGCCGGATCAAGCGTGACGCGGTCGGCGGGTTTGTGCGCATTCTCGAACAGAAGAACGCGACCGAGGCCGACCTCGCCATCCGCGAAGTGAACCCCAGCTACTACTGCTTCCAGCTGGGCGCGCTGCGGTGGGGACTCGCGAACATCGCGCCGAACGAGACGACCGGCGAGGAGTACGTCACCGACATCCCCGAGCTGCTGATCGGGCGTGGCGACACGGTCGAGGTGATCGATGCGGTTCCGGCCGAGGATGTGCTGAGCATCAACACGGTCGAGCAGCTGGCCGAAGTGGACCGGGTGTTCCGGGAACGAGCGTGAGCTGACTGATGGCGAGCTACGACGCTGACCAGCTGAAGATCTTCGCCGGCCGGCACCATCGCGAGCTCGCGCAGCGGCTATGCGAGCATCTCGAGCTCAGCCTCGCCGACGCGAAGACGCACGTCTTTCCCGACGGCGAGCTGATGGTCAAGGTCGAGGAGGACGTGCGTGGCCGAGACTGCTTCGTCGCGATCTCGACGTGCTCGCCCGTCAACGACAACCTGATGGAGCTCTTGATCTTCCTGGACTGCCTCCGCCGGGCGAGCGCCAAGACGGTCACGGTCGTGCTGCCGTACTTCGGCTACGGCCGGCAGGACCGCAAGAGCGAGGGACGGGTGCCGATCACGGCCAAGCTCGTTGCCAACCTGATCACAGCCGGCAAGGCCGACCGGGTGATCGCGCTGGATCTGCATGCCGCCCAGCTCCAGGGCTTCTTCGATCTGCCCGTCGACCATCTCTCGGCGACGCCGGTGTTCC
Organism: Planctomycetota bacterium; assembly: GCA_039822905.1. Lineage (GTDB taxonomy): Bacteria > Planctomycetota > Phycisphaerae > Phycisphaerales > UBA1924 > JANQQZ01. Next base: position 6,116 of record JBCBMF010000156.1, read on the forward strand.
ACGACTATTTCACCAGGGTGCGAGAGGAACTCGGCGACCTGTGCATGGTCTCGCCCGACGTCGGCAACGTGAAGGTCGCCGAGGGGTTCGCCAACCTGCTCGGCGGGGATCTCGCGATCATCAACAAGCGGCGGCTCTCGGGCAGCGAGGTCACGACGGGCCACATCATCGGCGATGTCAAAGACAAGACCGTGCTGATGGTCGACGACATGATCTCGACCGCGGGCACGATCTGCGAGGCCGCCAAGCTGGTGCGGGAGCACGGCGCGAAGGACATCATCGTCGGCGCGACGCACGGGCTGTTCGTCGGACCGGCGTACGAGCGGATCCGCGATGCCGGCATCAGCCGGGTCGTCGTCACCAACACCATCCCGCAGGACGAAGCGCGGGCGGCGCTGGGCGACAGGCTCGTCGAGCTGTGCGTGGGCCCGCTCCTGGGCGACGCGATCCACCGCGTTCATCACAACGAATCGGTCAGCGCGCTGTTTCGGCAGACCGCGGGCTTTAAGCGATAGCAGATTGGACTGAGAAAGGGATTGCACGATGCATGAGAACGCACCAGTACTCAAGGCCGAAGCCCGCGACCGGATCGGCTCGCGGTACTCGCGCCGGCTCCGCGAGGGCGGCCGGCTCCCCGCGGTGGTCTACGGCCACGGCCAGGAACCCGCGCACGTC
>JBCBMF010000157.1:0-6748 GCA_039822905.1 Planctomycetota bacterium
CAAGCGCATTCGCCGCTCTCCCGACGCTTGACGAGTAGTAGTTCCAGACCAGCATCGCGGGGAACAGGAACACGACGTAGGGGACGTCGTCCGCCTGGCGTTCGAAGACGACGTCGAAGACGAACCAATACACCCCGAGCGAAGCGGCCGGGACAACCACGGCCCACGCGACGCCGAGGACCGCCTCGCGGTAACGCACCGAGATGTCCCGACGCACCAGCATCCAGAGCAACTCGCGCCGGCCGAACGCCTCACCGAGCCGGCTCATCCAGCCCGAACGGGACGCATCGATAACGTACGTTGGACGCGAGGTGCCATCGGCTGGCATCGAAGGCTCGGCGGTGCCGGTTTCAGGTTGGGCCTCTGGCTCACCGATCACGAATCGTCCTTACGCAGCGACCGGACCGATGCTACGCTCCACCCGACCGAGGCAGCATCCCGACACACGCGAACCCCGGGCGAAGCGCGATGACCAGCCAGACCACGCACCCGACCGTGACCGCGATCGTGCCGATGCGGCACAGCAGCGAGCGGATACCGCACAAAAACTTCACGGACTTTCGCGGGAAACCCCTCTTCTGCCACATCGTCGACAGCCTGTTTGAGTCCCGGGGCGTGGACAGCGTCGTGATCGACACCGACAGCGATCGGATCCGGGACGAATGCGCCGATCGGTACCCCTCCGCTTTGGTCCTGGAGCGCCCTGCGCATCTCCGCGACGGCGGGATTTCCATGAATGAGGTCCTGCTCAACTGCATCGGACAGCTCGATGGCGACAACTTTCTCCAGACACACAGCACGAATCCGTTGCTTCGACCGTCCACGATCGATCTTGCCGTGGCCGCTTACTTTAAGCATCGGGCCACCCACGACTCGCTCTTCGGCGTCACACGCTGGCAGACACGGCTCTATCGATCCGACGGGTCCGCGGTCAACCACGATCCCAAGGTCCTCGCCCGAACGCAGGATCTCGAGCCGATGTTCGAAGAGAACTCCAATCTCTACATCTTCAGTCGCGACACGATTGCATCCGGCGGCACACGGATCGGCCGCACGCCTCAGCTCTTCGAGATTGATCGTCTCGAGGCGACCGACATCGACGATATGACCGGCTGGAAGCTCGCCGAGGCGATCGCGGCGTCCGGCCTGCTTTGAGGACCAACATGACAACACCGTTCCCGGAAAACGCCTTCGCCTCTACCACGCTGCTCGTGACGGGCCCCCGGATTCTCCGTGATATCGAGATCGTTCGGCCTGAGCTCGACCGGCTCGGGTTCAACGTACGAGAAGCGAAAGTCAGCCAGCGGCTCACCGAAGATCAGCTCGTTCCGCTTCTTGAAGGGGTCGACGCCGTGATCTGCGGCGGCGACCAATGGACGCGCAAGGTCTTCGAGAATGCACCAGGCCTGCGTGTCGTCTGCAAATGGGGCACCGGCGTTGATCAGATCGACTTCCGAGCGGCGGCCGACCACGGCGTCCGCGTGCGCAATGTCCCCGATGCGTTCACCGTTCCTGTTTCCGATACGGTGCTGTGCTTCATGCTGTGTTTCGCCCGAAAGATCCCGTGGCTCACATCCGAGCTCCGCGCGGGAAGGTGGACGCCGCTCGATGGGCCAAGCCTCGCAGAATGCACGCTCGGCGTCGTTGGAATCGGGAACATCGGTTCTGCGGTCCTGCGGAAAGCCGCCGCGTTCGGCATGCGGCTGCTCGCGACAGACCCTCGGAACGACGTCCCGTTGCAACTCCTCGATGACACACGCGTTGAAATGGTCTCGCTGGATGAACTGCTGGGCCGATCGGACTACGTGAGCTTGAACTGCGACCTCAACGACTCCTCGCGGCATCTGATCTCTGACAGTGAACTGGCGACGATGAAGCCGACGTCGGTGCTCATCAACACAGCCCGCGGAGGCGTTGTTGATCAGCCCGCGCTCATCGGCGCGCTCGAATCCGGCGGAATCGCCGGGGCCGGGCTCGACGTTTTCGAGACCGAACCGATTCCGGCGGATTGCCCGTTGCTAACGATGGAAAACGTGCTGATGTCGCCGCATCTTGCGAACAGCTCCGACCGGGCGGCGCACCGCGTTCACGGGATCGTGATCCAGAACGTGTGCGAGCTGCTCAGCGAGAGCGCGGGAGACACCGCATGAGTGACTCGCAGTCGCGGCATGTCTTGGTCACGGGGTCATCGGGCGGGATCGGCTCGGCGATCTGCTCCGTCTTTCATGACGCCAGCTGGCGCGTCATCGGCGTCGATCGCTGCAGCGTGCCGTCCGAGGCCGTCGATGACTTCATCGAGGCGGATATCTCTGATCCGGAAGCACCGGCAGCGATCTTCGATCGCGTCCGTTCGCAAACCGATCGGCTCGACGCTCTCGTCAATAACGCCGCGACTCAGATCTGCAAGCCGATCATCGAGACCACTCCCGAGGAATGGGACACGGTGATGGCATCGAACCTGCGGTCGGTGTTTCTATCGGTCCGCGAAGCCTTCGGCCTGCTCCGGTCGGCCGAGGGTTCCGTCATCAACGTGTCGAGCGTGCACGCGATGGCAACGAGCCGGAACATCGGCGCCTATGCCGCGAGCAAAGGGGCCCTGCTGGCATTCACGAGGTCGCTCGCGCTGGAATTTGGTGAGCACGGCATCCGCGTGAACGCGCTGCTGCCCGGTGCCGTCGATACGCCCATGCTGCACGCGGGACTGTCCCGGGGACATGTTCAGGCTGGCTCACTTGATGGGCTGATCCGCGGGCTTGGGCAGAAGCATGTCCTCGGCCGCGTGGGCAAACCCGAAGAGATCGGCCGTGCTGCACTGTTTCTCGCGGATCCCGAATACTCGTCGTTCATCACGGGTCAGTCGCTCATCGTTGACGGCGGCGCGCTCGCAAGACTCAGTACCGAGTAATGTTTCACTGATACGACACCTCAATTTGCAGATGGAAATCCAAGATTGACGAGGTACAGTGCGGTCTCGCGTCTGGAGCGCCGCCGCTTGAAAGCCACGTCCCCCGCTGTCACCGTTTTGCTTCCCGTGTACAACGCCGAGGCCTTTCTTGACGAGGCCCTCGCCAGCGTTGTCACGCAGACGTTTACAGACTTTCGGCTTCTCGCGGTGGATGACGGCTCAACCGATGGCTCGTTGAACATCCTTGAACGTCACGCGGATGCTGATCCCCGCATCACGGTGATCAGCCGACCCAACACCGGCATTGTTGGGGCGCTGAACGAGATGGCCCGGCTCGCGCGATCACCGCTGCTCGCGCGGATGGACGCCGATGATGTTGCAATGCCCGACCGTTTCCAAAGACAAATCGCGCTATTCGACGCGAAGCCGAAAGCCGTGTGTGTCGGCGGCGGCATCGAGATGATCACCGAGTCGGGCCGGCCGATCATGACGCCGGCTCCTGTCACGGGGGATGCAAACATCCAACGGGAAGCGCTCGCCGGGCGCACGCCGATCTCGCACCCGTCAGCGATGATCCGCCGCGAGGCGTTCGAAGCCGTCGGAGGCTACAACGCCGATTCCTATCCCGCAGAGGATCTCGACCTGTTCCTGCGGCTCGGCGAACTCGGCGAACTGCACAACGTGCCCGAAACGGTCCTCCGCTACCGGATGCACGGGAACTCCATCAGTGTCCGCCTGAGCGAGCGTCAGGTTCACAAGATGCGTGAGGCCTGCGAGCGGGCGTGGGCACGACGCGGGATCAAAGGTAAATTCGAGGCGACGATCGAAGCCAAGCCCGAGGCCCGCGCTGGGTGCCCGATCAACGCGAACCCGACGGCCGCGGCACTCGCCGGCCGGGCGTAAGTCCAAACAGATCCGATCGAAGTCAGGGCGACTGGAGTTGAACCAGCGACCTCGTGCACCCAAAGCACGCGCTCTACCAAGCTGAGCTACGCCCTGAAACCGGCGACGCGACCGCCGCCTTAGCGTACCAGTCTAGCTCGGCTTACTCGGGCGTGTACACGGCGCGTCTGACCTCTTCGTCATACGGCACCTCGAGGAACGCCAGCACGCGGGGTGAGTCGTCGCGATCCACGACGTTCGAGCGGTCGATGATCATCAGGTACCGGACCGCGAAGCTCGGACGCATCGGCTCGTTGTCGTCCAACCCCTCGACATCATCGTCGGCAAAGCCGTGGATGACCATCCACGCGGCGTAGAAGTCGCTGCTCGTGCTCACCGAATTGGCGAGCAGGTTCATCTGGATGAGCTGCTCGTCATAGTCGTCGGGGATCTGGTCCGCCACGGGCAGCTGGAACCGGTCACCCGCGTCCTCGCTGAACCTGAGCGGATCGCCCAGGAGCGAAGGATCAAGACTCAGGACCCTGGCACCGTCGCCGAACACAAAGTCCCGCACCTGATCAGCCTGCGTGAAGTCAGGCTCGCCGGCGGCGGGCTCACCGGTCGCGGGATCGATAAACAACTGGCTGACCGTGCGCCGGTCGCGGGCGAGCCAGTCCATGCCGAACTGGAAGCGCCGGGCATCCTCGCCGGTGCCGACCTCGCCGCCCGGCCGAACCGCGAGCAGCTCGCCGATCGAGGCGAAGCCGGGCGTGGTCCGCAGGCCCTCGATGTTGGGCCCTGACACGTCGAACAGCGTGTCGCCGTTGGCGTCGGTGTCGACCGCGTCGCGGAGGATCTCGACGCCGCGCGTCAGGTCCGCGTTGCCACCGTCGTCGAGCACGGCCAGCGGGCTCATGTTGAGCGGCAGGCTGGCATTCACGACCGCCTGCGACGTCAGGCCACCTGCCCGCAGGATCCGGTCGTAGCCCGCCGACGGCTCGCGGTAGCTCAGGATCGACGAGGCGATGTCGAGCGGGTCGTACAGCGCTGCCGCACCGCCGCTCGGCGTGTTGTCGTCGGCCGAGCCGCGGAAGAAGGCGTTGCTGTACGCCACCGCGAGACCGACGTCCTGGGCCAGCTCACGCGTCCGACCGGCCCACGCGGGCCAGACCGACTCGTCCTCGCCGAACGGCGCGTCCTGATACAGGCCGGGCAGCAGCCGGAGGATGCTCGGCGGCGCCGTGTTGATGTTGACCAGACCGGCAACGGCGCGATCGATCCCGCCGTACGCCCCATCGGGCAGCTCGCCGCCCGCCTGGACCAGGTCGTAGATCGTGAGCGCCAGAGGGATGCCGAGCCCACGAACGCGGTCGATGACATCGTTAAAGGCACCGTCGACGGGATCAAAGTCAAAGTACGGCACAAACGCGTCGAGCCGCAGATGACCGCGATCGAGCACGCCGGCGAGGGCGTCGAAGGCGTCCGAGTTGCCCGAGCTCGGGTCCTCCAACGCATCGCCCGGAAGCGTGCTCTCGGCAACGCCCAGCGCCTCGCCCAGCGTCGTCCACTGATCGGTGTACGCCTGGATGCGGGCCGCAGGATCGGTCGGGTAGCCATCCGCACCGATGGCACCGGTGGTGCGGAGCGGCATGCGGTACGGCCCCACCGCGAGCACGTTCAGCAGGTCACCCACGCGCAGCTGCGGGAAGCCGGTGATCTCCGAGCGGAACTCGCGGGAGTTGTGGGAGATCTGAATCAAGTCGCGGCCGGCGTAAGGCTCGGTTCTCGCCGTGTTCGCTGTGACATCCGCGTACACGGCGTTCGGACCGGTTGTCGATGCGTATCGAAGCGGATCGAACGGCTCGGCGATGAGTGTTCCCTGCCGGTTCTGACTGAACCGAGCTGGATCGAGGATCTGCCCGTTGATAAAGCCGTCGAGCGTCGAGGCCGATTCGTAGCTCTGCTTGATGTTGGTCGGCGCCGGAGGGAAGACCGGGAAGGACTGATTGAAGAAGAGCTCATTTGGTCTGAACGGTGGCTTCGGCCCGGGTCCCTGGAACCTGTCGTCCGTTGTCTCCGTGCCGTTCATGTCCGACTCAAGCACGGCTGCCGGGAGCGAGCCCGCAGGAACACCCGCGAGCAATTGGTCGCCGTCGGGGCCGAGAGTGCCTCCCGGAGGGTTCGGCGGAGGACTCGGAACAAGACCATCCGGACCGGGCAGTTGATTCGCCCATCGTCCGCCGGCACCGGCGTCGTCGGATGTCAGATCGAAACGGCGGATACGGGACCAGAGACCGATGCTCCGCTGGTTATCTTCATTGAGCCCGTCGATGCCCGTCGGGAGGAACGCTTCGAGATCCTCTGCAAACGCGATCGAAGTCGGCGCATTGATATCGAAACCATCGGCCAACAACGCGTCTGGTATGACACCATCGTTCGCAATGAAAACGGTACTGTCGTACTCCACGTCGGGTAGGTTCAGTCGCTGGTCGATCGACGGGGGCTCAGTCGCATCACGAGGATCAGAGAGCCGGTCGGCAAGCAGATCATCGCGTCGCCAGCCAGCACCCGACGACGGAGTCTGCCGTGCTCCGAGGTCCCACCACAGCAGCGCCTGCGCGTTCTGTGGGTTGAACGTGCCATAGTCCGACGGATCACCGGCGAGAAGGTCATCGAAGTCGCTCGTCGGCCGTGTGCCATCGACCTGAAAGCGCTCAAGCGGCACGATTTCGGTCCCGGCCAACACGCCCTCAACGATCTGCTGCCCCACCGCGTTCGGGAGCACACCGTTCTCACCCAGCCGAGGCGCGGTGAAACCCACTCCGCTCCAGTCGTCTGACTGATCAGCGAGATTCTGAATTCGTTCGATGATTCGTAAATAGGTTCGCCGCGAGTCCGAGATGTCAAGGCCAGGGTTTGTTGCGAAGAGCACCTGGGTGGTACGCGGCTCGAGGACAACAC
>JBCBMF010000158.1:0-6740 GCA_039822905.1 Planctomycetota bacterium
TCCGGCCGATACCCCCGTGCGTATCTCTTCCCAGAGACGCACGGAAGGCGACATGACCAGCATCAGCAGAATCGAGCAGGACCACCAACGATTCCGCCAGATCGTCCGCGGCAAGATCCGCAAGGAACTCCGTAAGTTCCTCTCCCGAGACGAGCTCATCGGCAAGGAAGGTGACCGCTACGTCTCCATCCCTGTCCACGACCTCGACCTCCCACGCTTCCAGTACGGCGACAACTCCGCCGGCGTCGGCATGGGCGAGGGCGAAGAGGGGGACGGCGTGGGCCAGCCCGGCTCCGGAAATGAGAACTCCGGCGGCGACCAGGAAGGCCAGCACCTCACCGAGGTCGATGTCAGCCTCGAAGAACTCGCCGACATCCTCGCCGACGAGCTAGAGCTCCCGCGCATCAAGCCCCGGGGCGAGCACCGCGTCACCACCATCCGCGACAAGTACACCGGCATCCGCCAGATCGGCCCCGCTTCGCTCCGCCACTTCAAACGCACCTATCGCGAAGCCCTGAAGCGCCAGGTCGCCAGCGGCATCTACGACCCCGCCGACCCGGTGATCATCCCCATTAAGCGCGACATGCGCTTCCGCAGCTGGAACGAGGTCAAGAAGCCACAGTCCAACGCCGCGATCATCTACATGATGGACGTCTCGGGCAGCATGGGCGACGAGCAGAAAGAGCTCGTTCGGCTCCAGGCCTTCTGGATCGACACCTGGCTCCGTCGAAACTACGAGGGCGTCGAGAGCCGCTACATCGTCCACGACGTCCGCGCGGGCGAGGTCGACAAGCAGACCTTCTACTCCATGCGAGAAGACGGCGGCACCCGCATCTCCTCCGCATACTCGGCCTGCAAAGAGATCCTCGACGCCGACTACGACACCAACGACTGGAACGTCTATCTCTTCCACTTCTCCGACGGCGACAACTCGTCCGAGGCCGACAACCGCAAGTGCGTCGAACTCCTCCGCGACCAACTGATCCCGGGATCCAATATGTTCGGCTACTGCCAGGTCGCCTCGGCCTACGGCTCCGGCAACTTCATCAACGTCCTCGCCGAACACTTCCCCGAGGGCGCCCCCGACGACGAGGGCCCGCGGATCATTTCAGCCAAAATCAACGACAAAGACGCGATCTACGACGCTATGCGCACGCTCTTCAAGCAGGGCCGCTAGTCTGCACAACGTCGGGCCTCGCCGATGCCCGAATCCGCAGCCCCATCCGAGACGGACCCGCCCTCACGTGTTCTTGTTTGTCGTCTATGCTCTTGTCGTCTGGTACGCCTCGCTGCGGTGGCGTCGCCGCGCGGCGGGCTTCGTCGTTATTGTCGCCTCGCTCTTCGGCATGCACCTGTTCAACATGGTGCACGGCGACATCGCCGCACGCTTCGGCTACGACGAGAACATCTTCCGAGGACTCATGTACCCGTACATGGTCCTCGTCGCGGGTGTCGGGTTCTACCTGTTCTCATTCCCGCGCGAGCTGCCGCGGGGCCGCGTGCACTGCCGGGCCTGCTGGTTCGACCTCTCCGACCACGAAGACCTCACGCCCGAGACGCCCTGCCCCGAGTGCGGCATGACCGCCATCGAAGCCAAGACCTGGAAGGGCCGCCGTGCTGCACGCAGGCGCCTCGCGGCAACCGGCCCGGCTGAAGAGATCCAGGGCCTCGTGCTCAACGCTGAGCGTTCACCCGCCGACGACGCGAACAGCGACGCCCACAAGCAGCACGCCCACGGGTAAGCCGCCCACAAGCAGCCACCGGATCAGCGAGAGCCGGCCTGCGTCGATCGGCTGAACGGTGGGGGTCTCAAACGCGGCCGCGCTCCGCCCGAGCAGCCCATCGTTGCCCGCCAGCCACTCGACGCCCGCGAGGAACAGCTCCGCGTTCCCGGGGTTCTGCTGAACGACCCGCCCGTCGATTACCGCCGGCCGATCCGCAACCGAATCAAACAGCCACAGGTGCGAGCCGACGACCACCACCCGCGATTCCTCCCGCTCGATCTGCCACGCGATGGTCGCACCGCCCGCGTCCGCATCGCGTGTCCCGCCCGGCTCGGGCTTCTCGATGAGCAGCGGCCTCTGCTGCGGCGGCGTCACCCAATACCCAAGCCACTCGCCTTCACGCCACGCACCCTCACCAAGCGCGAGCAACGGCTCCGCTTTAACATCCTCGCTCACAACGTCGACGACCGTTGCCCAGGGCACAGCCAACGCCAGCCCGCTCACGCTCCCCGCCAGCCCCTCGGCGTCGGTACCGACAATCACCTGCTCCCAAGCGACCAGCCGATTCTCCCCGCGTCTGCTCTCGGTCAGCACAGGCCGACCCGTGTCCGCCGCGACACCAATCGCTGACAGCGCATCCTCCATCGGATCGCTCTCGCCCAGCCCCGGCAGTGTCGACGGCGCGAGGTTGACCATCACGCGCTCTTGGTTTGCCAGCAGGTCCTTCAGAACCGCCGCCGACCGCGCCGCCCGCTCTGCGCCGCCCTGCGCGGACGTATCGATCCCGATCACGACGTAGACAACAGGCCGCCCGTCCGCCGTCGCCGCCGCGATCGCTCCGGGCCGCTCTGGCTCCATGGCCAAAGGCCACTCGACCCACTCAACGCCGCGTAGCCCGCTGCGCTTTCGCAGCAACGCCAACGGCCCGTCGTCCCCGCCCGCAAGGATCCGGCTGGTTCCAGCGTGCGCAACGACCACCAGAGGCCGACTCGACGCGTCCAGCGTCGCGAGCGCGTTCGTCACCAGCGACTCGGCCCGCCGCCCCGGATCCGTCCCCGCCGCGCCGGGTGCGAGTGTGGGGAACAGGTCCTCCATCGACACCGCCGCCACCCCGGCCGACCCGAGCACGAGCAGCGCTTCTGACGCCGTCAGCGCACCCACAACCCGCACGACGCCGGGCAACGCCGCCGCCTGCAGCCCCGCCGATACCGCACCGACGTCGTCCGCACGCGCACCCACCCGCGACTCCAACGCCGCAAAGCGCGCCCGCGTCTCCTCATCAAAGCCGGTCGCATTCGCGAGCGCCGTCATCTGGTTCGCCGTCACACGAAGCAGCGTTCGGATCGCATCCGCGCTCTCAACAATCACCCGCCGAGCCTCCGGCAAATCCGGCAGCCGCTCATCCGCCAGCTCGCGCTCCATCAGCCCGCCCACAAACTCCGCCATGGGCGATACCTGCTCGGCGGTCGCCCGCAGCGTGGCGGCCCGGCTCCCAAGATCCGTTGAGGTCGCCGCATCCACGCGCCCCCGCAGCGCATCAAGCTCGTCCGCCAACCCGCCCAGTGACTCACGAGCCGATGCAAGCGATCCGAGCGCCCCGCGCACGCGGCCCTCCGCCGCCTCCATCGCACCGCGATCCCGCTCAGCCAGCCGACGTACCAACGCCTCGAACTCCGACTGCCCCGACGACGATGACGTATCGATCACCGACACCTCGACACGCTCCGACCCACGCCCTATTTCGTCGAGCATGTCCAGCACCCGCCGGACATCCGACCCCGATCGCGAACGCCCTGCGACCGCCGCCGCCAGCACGACCTCCGTCCCCGGCTCCGCCTGCTCCAGCACCTGCTGAGTCCGAGGCGAGAGCGCCAGCCGACCCGTCGAGGTCACGTCCAGCCGCGCCGACCACAACGCCGCCAGTACGTTGACCAGCACCACGATGCCTATCGCAAGCGCTAGCCCCACAACGCTCAGCGGCACGCGTGATGACCACCCGCGCTTCACAGCCATCGCCGCATCCCCAGCGACACCGACGCCGCGAACACAAACAGCCAGCTCACGCTCACAAAGAACACCACGTGCCCCGTGTCGATCACGCCCCGTGCGAAGTCATCCACTCGCCTGCCAACCGAAGCCGACGCCAGCGCATCCCCCAGCCACGCCGGCAAGTACGCCGGCAGCACGTTCGTCGCCAAGACCCAGCACACCAGCGCAAGCACCGTGCCCAGAAACGCCAGCGTCTGGCTCTCCGTCAACGACGACGCGAGCAGCCCCAGCGACACGCACACCGACCCGAGCAGCGCCATGCTCAGAACGCCCGCCACGATCGGCCCCCAGTCCGGCTTCGGATCACTCAGCCCCCGCAGCACCACGGCGTGCACCAGCATTACGAGCAGCATGCATGCGACAAACGCCATCCCCGCCGCGTACTTGCCCAGCGCCACCTGCCAGTCGCTCACCGGCGAACTGCTCAGGACTTCCATCGTGCCCGTCCGCGATTCCTCGCTTAAGAACCGCATCGACACCGCCGGCGCGATCAGGATCACCAGCACCGTCGACACGCTGAACACCCCGCGCATCGTCGCCGGCACGCCCGGCTGCAACCCGCTGACCGCGAACACCACACCGGTCAGAAACGCGAACAGCGCAAGCACGATCCAGCCCACGGGCACCCGGAACAGCGAGCCGAACTCGCGCCTCGCGATCGCAACGGTCGCGCTCACGATTCGTCGCCCTCTGCCGAGGCCGACTCGATGACCTGTACGAACACGTCTTCGAGCGACTCCCGCGCATCGCGCAGCTCTCGTACGACCGCGCCGCGTGCCGCGAGTTCGCTTCCGATCTTCTCTCGCAGGTCGGCTACATCTCCCGTGACGCTCAGCCGTGTCCAGCCTCCCTCGATCGGCTCGCCGCTCACCTCGGCACCCTCGATCTCGATCGAGTCGACGCCCCGGACTTCGGCCACGCACCCGCGCGTGCCACGCAGCGACGCCACCGGCGCATCCGCCAGCACCCGACCGCCGCCGATGATCACCGCCCGGCCGCATACACGCTCGATCTCGCTCAGCACGTGCGAACAGATCAAGACAGTCCGGTTCTCGGCCAACTCGGCGATCAGAGACCGGGCGTCACGCAGTTGATTGGGATCCAGCCCGTTCGTCGGCTCATCCAGCACCAGCACCGACGGCGAGTGCACGATCGCGCCCGCAAGTGCCACACGCTGTCGGTACCCCTTGCTCAGCGCGCCGCACCGCTTCGCGGCGACATCCGCCACCCGGCACCGCTCCATCGCGGCACCCACCCGCGACCGCCGCTCGCGACGCGGCACGCCAAGAACCGCCGCTCGGTGCAGCAGATACCCCAGCACACTCATCTCGTTGTATACAGCCGCCGACTCGGGCAGATAGCCCATATCCGCGCGAGCGGCTCTCCCGTCGGCGATCGCATCCCTTCCAGCGATCGTCACGCTCCCGCCGTGGGGCGCCAGCACCCCCGCAATCATCCGGATCGTCGATGATTTCCCCGCCCCGTTGGGCCCCAGAAGGCCCACGACCTCGCCCCGATCGATGCTCAGACTCACGCCCCGCACCGCGTGCGTTCGGCCGTACCACCGGTGTAGGTCATGCACCGCGATCATCGGCCCCACAGTACGCGGCACGATCGTGCCGATACCAGTTCAGACCGAGAACGCACGAATCGCGAAAGAATCAGGAATCCGGCGTAGTGGTCACGTGGAACTAACTGTTACACTGCCGCGAAGAGACCGGTGAGCGATCACCCATGGCTGACGTGAAACCAAAGGTTGTCATCCTGGCCCCGAGATCGGGCGCGACCGAAGAGCTCGCCGAGCTCCTCCGCGATCGCCTCGACATCGTCTTCGCCGAGAGCCTGGGGCCGCGTGACGCGGACGCGAGGTTCGTGGTCACCCCGGCAGACCCGAGCGGGCTCGGCGACTCAGGCCTCGGCGACCACGAGCGAGACATGCTGCTGGGCTGTGTCGGCGAAGCCCTCTGCCTCGTCACCGCCGACGGCAAACTCCTCTGGAGTAACCGAACGTTCGGCACCATTCAGAGCGACATCCGAACCAAAGTCATCGTCGCCGCCGCCAAGGCGGCGTCTTCGTTTTTGGACGGCACCATCTCCGACCACAAGCAGCCGCCCATGCAGCGTGTCGTCATCGAGAGCGACGAAGGCCGCGTGTTTGAGGTCCGCATCAGCCCGATGGTCGGCGAGGGCGCGAGCACCATGGGTGACCGTGTCGTCGGCGTCATCCGTGACATCACGAGCGAGAGCCAGTTCAAGCAGAAGATGAACGCGATCGACGAGGCCGGCACCGCGCTTAGCCGCCTCGACCGCGACGCCGTCCGCGACATGAACGCCCCGCAGCGGCTCCGGCTGCTCGAAGAGCGGATCGTCAAGGCGTCGCACGACCTGCTCAACTACGACCACTTCGCCATCCGGCTGCTCGATCAGTACACGGGCCGGCTCGAAACCGTAATAAGCGTGGGTTTCCCCGAAGAGGCCATCGAGCTCGAGCTCTACCCGGCCGAGGAAGGCAACGGCATCATCGGCTACGTCGCCGCCACCGGCGATTCCCATATCTGCCGCGACACCGAAACCGACGGCCGATTCCTCCCCGGAGCCTCCGGCGCACGCTCGTCCCTCACCGTCCCGCTCAAAATCGAGAACAAGATCATCGGCGTGCTCGATATCGAGTCGCTCGAACGCGACGCCTTCGACGCCAACGACCTCCAGTTCGCCCAGATCTTTGCGCGATACGTCGCGATCGCACTCCAGATGCTCGACATGCTCGTCGTCGAGCGCACGGCCACCGGTCAGACAATCACCAGCCGATTCGAGGGAGAAATCGACGACCCCCTCAAGGACATCCTCTCTGAGATCGGTGCACTCCGCGGCGAGGACTGCGACGCCGAGACCGCCTCGCACCTCGACCGAATCCGCGCCGATGTGCAGTCCATCCGCGACCGCATGCACGACATGGCCGACGGCACC
>JBCBMF010000159.1:0-6704 GCA_039822905.1 Planctomycetota bacterium
CATCCCCATGCAGGCCCACTTCCTCGCGCTGCAAGGCGTCAGCAAGCTGCTCGAAACCGTCCAGCTCGTCCGAGGCTCGCTCAACAGCTCCATCACAGTCGCCGGCGTCGTCCTCTGCATGCACGACCACCAGACCACGCTCAGCCAGGAAGTTGTCGCCGACCTCACCGAATTCTTCGACACCGCCCGCGGCACCGACGTCCCGTGGAACGCGGCACGAATCTTTGAACCGCCCATCCGCCGCAACATCAAGCTCGCCGAGTGCCCCAGCTTCGGCCAGACCATCTTCGAGTACGCCCCCGAGGCCGCCGGCGCGAAGGACTACGAAGCACTCGCCCGCAGCGTGCTCGGCATCACCGAGCCCACACCGACGCCGCAATCCGAACCGCAGCAACAGTCGCCGCCGGAGCCCGAGCCACCGGTCGTCAACGTTGTGCCTCAACAGCAGCCACAACCAAGCCAGCCCGTGCAGCACAATCACCACCACGGCCACCACGACACGCACACCTACCAGCCCTACTCCGCCCAGACGCCCCCGCCGGACAACCCGGCGTGAACGCCAAGCTCTTCCGCGCGCTCGCACGCGTTGCCTTCGTCACCTACGCGCTCGTCCTGGTCACCGCCACACACTGGCCCCAGCTCAGGATCGAAGGCGGCCCGGTCCCCCGCCCCGACCTGTTCATTCACGTCACGGCTTTCGGCCTCTGGACATGCCTGCTCATCGCCACCCAGCTGCTCGGCCCGTGGCGCTCCAAACCAGCCATCGCCAAAGCCGTTGTCGTCGGCCTGATCTACGCCGCCGTCGACGAGGGCACCCAGGCCATCCCCGCCCTGGGCCGAACCGTTGCGCTCGATGACTACGGCGCCAATGCTCTCGGCGTCACCCTCGCCGGCGTTGCCGCGTTGATCGCAGGCGCGATCGCTAAGCCCAAGCCAGCGTCGAATGGCTGACCTCGAACGCAACACCCGCACCGTCGCCGGCATGACCCTGGTCAGCCGCGTCTTCGGCCTTGCGCGAGACCTCGTGCTCGTCCGCATCCTCGCCGACTCCGCCGTCGGCTCCGCGTTCAACGCCGCCTTTGCTCTGCCCAACCTCTTCCGTCGACTCTTCGGCGAGGGCGCGCTCTCCGCCGCCTTCATCCCCCGCTACACGACGCTTGAGCAAGACGACCCCGAGCTCGGCCGCAAGTACGCCAGCCTCGTCGTCGCCGCCCTCGTCACGATCACCTCGCTCCTGACAATTCTCGGCGAGCTCGGGCTGCTCGTCTGGCTGAGCAGCGCGGGCGACGACCCCGAGCGCACGCTCTCCATCCACCTGATGATGCTGCTGCTCCCGCTGATGCCACTGGTGTGCACGGTGGCGATCCTCGGCGGCGTGCTGCAGGTCAACAAACGCTTCGCCGTCCCCGCCGCCGCGCCGATCGTCCTCAACATCTGCATCATCGCCGCCTCGCTCGCCACCATCGCCGCCGATGTCGACGCGCAGCGCGCAATCTACGCCGTCGCCCTCGCCACGCTCGCCGGCGGCTGCATCCAGCTCGCCTGGGCACTCATCGCTCTCCGCCCCCTCGTCCGACTGACCACCGCGTTCAAAGACGCAACGCACGAAGCCAAGCAGACCCTCCGCCGATTCCTCCCCGTCCTCGTCGGCATGGGCACCCTCCAGCTCAACACCCTCGCCGACACCGTCCTCGCCATGTGGCCCGTCTGGGTCGGCCCAACCCTGCTCGGCCGTGACATCCCCATGGACGAAGCATCCAACGCCGTCCTCGGCTTCACCCAACGCCTCTACCAGTTTCCCCTCGGCGTCTTCGGAATCGCCGTCGCCACCGCCGCCTTCCCACAACTCGCCCGAGACGCCAAAGACGCCGCCGCCTTCGGCCTCACACTCGCGCGAGGCCTCCGACTCTCCCTCTTCATCGGCCTCCCCGCATCCCTCGGGCTCTTCCTCGTCCGAGACGACCTCGTCGCCGTCATGTTCTCAGGCGGCTTCTCTGATAACCAGCCCGGCTTCAGCAACGAAGGTCTTGAGCGCGCCGCCGCCGTCCTCGCCGGCTATGCCCTCGCCGTCTGGGCCTACAGCCTCAACCACCTGCTCACCCGCGCCTTCTACGCGCAAGACGACACCAAGACGCCCATGCGCATCAGCCTCGCCATGGTCGCCGTCAACCTCGCGCTCAACCTCACACTCATCTGGCGCTTCCGCGAAGCCGGCCTCGCCTACGCCACAGCCATTACAGCAACACTCCAGATGCTCCTGCTCACGATCATCCTGCGACGCGGAGTGATAACAACCAACCCCGTCATACCCACCATACTCCGCATCGTTGCGGTCTCGGGCGCCATGGCAACAGCCGTCTGGCTCACACTCGCGCTCATACCAAAGCCAGACTCATGGTCTGACCACGCGGTGCGCCTCGCCGCGGCAGTTGCCACCGGCGGCCTCACATACCTCGCCCTCTCCCTCGCAACAAAGAGCCCCGAACTCCGCCAACTCATCAGCCGGCGCTAGCCAGCCCCCTCTCCCTTTCAGGGAGAGGGACAGGTCGCGAAGCGACCAGGGAGAGGGTGTATTTCACATTCTCTTTCCCGCCTCCCCTCTCCCGACCTCAGCTCCGCCTCGCCCACCCTCTCCCCGCTGGGGAGAGGGGGCAACACTTCCCCATGCCCACCGACCTCCACAACAAACCAATCCTCATCGCCGGAGCATCCTCAGGCATCGGCGCAGCCACGGCCCGCGCCTGCGCGCAAGCCGGCATGCCCGTCGCCCTGCTCGCCCGACGACGCGACAAACTTGAGCGAGTCGCGAGCGACTGCAACCAACACAACGTCAACACAACCGTTATCGAGTGCGATGTCACCAACCCCGATCAGTGCACCGAAGCCATCACCAGAGCCGAGTCTGACCTCGGCCCCTTGCACGCCGCCTTCGCCAACGCCGGCTATGGCCAGGAATCCCCGCTCCTCGACATGTCCGACGCCGACACCCGCGCGATGTTCGAAACCAACCTCTTCGGCACGCTCAACATCATCAAACCCGCCGCAGAAAAAATGAAGGCACGCCAGTCCGGCCACCTGCTCATCTGCTCGAGCTGCCTGGGCCTCTTCCCCACACCCTGGTACAGCGTCTACAGCGCCACCAAAGCCGCCCAGCACCACATGGGCCGAGCCCTCGACGTCGAGCTGAGGCAATTCAACATCCGCTGCTCAACCGTTCACCCCGTCGGCACCAAGACCGAGTTCTGGGATGAAATGGAAGCCAAGCAAGGCAGGCCAACGATCGGCGGCAGCTCCGAAGCCTTCATGCAGTCATCCGACAAGGTCGCAAAGGCCATCGTCCGCTGCCTCAAACGACCAAAGCCCGAGGTTTGGACGCACACCCCCACGCGAATCGGCATGCTCCTCAGCGGATTCCTGCCGAAAACAACGAACGCCGTCCTCGGCAAGATGATCGACAAGCGGCTCAAGGAACAAGCGAAGTCTCAAGCCCGCGAGAGCAGTACCACCGCGTGAACCTCAACCGCGCGCCCCTCGCCGATCGCGTCCACTTTCTCGTGCGTCTTGCCCTTCACGTTCACGCGCAAGAGATCAACGCCCAGCAGCTCGGCGAGCCTCGCCCGAATCTCCGCCTTCACCGGCGCCAGCTTGGGCCGCTCCAGGATCACCGTCGCATCAAGGTTCACGATCGACCAGCCGGCCCGGGCCATCCGCTTCACGGCCTCGCCCAGAAACACCGCCGAGTCCGCTCCGTCCCACCGCGGGTCCGTGTTGGGAAACAGCTCCCCGATATCCGGCAAGCCCAGCGCCCCGAGGATCCCGTCCGTCGCCGCGTGCAGCAGCGCATCCCCGTCCGAGTGCCCCACCGGCCCCCGGTCGTGCTCGATCGCCACCCCGCCCAGCACCATGGGCCGACCGCCAGCCTCGGCCGTCTCCAGCCGGTGCAGGTCATACCCGTGCCCAACCCGAAAATCGTCGCGTGCCATTGACAGCACTCTACCCACTCCCGCTCAATGACCCGCCCCACTGGGTCCGATACACTCGCTGGACCCCGAGCCGGGCACACGCCCTCGGCCCACCAACGGAGACCGATCAGGATGATCAAGACCGCAACAACCGCTCTCGCCGCCGCCGTGCTGCTCACCAGCGCCGGCTGCTACTCCATCGGCGGCGTCCCCGCCTCGCGGGACAAGTTCCAGTACGAGAGCCACCCGCACATGCCCGCCACGGTCACCATCCTCGACACCCGCACGGGCGAGGCCATCTGGTCGATGGACGTCCCCGTCGGCCGCAAGCTCGCGATCCGCTTCTACGAGGGCCGCAAGGCCGACGACGCGACCGCGAACCTCCCGGCGCTCATGCGCTGGCAGGTCGTCAACATCGGCAAGAGCGCCGGCTCGCTCCGCAACGAGGTCGCCGTGCCCCGCTACACCGCACGCAAGATCGACTACGAGCTCCGCGAAGGCCCCGAGTACGCCAGCGACGCCCGCGCAACCGCACGCCCCTCGCCGGTCACCACAACAACCAGCCCGACCAGCAGCACCGACCGCGACCGGGGCCGACCCGCCCGCGACCCCGTTACAGGCGTCCCGGAGCTCGACCCCGTCAACGTCGACGACTGATCGAATTCAACACGCTCGAACCCACCGAGAGCCGCCGAAACCAACGGGCGGCCAGCTCGCGTGAAAGCATCAGCCCTGCGTCGCGCTCGCCGCGCCCTTGTACTCGATGATCGCCGACCGCTTGCCGCGCCACCGGCCCCACCAGTACTTCACAACACCGGCAAAGAGCGCAAACTGCCCAAGCACCGTGAACCCCGCGAACAGCCGGGCGTTCCGCCAGCCCTTCCTCTCGGTCTCGCGCTGCCACAGCCGCGCAAACTGCACGCCATAGAGCCCGACAAGCGCCACCATGCTCAGCCCGAGCGTGAACGGCGCAAGCAGCACCGCGAACAGCGGAGCAACACACGCCCAGAACACAGGCCGGAGCGTCCGACGCACGTTGAACCGCTCCGCCGATTTGCCGTGCATCGCCATGCCCTCGGCCGCCGCGTGCCCGGCCCGCACCATCCGCTTCCACCACTGCCCGAACCGGGTCAACGCCGCGTCATGCATCGTCATCTCGCGGTTGATCCGCCGGATCGTCCAGCCCTTCTCCCGCAGCCGGAAGCACATCTCGGGCTCTTCGCCCGCGATCACGCTCGCGTCGTACCCGTTGACATCCTCGAAGGCCTCGACACGGATCAGCGCATCACCGCCGCAGCTCTCTGCCTCGCCGATCGGCGTCTCCCACTCCATGTCCGTCAGCCGGTTGTAGATCGACGCCTCCGGGTACCGCTCCCGCCGACGCCCACACACCGCCGCGAGCCTGTCGTCGTCCTCGAGCCGCTCAAGCGCCGCGTCGACAAATTCTTCTACGACCTCGCAGTCGCCGTCGACAAACAGCACGTACCGATCGCCCGGCCCGATCTCCCGTGCGCGTGCAAACCCCTCGTTCCTCGCACGCGCCGCCGTGAACGGCTTATTCATGTCAAGCTCGACAACCTCAACGCCCATCGACCGCGCCGTCTCAACACTCCCGTCGGTCGACCCCGAGTCAACGTACACCACGTGGTCCGCGTCGCGCAGCAGCGACTTCAGGCACGCCACAAGCCGCTCGCCCTCGTTCCGACCGATCGCAACGCCCCCGATCACGCCGACTCCTCCCCCGCATCAACCTCATCGAAGCGCTTCACGATCCGCGCCGGCACGCCGCCCACCATCACACGCGGCGGCACATCCTTCGTCACCACCGCGTTCGCGCCCACGACCGAGTCCTCGCCCACCACGATGTCGCCCACGATCACTGCCCCTGCGCCGACCTCGACACGATCCCCCAGCGTCGGCTTCGCCCAGGGCTCCCGCCGCGTCGCCACACCGAGCGTCGTGTTCTGCCGAAGGTGCACATCGTCCCCGATCGCCCGCGCGCCGAACACCATCCCGCTCTGGTGCCAGATCCGCACACGCCGGCCAACCTTCACCACGTACGACAGCTTGATCCCCCACACCCACTGGCACCAGAAGTACCCGATCGAATAGACAAGACTCAGCACCGCACGAATCGGCTTGAACCGAAAGTCCATCCGCTTGTTGCCGAATCGGTGCACAAACAGCACCCAGAACCCCGGCTCCATCACGCTCCGCTCGTGCGTGCGGAAGTCCTCACGCACCAACGCCCAGAACCCGACGCCGGGCGGGTTCTCGTTCCGCTCGCCGCGCGGCAATTCCTTGCCCGGCGGCGCAGGCACCACAGCATCCGCATTCGACCCGCTCACAACGACGCCATCCCGACAGCCATGCCGCTCCGCTCCGCCGACCGCAGCCGACGCCGCGCCGAAAGCACACCATCGACAGAGATCGACTCGTCCCCACGCCGACCGGTCAGCGCCCCGATCACCCGGCTCAAAAGCACCGCGCAGCACCGGCACGCATCCACAACATCCGCATAGCCCCGGCCGTAGTTCTTCTCGAAGTACCGCCGACGCGAGTCGTACCAGTACGCCGGCTTCGGCCGAGGCTTCTCGTCCTTGCGGTTCACGCCCGTCGACTGGCCCACCAGATGGACCACCCTCGACGCCGGCTCCTGCCAGATCTCCCAGCCCGCCCGCGCAACGCGCAGGCAGAGATCCGTTTCTTCGAAGTACAAGAAGTACGCATCATCAAAGGGCC
>JBCBMF010000160.1:0-6667 GCA_039822905.1 Planctomycetota bacterium
CCACGCTGCTCAAGGCAGGCGTGGCCGCGGTCATGGTTGTTGTGCTGAGTGTCGCGGCGTTCTGGCCCAATGCTGGAGATGGAGCTTCGCCAGACCAACCGGCGTCCGGTATGCTCGGCACAGAGGCGGAGCCCTCGACGGACGACAGCGCTACAACCTTGGACAGGGATGTCACCACCGATGACCGACCGCCCGCAGGCGACGACCAACTCGAGCCCAACCCAGACGGCTGAGGGTCCCCCCTCCGAAAGCGGGGCGCGCGTCAAGCACTTCGTGCTCGACACCAACGTGCTCCTGCACAACCCCAACGCCATCTTCGTGTTCGAAGAGAACCACGTCATCATCCCCTACCCGGTGATCGAAGAGCTCGACACCATGAAGCGGCGCGAGGACGACATCGGCCGCAACGCCCGGCAGTGCATCCGCCACCTCGACCGCCTGCGTGAGCTCGGCAAGCTCACCGAGGAAGTCTCGTGGGGCGACATGGAGCCCACCGCCGAGTTCAACCCCAGCGCGCTCGCCGCTGAGGGCAAGGCCGGCACCATCCGCATCGATGTCACCGACCACGCCCGGCCCGCCGCGATCAGCAAGGACATGCCCGACAACCGCATCATCGCGGTCGCCTACGCGCTCAAGCTCGCGGGCGAGCCGGCGGTGTTCGTCAGCAAGGACCTCTCCGCGCGCATCAAGGCCGACGCGCTCGGCATCACCAGCGAGGACTTCGAGAACCAGAAGGTCGACGCCGAGAAGCTCTACAGCGGCTACTTCGATCTGACCATGCCCGGCAAGCTGATCGACGACCTCTACCACAACAAGCAGCTCGACCTGTCGAAGCTCGAGCCGTACCTCAAGTACGAGGGCGCCGACGGGCAGATGTATGATCGCGCGCTCCAGCCCAACCAGTTCATCGTGCTGCACGACGAGAACGACCCGAACCACACGGGCCTGGCGCGCCGGCTCGCGAGCCGGATGGCCGAGACCGAAACGGTCATCCCCGTCACCGGCCCGCGCAAGCCGGTCTACGGCATCATCGCGCGCAACGCCCAGCAGACCATGGCCCTCGACCTGTTGCTCGACGACGAGATCAGGCTCATCACGCTCCTCGGCTCGGCGGGCACGGGCAAGACGCTGCTCGCGCTCGCAGCCGGAATGGCCAAGGTCTTCAACGACGACCGCTACGAGAAGCTGCTGGTCGCGAGGCCCATCATGCCCATGGGCAGGGATATTGGCTATCTGCCGGGCGACAAGGACGAGAAGCTCACCGCTTGGATGCAGCCGATCTTCGACAACTTGTCCTACCTGCTCACCACCCGCGGCGGCGAGAACCAGGCCCCCGATTCCCACAGCACCGAGCAGCGCATCCAGCGGCTCATGGCCGACGGGAAATTAGTTCTTGAGCCCCTGACCTACATCCGAGGCAGGAGCATCCCACACCAGTTCATGATCGTCGACGAGGCCCAGAACCTCACGCCCCACGAGATCAAGACCATCGTCAGCCGCGTCGGCGAGGGCACCAAGATCGTCCTCACCGGCGACATCGGCCAGATCGACAACCCCTACCTCGATCAGTCATCCAACGGCCTCGCCTACGTCGTCGAAAAAATGAAGTCGATCGGCATCGTGGGCCACGTCACCCTGGCCCGCAGCGAGCGGAGCGAGCTCGCCAGCGTCGCGGCCGAGCTGCTGTAGGGTCACCGCCGGCGCCGCATCGCCAGCAAGGCAAGGGGCGCGAGCGCGAGCGTGCCGGGCGCGGGGATGGTGATCACGATGGCTTCGATCCGTCCGATCTCCCATTCGTCGCGTCGGGCCGAGCCGACGATCGTCGTGCCGTCGGCCGAGATGTCCGTGATCGAGCGGATGTTCCACCCGTCGAGGTCGAGGCCGATCTGGGCGGCGTAGTCGTCGAACAGCACCGGGGCGCCCTGGTCGAACCAGAGCAGGAAGCCGACGTCCACCTGCGAGCCGACGATGATCGAGCCGTCGTCGCTCATGGCGATCGTGCCGTAGAGCGTGCCATCGATGTAGGGCTCGAGCAGGACCTCGCCGGTGTCGGGCGTCCAGTAGGCCGCGCGGCGGGCGATCGGCTCGAAGGGCGTGTCGATGTTGCCGGCCATGAAGGTGCCGTCGGAGTTGATCCTGTAGGGCCCCTCCGAGATCTCCAGAAACTCGAAGCCCGTGTCCTCCGAGTAGAGCCAGCGTCCGGAGTCCGCAAGCATGAAGATCCGGCCGTCGGCGAGGATGTCGAGCGATTGCGTGCTCGAGTTCTCGTCCGCCGCCGTGGGGAACGGAAGGGCCTCGATGCCCCCGCTCGCCGTCCATTTCGCTGCACGGGCCACGCGTCCTCCCGTCGGCGTGATGCCGACGTTGCTGAAGCCGACCGCCACGCCCTCGTCTGACACCGCAATCGCCGTCGAGTCTTCACGGCCGCCGGGCAGGTCACCGAACGAGACCATGCCCATCGCTTCGGACCAGATAAACCCGAGCGCACCGCCGCCGCCGGGCCGCGTGTACCTGCCCGCGAAATACTCCCCGCTGGGAGAGATGCCGCCGACTTCATAGAACGAGCCGCCGGGGATGCCCGGGATACGGACCATGCCCTCCTCGCGCGTCCAGCGGAAAGGGGCCGCGTCGGGGCCTTCGACCGTGCTGTCACCACCGACCACGGATCCGTCGGCAGACACGCCCCACGCGAAGCTGAGCGTGTCTGCACCCGGCAAGTCGCCGAGCGCGATAATGCCAACTTGGGCAGATGCATCGATGCAGCCCGTCGCAGCAGTGAATGCGGTTATAGAACAATGAATGCGCATGGGTATCTCCTTGCAATGTCCCGGCGGCCGTTGCTCGGGCCGCCGAGACGATGGGTGCTACGGGGTGGTATTGACGTAGACCCGCAGGCTTCCGAGCAAAAGTCCATCGTCCGGAATGTAAAAGCTGTTCACGGTGATCAGCACATCGTCCAGGCCGTCGAGGTTCATGTCGGCGCAGAGGACCCGGTCATATGCAGTGCTGTCAAGCGCCGCGTAGTTCAAGAGGAAGTAGTCGCTTTCGTCGCAGTAGAACTCCATGATCCCGTGCCTTGGATCCGGCGAGCCGCGGCCGAGCAAAAGCGCCGCGTTTCGATTGAACGCATCGACGTGAACGAGATCATCGAAGGGGTCGCCGTTGAGGTTGCCCGCGGCGATGTAGGAGCCGAAGTTCGGGAGCAGAGGGACGCTGCTCGGCGCGATGCACGGCGTGACGTTGTAGACGTCCCTATTGATCGCTCCGTCGCACAGGTGGTAGAACGACCCGAACCGCGTCCGGTTGTGCAAGAGCGAAACGGTATCCGTCCCAGGGTGCGCCGCCAGCGACTGGTCCGCGTTGGCAAACGGATCAAACAACACGAGCGCCTGGGCATCGCCGGTTCCGGGCTGCGTTCCGCCCGAGAGC
Organism: Planctomycetota bacterium; assembly: GCA_039822905.1. GTDB lineage: Bacteria > Planctomycetota > Phycisphaerae > Phycisphaerales > UBA1924 > JANQQZ01. Next base: position 3,430 of record JBCBMF010000160.1, read on the forward strand.
CCTGATGAGTTGGTGCCGCAGACCGTGCCGGTTTCGGAACTCACGACGAAACCGAACGGCGCGGTGCCGTTGCCGGTGCCGAGCACGATGTCGCCCGGTCCGTTGCCTCCGAACGTGGCGAAGTCGAGGGTGTTGCCCGTGCCCCCGCCGCCGAGACCGCCGCCCGATGTCAGCAGCTTCATCTCGCCGGCGACAACGTTGAACGCCGGAGAAAACTGGTTCGGGAGGATCTGGTCGGGCAGCCGCGTAAGAAAGCCGGCGAGCGAACCGATCACGTCATTTCGGATCACGAACACACGCGACGGGTTCGGCTGGCCGCTCGTGGCCAGAACCGATTCCGTCGCAACGAGGATGTCGGGTCGCCCGTCCTGCGAGAAGTCATCAACCGTGAAGCGGCTGACCGGGAGTTCTAGAACGACTGAGCTCAACAGATCGAACTCAAAGTTGGTCGTTCCAGGAAGCAGGGCTCGGTAGTGGAGAATCTGCCCAATCTCTTCGTTGTTTCCGTCTCCGTCGATATCTTCAAAGTATCGAACCGCGACGACCAAGTCGGGGAATCCGTCGCCGGTCATGTCCACAAACTCGATGTCGCGGATCTGATTCGCCCCGTTGACGGCCAGGTTGAGGTCGTCAAAGACGTCGAGTTCGGTGACGTTGCCGGGAAAGGTGATCGGCGTCAGCGCCTGGCCCGGGTTGGTGTCCCACGTGTTCTGGTTGCGGTAGAACCTGATGACGCCGTCTTCCCACGCCGCGACCGCGACCTCGGGGTAGCCGTCCGCGAACAGGCTGGCACCGGTCCCGACGAGGTCGAAGCCCGGCGGGGTGACCGCGAGGGCGCGTGGGGACGACGGGGTCACAAACGTCGACCCGGAATCGAACGCCACCGGCGGATCCGGCTGCGCGAAGCTTGCGCCCGCGGTGGCAGCCGCTGCGATCGCCAAACCCTTACCCCCCCTAACCGCTTCGGTGCTGCTCTCACCATGACGGATCCTCCATCGAGTGTGCGTGATGCTCGCTGCCGCGCAGCGTCGCATGGGCCATGAGCAACATGACACCTGAACGCAAGGATGGTTCCAAAGTGCGACAAAAAACCCCGGCTGCTGGCCGGGGCGGGTCGTGGTTCGCGATGGCGGGCCGGCTTACGACGAGCTGGCGCTGATCTCGCTCTCGGCACGCAGGGCGTCCTGCACGCGGGAGCGTTCGCTGTCGAAGAACGCGCGCCAGGAGGCGTTGGACTCGAGGATCATCGCCTCGCGGAGCATGCGGAGGTAGCGCTCGTCGGCGATGCTCAGCAGGTGGCTGGCCTTGGCCTTGCCGCGGATCGCGGGCATCCAGCGGGGGTCGAGCTCGAGGGCCTCGTTGAAGTAGAGGATCGCCTCGCGCGGGTAGCCGGCCTCGAGCCAGAGCCGGCCGCGGTTGCCGTGGACCTCTGGGCGGCTGGGATCAACCTCGATGGCCTGCTTGTAGACCTCTTCCGCGTCGAGATAGCGCTCCATGGCGACCAGCGCGTTGCCCAGGTTGTTGAGCGCGCCGGGCTGCTCGCGGAAGATGCTCAGCGACTGGCGGTAGAGCGCCTCGGCCTGCCGGAAGTCGTTGTCGAGGAACGCGCGATCGGCGCGGGCCGTCAGCTCGCGTGCGTCGGCGACGGTGCCGCCCGAGCCAATCGAGCCGCCGCCCGAGCCCGAGCTGCCGCAGCCCGCGAGCGACAGCGGCAGCGCGACGGCGCCGGCGATGAACACGGCGGGGATCAGGTGCTTCGAGATTCGGTTCACGACGACGTCTCCAAACGGCTGAAGGTCACGCTCAGCTCCCAGCCGTCGCGTGCACGGTTGGGCTTGAGGTCGATGTACTGGACCCGCATCCCGATGATGCCGCGCTCGACCGAATCGAGCCAGCGCAGCAGGCCCTCCGGCGACGGGTGCCGAACGGACCGGTACGTGAAAGTTCTTCGGCTGATCCGCTCGTTTACTTCGCTTTCTCTCGCGGTCGGCGGGTCCAGCGTGTCGAGCCCCGCCCGCGTCGCCAGCCGCTGGAGCTCCGTCTGGGGGGTGTCCAGCGGGGGGAAGGGCCCCATATCCCCGGTCTCGGGTGGCTCGCGGAGCCGCTCGATCTCGCTGAGAACAAGCGTCAGATTCGAATCGCCGGCCCGCGCGCCGCGGAGCGCGTCCAGCGCGTCGCGGCGATCGAACCAGCCGAGCAGGGCGTAGACCAACGCGGCCGCGAAGATCAGCCCGGCGAGCATGACCATCCAGCGAGGCCTGTTGGAGCGTTCGGCATCGCTCGCCCGGCGGAACATCCGCAGCCGGGCCTCGTCGGTCAGGGGTGACGGCGATTCGGGGCTCATGAACTCGGCTCCGTCTCGCCCCGGTCTTGCAGCCAGAAGCCCGTGATGTTCGTGCGGTATCGGCCAGCAGTCTGCCGGATGTCGGCGTTTGAGTCCCAGGTGAACAGGTCGGTCCCGCCGCGGAGCGTCGAGGGCAGCAGCTCGACCGACTCGGTCGTTGGGCCGGTGACATCGACCGTGGCGAGGCCCATCGCGAGTTCCAGCCGCTCCAGTCTGACGCCGGTGCTCGACACGACAAACCCGATCTGCTCGACGCCCATGAGCATCGGCGGGATGGGCTGGATATCGCTGGGCGTCTGGCGTTCGGCGCGGAGCCGGTCGCGCTCGTTGCCGGCGACGAGCGCCGGGTAGGTCAGGTCGGGCGCATCGGGGATGACCTCGCGCACGCGGTCGCGCTGCGCACCGGTAAGTGTTGCAGACTCTGTGATGGCCTCCCGCGCAGACTGGCGCTGCTGGATGCCAAGCGCAACGCAGCAGGCGGCGCCGGCGATCATCGCCGTTGCACCCCAGCGGTACATCGCCTTGTGGGATCGGCCGGGCCTTGCGCCCAGTTCGTCGAGCCGCGCCGACGCGTCGAGCGGTCGCGTGGGCTTGCCTCCCGCGGTCGTCTCGCGCAGCCTGACCAGCGTCGAGCCGACCGGGTCGGGCACGCGGAAGAGGTCGATCGACGCGCCGGGCCACGACGACCCGATCGCTCGGCCGAGCACCGCGATGCCGTCGCCGATGGCGTCGTCTGCCAGGCAGATCACCCGTCCCGGCGACCGCGCGAGCTGGCTGGTCCACGCGAGCCAGTCGGCCGAGATCCGGCCGGCGGCCTGCGTCGATGCGCCGGGGTCGCCCGCGAGCGCCGAGCGGTCGATGCGTGTCGTCCCGGCGGCCAGCAGCGTGCCGGCG
>JBCBMF010000161.1:0-6624 GCA_039822905.1 Planctomycetota bacterium
ATTCGGAAAACTCATTAGCTTTGCACCTCTTTTGAAAAGGAGCCAATTCTGGCGAGGTAGCTCAGCTGGTTAGAGCGTCGGATTCATAACCCGGAGGTCGGGGGTTCAAGTCCCCCCCTCGCCACTTGTCTGTCTGGCGTCGGAGGCCGCCGTGTGCGAACGCGGGGGCTCGGCGCACCGGCCGCCGGCTGACGGCGCATCGGATGTTCGACTCCATGGGCCTCCCGGGCCGATGGGGAGTGCGGCAAGTCAGCCGGTGAGGGTTCGGATGCAGGAAGCACGCGGGTCAGTCGCACGGTTCGGTTTCATGCAACGCAGCCTGCTCGGATGCGCGGCCGTGATCGCGCTCGCGGGCCTTGCTACAGGTCTGGCAGCAGCCCAGCCCGAGGCCCCGCCCATCGACCTGCTCGAGGACGAGGCCGACGCCGCCCCCGAGGGCCTTCCTGAACCCGTCGACGAGCCCGAGATCCCGACGCTCGAGCCCACGCTGCAGACCGTGCCCTCGAACACGGCCGCGATGGCGTACCCGGCTGATCGTGTCCGAGTCGACTACGCGACGCGTCACCCCGAGCTGCCGCTGATCGAGGCCATGCGCGGCATCGACCTGCCGGTGACCATCCAGGGCGACACCCTCGTGCAGATCGTCGGCTCGGGCCTGACACTGGGCGAGCTGCTCGATGTTCGCGGCGTCGCCATTTCGCCCGACGCGATCAACGCCGTGTCCGACGCGATCGTCCGCGAGCTGAACCGCCGGGGCATCGTGGGCGTGCTCGTCGCGCCCGACCCGATGCAGGTCGACCCGCAGACCGGCGAGGACCTGCGCGACGCTAACGAAACCGGCAGCGAGCTGGTGCTCTTCATCTGGGTCGGCGTGGTCGAAGAGCTCCGCACCGTCGGCAGCGGCGATCGGCTGGGTGAATCGGCCGACCCCGTGAATCACCCGGCGCACCGGCGGCTGATCAACCTCTCGCCCGCCCGGCCCTGGGACGGCAGGCCCGGCCGACGCGAGGACCTGCTGCGGCGAGAAGTCCTCGAGAACTACGTCTACCGCCTCAACCGCCATCCCGGCCGGCGCGTTGACATCGCGGTCGCCCCCGCGTCGCAGCCCGATGCCGCGCCCGATGCGGTCGCGCTCGACTACCTGGTCCGCGAGTCCAAGCCTTGGACGCTCTACGCCCAGGTCTCGAACACCGGCACCGAGGCGACCAACGAGTGGCGCCAGCGCGTCGGCTTCGTGCACCGCCAGCTGACCGGGCGGGACGACATCTTCACGTTCGATGCTGTCACCGCGAGCTTCGAGGACACCTTTGGTGGGCTGGTCTCGTACGAGGCGCCTCTTCCGGGCACGACGCTCGCGCGGCTCAAGGGCTTCGGCACCTTCAACGAGTACGTCGCCAGCGACATCGGCCTGCCGGGCCAGGACCTCGAGGGCACCACCGCCACCTACGGCGGCGAGCTGATCGTCACCGCCTACCAGAACCGTTCGCTGTTCATCGATCCGTTCTTTGGGCTCGTCGGCAAGCAGTACGAGGTCATCAACGATCTGGCCGGCACGGAGAGCGACGTCTCGCTGTTCCTGGGCACCGCGGGCGTGCGGATCGAGGACCGTCGGCCCACGCGGTCGTTCTTCGGCGAGGTGGCGGTTGATTGGACGTTTGACGGCGGCGACGCGAACGACCTGCCGGGCCTGGGCCGGCTGCGCGTCGACGACAGCTGGGCCCGGCTCCGCTGGAACACCTCGGCGTCGTTCTTCTTGGAGCCGCTGCTGTTCAACCAGTCGTGGAGCGATCCGAACAGCTCGCTCGCGACGCTGGGCCACGAGGTTGTGCTCGCGTTCCGCGGGCAGTCGGCGCTCGACAGCCGATTGATCCCGCAGGAGCAGGGCGTGGTCGGCGGCGCGTACTCGGTGCGGGGCTACCCCGAGAGCGTGGTCGCGGGCGACACGGTGTTTATCGCGACCGCCGAGTACCGGGCCCACCTGCCGGCGCTGCTCGGCATGGCCGAGGCCGGGTCGTCCGGCGAGAGCTTCCGCTGGCGTCGCGATCGCCCCTACGGCCAGGCCGACTGGGACCTGGTGCTGGCGGGATTTGTCGACCTGGGCCAGACGATCGCGAACGACGCCGAGGCGACCGAGTTCGACGAGACGTTGCTCGGCGCGGGTGTGGGCATCGGCGTCGATTTCCGCCGGAACGTCAGCGTGCGGGCCGACTGGGGCTTTGCGCTCAGCGACCTCGATAGCGGCCGGGCGTCGTCGGGCGACAGCGAGGTTCACTTCGTCGCGACCATCGCGTACTGAAGACAGCCAGAATCGGAGACGGACATGCGAGTGATGCGTGCTGGAACGACCCGAGTGATGAGCCCGGCGGTCCTTGTTCTGCTTGCCGGTTCGGCGCTGGCGGGCCCCGAGGGCGAGCGCGTCGTCGCCGGCCAGGCCGCGTTCGATCGCGCCGGCTCGGCCACGACCATCACCGCGGGCAACAACGCGATCATCGAGTACGGCTCGTTCGACATCGGCGTGAATGAATCCGTCCGCTTCGTGCAGCCAAGCGCCGACGCGCGCGTGCTCAACCGCGTGCTGGGCCAGTCGCCCACGCAGATCATGGGCTCGCTCACCGCGAACGGCCGGGTCTACATCGTCAACGAGGCCGGCGTGTATTTCGGCCAGAACGCGCTGGTCAGCGCGGGCGCGATCTACGCCGGCGCGGGCACGATCACCGACGGCGACTTCCTCGCGGGCATCGACCGCATGACCGGCATCGCGGGCGACGTGCGCAACGAGGGCGTGATCAACGCGACAGAGATCCACCTCGCGGGCCGCCGCGTGACGAACCTCGGCGAGCTGTCGGCCAGCGATGTCGTCACCATGACCGCGGGCGACGAGGTCTACATCGGCAAGCGCGACGGGCACGTGTTCGTGCGCGCCGACGGGCTCGGCACCGCGGCCAACCCGGGCGGCGTCGACCAGGCGGGCACTGTTCGCGCCCGCAGCGTCCGGCTGGGCTCGGGCGACCTGTTCTCGGTGGCGCTGCGCCCTATGTCGGTGATCGAGGGCCGGGACGTGCGGATCGAAAGCGGCGACACCGCGCACATCAACGGTGTCATCGACGTTTCGAATGACACGGGCGTCGGCGGCACCGCGGCGGTGACGGGCGACGGCGTGGCGGTCCTCGACGCGACCATCGACGCCTCGGGCGCGGTCGGCGGCGGTGAAGTCCTCATCGGCGGCGGCTACCGGGGCGACACCTCGGTCATCGGCACCGCCGACAAGGTCTACGTCTCGCCCGACGCGACGCTCCGCGCCGACGCGACCATCGCGGGCGACGGCGGCACGGTGGTCACCTGGGCCGACAGTGCGGCGATCTTTGAGGGCAACGTCTCGGTTCGCGGTGGCGCGCAACTCGGCGACGGCGGGCGTGCCGAGGTCTCGAGCCCGCGGTTCATCTCGGTCGGCGGCACGTTCGACGGCTCGGCACCCAACGGCAGGCGCGGCAGCCTGCTCATCGACCCCGACGTCATCAACATCACCGACGCCAACGCGACCACCAACAACGACGACCTGCTCGACGACAACCAGATCCCGGTCTCCGAGGCCGCGGGCATGACCGTGGTCATCACCGGCGACCGGCTGGAAACGCTGGGCGACGTCGATGTGCTGCTCGAGGCTGCGCAGAATATCATCATCGCCCAGATCGCCGACGGGTCGCTCGACCTGCCGCAGACCGCGGGCCAGACCATCACCCTGTCGGCCGGCAACGACATCACCGTCGCCGACGGCACCGCGATCACCACGCAGGGCGGCTCGCTCGACATCACGGGCGACAACAGCGTCACAGTGGGCCGCATCGACGCGCGGGGCGGCGACATCGGCCTGACCTCCGACGGCTCGATCCGCGCGAACGGCACACTCGAGACCGACGGCGGCACGCTGTCGCTCTCGGTCCTGGGCGGCGACCGCACCGCGTCGATCATCAACGCCGAAGCGTCGGGTTTCGTGTTCGACCTCGGCACGCTCGACCTCGCGGGCAACCTGCTCGCCGACGGCGCGCTCAATCTCTCGGGTCTTTCGACCATCGCTGTCACCGGCCCCGACACCGGCGCGACTATCGGCGCGGTCGATGGTCTCGACACCTTTGACATCACGCTCGACCCGGGCGTTACGATCACGGGCCCGGGCGGCCTGCGGTTTGTCGGCCGCGACGTCACGCTCCCGGCGATCGACGGTCTCTCGCGCCTTGAGGTCACGGCGACCAGGGAGCTCGTTCTCACCGGCGACATCCGCACCGATAACCGCGAAGACGGCTTCGGCGGGCTCGTCGATCTCAGCGACGCCGAGACCATCACGCTCGCGTCTGACATCCGCATCGACACCGACCTGCCGGGCGCAGATCCCGCTGGCGATGTGCTGCTCGACGGCGCGGTGATCACGAGCGGCACGCGCCGGCTGACCATCGACACGAACAACGACAACACGACGATCGCGGGCGACAACCTCGGCCGGATCTCGCTGGGTGATGTCTCGCTGTTGGGCCTGACGCTCTTCGGGGGGCCGACCGAGCTGCGTGGCGATCTCGCCGTGGCGGAGGCGCTCGACCTCGGTCGCGTCGCCGCGGTTCGCATCGAGGAGGACGCGACGCTCGCGACCGGCGGCGCTGATCTGACCTTCGGGGACAACGGCATCAACGGCCCGGGCTCGTTCGCGATCGATCTGCTGGGCCCAGGCGGCGCGGCGGGCTCGCTCGACCTGACCTCGGCGGTCGGCGCGACCGAAGCGCTCTCGTCGTTCGACGTGTCGGGCGGGAACTTCGGGCTCCCGGCTGTGACGACGACGGGGAACCAGACCTACACCAGCACGGGCCTCGTCCGGCTCGACGGCGACCTCGAAACCACGGCCGGCGGCGGGGTCACGTTCAACGACGGTGTGTTCTTCAACGAAGACCGCGTCGTGACAACGTCCGGCGGCTCTGATATCGGGTTCCTCGGCAGCGTCCGCGGGAACGACGCGTCGCTCACGACAAATACCGGTGCGGGCTCGACCGTCTTTGACCGCGCCGTCAACGTTGTCAGCCTCACCACCAACGGCAGCACCGAGCTCCGCGGCACGACGGTCTCGGCCGAGGAATCGCTCGTGCTCGGCGAAGACGTCGCGCGCGACACCGTCACGCTGACGCAGGGCGGCAGCCTCGTCCGCAGCCGCACGGGCGATGTCGTCTTCCGCTCGGATGTGCAGGGGGCCCAATCGGGAAGCCAGACGCTGCGCGTCGCCGTCGACCCGACCGCGACCGGCAGCGACATCCCTGTGATCATCTTCGAAGACTCGGTGGGCGACGAGACGGCCCTCCAATCGCTCGTGCTCGGGGAGCCGGACGCTGCTTTCTTCGGCGGCACGCGCTCCGAGGTGCCCGCGGTCGCGACTGTTGTCGCGGGCCGCTTCGATGATGACGGCAACCCGATCCCGGGCCTGTCGTTCGAGTTCATCACCGACGGCGATTTCGTCATGCAGCCGCTCGAAAAGCTGACGGCCCTCGGCTCGATCCGTGTCAGTGCGGGCGGCACGGCGCAGATCGGTGACATGACCACGCCGGGCAACCTGACCATCGAGGCCCCCGACATCCTGATCAACTCCCGCGCCGGCGCGGACCTCGCGACGATCAACCTCGATGTCGACCCGCCCGCGCTCAGGCCCGAGGCCGCGACCATTGACTTCGGCACCGACTTCGTGGTCGGCGGCTCTGCGAGCTTCACCGGCCCGGTGCGGCTGAGCGATACGACGCTGGCGGACCCGACGATCGCCGAGCCCGCCGGCCAGGTGCGGATCGAGAACATCCTGACCCGCGCGCCGCAGACGCCGATCACGCTCGAGGAGCTCGCGTTCAACCGCCGAACCGGCGCGGGGCCGACGAGGGATCGCACGACGGTGCTCGACGCGGTGGCGACGGGCGCGGTGACGGTGCCGCTGGCCGAGGGTCTGACGCCCGAGCTTGTCGAGCAGTCGGTGGTGATCGCTCAGAGCGAGGCGCGGGCGGCGCCCAACGTGCCCGAGGCGTCGTCGGCATCGGCGGCGGGGGTCGGTGTGCGGGCGCCCTCGGCCGAGGAGTACCGCTCGGCGGCCGCGGGCGTCGGGTTCTACGTCGACACGCCGGCGTCGCTGAATCAGACATCGGACCTGCGTGTCGTGTCTGCGCGGCTTTCGCCGTCGGACGCGAACGCGTTCACCGAGGCGTGGGGGCGTCTGGCGTCCGCGGTGAACGAGCCGGCTCGCGACGCCGACCGCGTGCTGGCCCGGGTGCGTTCGACGCTGGCGATCGCGGCCGAGCAGTACGAGACCCAGGCGGGCGAGTCGATTAATGATGCCGACGCGTTCGAGCTGTTCGCCTCGATCCGCAACGCCCAGGCCGACACCAGCCGGGCGCTGGTGCTGGTGGGCACGGTGCTCGACCGAGTCCGAAAGCTGGACCTCAGCGAGGCGGAGACGTCGCGGATCGAGACCGCGATTCTTGATGGCGTCCGCCCCGAGGGGCTCGACCGCGACGCCGTTCGGAGCCTGGTTGAGTCGGCGTTCGATTCTCGTTGAGGTGATCGGGGCAGACCGCTAAACTTTGCGTTCCCGGGGTTCTCGCGGGACAG
>JBCBMF010000162.1:0-6609 GCA_039822905.1 Planctomycetota bacterium
CGATCCACGGCGGCAACCCCGAAGCCTCGGACAACTTTTTCCAGACCGCCGGCACCTTCAGCGATGCACAGACCACCGCCGCCACCGAAGGCAAGCTCGTCTTTGTCCTCGCCACCGCCGACTGGTGCCCGCCCTGCCGCAGCTTCCGAGGCGGCACCCTCGCCGACCCGGCCGTCCAAGACCAGATCGCCAGCGTCGCGATCCCCTACAAGCTCGACGTCACCAACCAGAATCTGCCCGCGCACGACGCCGAGCTCGCGCAGATGCTGGGCGTCTCAAGCATCCCCGCCGTCTACGCCGTCGACAGCGACAACAACATCATCACATCAGCCGTCGGCAACCTCAGCAACCGACAGCTCACCAGCTGGCTCAGCAACGCCGCATCGCAGCAGTAGGGGAGCGTGCAGTCAAGCAAGCGGGTTCACAAAGAACCCCGTCCCCAGCTTCGGATAGAAGAACGTCGCCTTCTGCGGCATCAGCTCGCCCGCAAGACACACCTCGCGCACGACATCCAACGGCACGGGCCGAACAATGATCCCGAGCTGCGCAAACCCCTCGCCGCCGCCGCCAGCTCCGGTCTCCTTGCCCTTCCCGATCTCGATCGCCTCAGCAACCGAGTGCGGAAACGCCCAAGTCACCGGGTTCCCGCCGTTCAGCTCCGGCACACAGATCTGATCCACAATCAAGTGCTGGATCACCGCGACGTCCAAGCCCCGCCACGGCTCCGACTTGTCCTCAAACTCGTCACGCAGCGGGTCAAGATCAACCGTCGTCGCTGTCCAGCACAGCCCGGTCGCAAAGTCGATGATGCCAAAGACATCCCGCTCACCCCGGGCCTCGACCTTGGCCATCTCCGCCTCGATCTGTCGCGGATCGTTCACCACCGGGTCGATCTGCAGATACCCGCCCGACGCTTCCTCGAATGCCTGAGGCGAGTAGTCCGCCATCCCCCCGAGCACCCGGTGCGTCGGCCCGATCACAAGCCCAGGGTCCGACATCGACACAAGCACAAACATCGTCCGCCTCGCCGGATGATCAGCTGCAACATCACCGAGAGACTCCAGGTAGTCCACCGCCGTGTTGTACCGGTGGTGCCCATCAGCGATGAACATATCCTCGCCCGCAACAGCAGCCGCGTACCTCTCGATCGTCGCTGAGTCCTCAACGGCCCACACCTCGTGCCGAACGACCGAACCGTCCGTCTCCGCGATGTCCGCCCACTGATCGCAGTCTCGCGACGCCATCACCTCACGCACCAACGCCGTCGCCGAGCCGTCCTCGTCCGGGTGCATCCCGAAGATCGGGCTCAGCTGCGCTCTCGTCGCCTTCATCAGCGCCAGCCGATCCTCCTTCGGCCCTGCAAACGTCTCCTCGTGCGGCAAGATCCCGCCGCCATCCCGCTTCCCGAGCGGTACGGTCTCAACCGTACACACCATCCCGCAACGCTCGTGCGTCTCGCCGTTCAGCTCAAACGTCTGCCGATACGCAAACATCGCCGGCGTCTCACGCCGAGCCATCGTCCCATCACCAAGCCACGACTCCAGCAGCGCCGCCGCACCGTCGTACGCCTCCGCCGGCCCAAGCTCCTTCGCCGGCGTGTGCGGCAAGTCCACCGCCACGATGTTCCGCCCATCACGCTCAAGCAGCCCCGCTTTCGCCTCCGCGCTCAGCACGTCGTACGGCGGCGCAACCAACGAACTCACATCACCACCAGCCGCATACTGCACAGGCCGAAACGGATACACAGCTGGCATGAGAATCACTCCTTCGAACGACAAACAAGCCGCAATCGGCCCGCCGCGACCTATCCTACCCACATGACCAACGCGGCCCCCACGACGCCCACCCGGACCACCGCACTCGTCGTCCGAGCCGCCGGCACCAACTGCGACGCCGAACTCGTCCGCGCCCTCAACCTCGCCGGCGCATCAACAAACCTCATCCACCTCGACCAGCTCACCGCCGACCCATCCCCGATCGACTCCGCAGGCATCATCGCTTTCCCCGGGGGCTTCAGCTTCGGAGACGACGTCGCCTCGGGCCGAATCTTCGCCATGCGCGTCCGCCAGCACCTCGCGGGTCGCATCCGCGCCGCCGTCGACCGCGGCACCTGCGTCCTCGGCGTCTGCAACGGCTTCCAGATCCTCGTCCAAGCAGGCCTCCTCCCGGGCGATGCCACGCAATCCACAGCGCTCACCAACAACGCCGAGAACCGCTTCATCGACCGCTGGGTCCGCGTCGAAACCAACCCCGACTCCCCCTGCGTCTGGACCCAAGGCCTCGACGCCATCACCGACCCCGACACAGCAATGCTCCCCATCGCCAACGGCGAAGGCCGCTTCACCGCAACCGACGAGACCCTCGCCCGCCTCGAAGCCGACAACCTCATCGCCCTCCGCTACACCGAACCCGTCAACGGCTCCGCCAACCGCATCGCCGGCATCACCGACCTCACCGGCCGAATCCTGGGCCTCATGCCTCACCCCGAGCGCTACCTCGACTGGAACCGCCATCCCTTCTGGACCCGCCTCCCGGCCGAGACCAAGACCACCACCCCACCCGGCCTCCGCCTCTTCCAGAACGCCATCGCCGCCGCCACCGAAGCAGGCCTTTCCCGCGTCGCCGCGAACTAGTTTCAAGCAACACGCGACCAACGAGTCCGTACAATCCGGCAATGCCCGTCGACCCGTCCACGCTGTACAAAGCCGAGACCTCGGCCATCGCGCAAGACAAGCCCTGCCACAACTGCGGCTACAACCTCGTCGGCCTCACACCAGGCTCGCCCTGCCCCGAGTGCGGCACTCACATTCCCCTGAAAAAATCAGGCGTCCGAGGCGACAACCTCTCCGACGCACCAATCAGCTTCCTCCGCCGCTTCGCCGGGGCCGTCCTCATCAACGGCATCGCCCTCCCCGTCATGCTCATCGCCCTCGGCCTCGCCGACAAAGGCCACGGCTACACATTCGTCGCGCTCGCACTGGCATTCGGCTTCACCGCGTCCACCTGGTTCGTCACCATGCAACGCGGCAAGACCGAGCGCACGGTCAAAGACAACGTCCTCGACAACCCCAAATGGCGCACCGCCATCCGCGCCGCCGCCTTCGCCTGGCCCGCCTACGCCGCAAGCCATTTCATCTTTAACGCCGCCGTCAACGCAACATGGTCGACGCTCCGCGCAATTGAGATCGGTACTGACCTCCTTGGCGTCGTCGCGAGCGTCTCGCTCGTTCCACTCTTCGCCCACCACAGCATCTACGCCGGCTGGGCGGGCGACACCGGCCTCCAGGCGCGCTTCAGAGGTTCCTCCTGGTTCCTCGTCGCGTGCTCTGCATTTCTTGTCGTCACATCGCTGCTCGTCATGGTGCTGCCGCGCGGCATCGGCGCCTTCGTCGGTGTTATTGGAATTTTCGTCTACATCACCTACGTCGGCGCCGCCATCGTCGCCATCATCGGCGTGCTCCAACTCGCCTCGGTCAGCTTCAGCGCCATTTCTTCCAACAAAGCCGCCACCGATCGAGACGCCCGCATCGCCGCGCGCCGCGCCCAAGAAATGGCAGACACCGTCGACCGCCAGTTCAGCGCACCCGAGCCGGTCAACCCCTACGACGGCGAAATGCTCGAGACCCAGCACGTCCCCTCCGACGACACCGCAAAGCCCGTCCAAGGCCAACTCCAACGCATCGAAGCCCACGACGAGCTCGACGCCTATGACCTCGCGCCCGCCCCGACCGACGGCGAGCCGAACGACGACAAGCGCGCCTGACCCATACAGTCACCCGTGCCAACCGCCATCACCATCGGCAACTTCGACGGCGTCCACCTCGCCCACCAGCACCTCGTCGCCCGCGCGCGAGAACTCGCCACACACAACGGCGAGACCACCGGCACCGTCCACGTCCTCGCCTTCGATCCCCACCCCGCATCAGTCCTCCGAGCCAACGCCCCCGCGCGACTCACCACCTGGCCGACACGCGAGCGACTACTGATCGTCGCCGGCGCCGACCACGTCCATCGCCTCGAACCCACCGAGGCGCTCCTCGCCCTCGACCCGGCCGCCTTCGTCGAGACCCGGCTCATCCCACTGAACCCCGACCACATCGTCGAAGGCCACGACTTCCGCTTCGGCCGAAAGCGTGCCGGCGACAACGGCGTACTCGCCGCCCTCGGCAACCACCACGGCTTCACCGTCCACACCATCGACCCAGTCACCGCGACACTCGACGACCACACAACGCCCAACGCCTCGAGCACCCTCACCCGCTTCCTCTTAAGCAACGGCCGAGTCCGCGACGCCGCCCGCGTCCTGGGCCGACCACACCGCATCGAAGGCGAAGTCACCCAAGGCGACCGCCTCGGCCGAACCATCGGATTCCCGACCGCAAACATCACGCCCGAAACCATGCCCCCGGCCGAGGGCGTCTACGCCGGCACCGGCACACTCCCAACCGGCGTAACGCATCACGCCGCCATCAACGTCGGCACCCGCCCAACCGTCAACGGCACAACGCTCCGCGTAGAGGCCCACCTCCTCGACGCGGCGACCGAGCCGGGCAAGCCCCGCCTGCAGGGCCTCCCCGAATACGGCTTCCGAATCGCCCTCGACCTCACCGCACGCGTCCGAGACCAAGTCCGCTTCGAATCCCTCGACCACCTTCGCGCTCAACTCGACCGAGACATGCGTACCGTCCGCGATCGACTCCAACCAGCGAGCCACACCGCATGACCGACTGGACAACCAATTCAACCACAACCGACCTTGCCGCATGGCTCGCCGCAGCCAACGACATCGCCGTCCTCACCCACGCGCGCCCCGACGGCGACGCCATCGGCTCAACCGTCGCCATCACCCGCGCCCTCAACAAAGCCACCAACACCAAACGCGCCCGCATCTACTACACCGGCGGCATGCCACGCTGGGCAGACGACATCATCCAAGACACACCACACACCGTCATTGACGGCGGCGCGCTCCCCGACAGCTTCAACCCCGACCGCATCCTCATCGTCGACACCGGCAGCTGGTCCCAACTCGACACCCTCGGCGATCTCGTCAAAGGCCACGCCGACAAGACCGCCATCGTCGACCATCACCTTTCGGGCGATGCCGAGATAGCCGACCGCCGCCTGCTCGCCACAACCGCGGCCGCGGCCTGCGAACCCATCGCCGAGCTCTGCCAGCTCGTCTTGGGCCTCGACACACCCTCCGCACTCCCCACATCCATCGCCCGCCCCCTCTACCTGGGCCTCGCCACCGACACTGGCTTCTTCAAATATTCAAACGCGAAGCCGAGCACGCTCCGCCTCGCCGCCAGCCTCATGGAAGCCGGCGTCGACCACGCCGCTCTCCAAGGCACCATCGAACAGAACGAAGCCCCCGCTCGCCTGCGCGTCGTCGCCAAAGCACTCAACACACTCGAACTCCTCGACCGCGACCGAATCGCGATCATGACCCTCACCACCGACGACATCTACGCCGCGAAAGCCGGCCCATCCGACACCGGAGGCCTCGCCAACTACCCCCTCTCCATCGGCACCGTCCGCGTCGCCGCCACCATCACCCAGGTTGAGACCGCCGACAACACACCCGCCGCCAAAATCTCCATGCGCTCCAAGCCCGGCCCAAACATGGTCGACGTCAACCAGGTCGCCCAAACCCTCGGCGGCGGAGGCCACGCCAACGCCGCCGGAGCCAAACTCACCTGCTCCGTCGAAGAAGCCAAGTCAAAACTCATCAAAGCACTCACGCAGTAGCCCCCTCTCCCCTGAGAGGAGAGGGTGGCCGAGCCCATCTGCAAAGTGGGCGAGGTCGGGAGAGGGGAGGCACAATCAATGCAACGACACTCGAACCGCCGCCCAACCCTCAAACTCTTCGCCACAACCCTCTGGGAATACGCCTCCCAGCACTACGACGCCGCCGACGGCAGCCGCGAACAAGGCTCAAAGCACTACGCCGGCGCAACCCCAAGCTGGGTCATCTGGCAACTGCTCAACCGCTACACCCGCGAAGGCGACACCGTCCTCGACCCCATGGTCGGCTCCGGCACAACCATCGACGTCTGCAACGACCTCAACCGCAAACCAATCGGCTTCGACCTCGCCCCAAGCCGCGACGACATCAACCAGGCCGACGCCCGCCACATCCCACTCGACAACAGCTCCGTCGACTTCGCCTTCATCGACCCGCCCTACAGCACCCACATCGACTACTCCGACGACGACCGCTGCATCGGCAAGCTCGACGCGGGAGGCCAAGACCACGGCCGTTCGTACTACAAAGCCATGGAACAGGTCATCGCCGAACTCAACCGTGTCCTCATCCCACGCCGCTACATGGCCCTCTACGTCTCCGACTCCTGGCGCAAGCGCAAAGGCAAGAAGGAATCACAAGGCGCAGTCCTCGGCGGCCAGTTCATGCCCATCGGCTTCGAACTCTTCGCCCGCCTCCGCAAGCACTTCGACCCGGTCGACGTCATCGCCGTCAACCGCAAAAACGCCAAGCTCGAAAAGGGCAACTGGCGCAAAGCAGCCATCGAACAAAACTTCTACCTCAGAGGCTTTAACTACCTCTTCATCATGAAGAAGCCCTGATCGGTCTTGACGAGGCCGAAG
>JBCBMF010000163.1:0-6575 GCA_039822905.1 Planctomycetota bacterium
CGAGCGACGCAGAGCGTGTGAGCGCGTTCTGCCGGGGCGTGATCGACCGGACGATTGAAGTCGCGGCCGCGTACAAGCCGCAGTCCGCCTGCTTCGAACGGCTGGGGTCGGTCGGCTTCCGTGCACTCGAAGAGACCGTGGCGTACGCAGGGTCGGCTGGTGTGCCCGTGGTGTACGACGCGAAACGAGGTGATATCGGCTCGACGGCCCAGCACTACGCGGCGGCGGCCGTGTCGCTCGGTGCCGGTGCGATTACGATCAATGCGTACATGGGGCCGAGCACGATCGAGCCATACATCGAGGCGGGCCTCGGGGTCTTCGTGCTTGTGCGCACGAGCAACGCCGATAGCGGCGTGGTTCAATCCCACGAGCTCAATGGCGGCGGTGTCGTAGCTGACACGGTCGCAACGCTGACACGCGAGCTGGGCGAAGATTGCATCGGTTCTCACGGATCGAGCGATGTCGGCGCTGTTGTGGGACTAACGAAAGCCCGCGAGGCGTCGCACCTCCGCGCGATCATGCCGCGGCAGGTGTTTCTCGTGCCCGGCTACGGGGCGCAGGGCGGATCAGCGGCAGACCTGCAGCCGCTGCTTACGCACGACAGCACGCCCGGTCGGGGCGTGCTGGTCAATGCGAGTCGTTCTGTGATCTACGCCGAGGATGCTGGAGAAGCGGCACGCCGCATGCGAGATGATCTCGCGGCGGTCATCGTTTAGCGGCGGCGACGCGTTGAGAAGGCTCCGCCGGCAGCGAGCAGCAACGCAGAGGCCGGCGTCGGGATGAAGAACGCCGATCCGGAGTACGAGCCCTCGGATGACCACGCGCTATTGGGCAGCTGCGACGACGGCCGCACCGAAACGCCCGGCACACCTGCCGCGTCGAGGATGTTCGACAGCGTGAAGGAAGCGTCGGCGAAGCTCGACTTCGAACCTTCAAAGAGGTTGTATGCCGGGATCGAATCGCCGAGCCACGTGTAGCTGGTCGATGCGTCGATCACGCTCGACGCTTCGAGAGTCGCCGTCGACCCCCAGCGGTCATCCGAACCGATTGTGGTGAGCTGCCCGGAGTTGAGCTGAGCCTCAAGCAGCGGCAGACCTGTGGCCGCATCATTGAAGTTGAACGTTCCGGAGAGCTCGTAGATCCGAGAGATCGCGCCGGAGGGCAACGCGATCGAGTCGACGAAGCTGATACTCAGCTCGGCGAAGAAATCTGTTTCAAAGACAAGTGTCGGCAGCGGCCCGTTGGCGTCGTCTGCAAGAAGCTCTAGCCTCGTGCCGGCAACACCAGCCTGGCGGAGGTTGACGTTGTTGCCCGAAAACGTGCTCGCCGCGCTCTGCGTGTCGGACGCGAAGCTGAATGTAACGTTTGCCTGAGCAAATGTACCGGCGGCAAACGCAATGGACACACCGATAGCGCACGTACGCATTGGCACCCCTCCAACTCGGGTACGAACCGAACTCGGTCCCCGCACGCCGAGCGCGTGCACAGGGAAAACCCACGAGTCACGGCGACAACATGCCACCGCTTCCGGGGCGTGCCAGCGGTCTTGTCAAAAACTTGAGATCAGGTTCTCGTCGGCTCAAGCATGAGCTGCCGGCGAGGGGACATCACATCGGCTTCTGCTCGATGGTCACGTCGTAGACGTTGAGGAGCTTCTCTTTGTCGAAGATCATTTCTTGGCGGCTCTTGCCGACGACGTCGTAGACCGGCGTGAGCTCGATCGCGTCGACCGGGCAGGCCTCTTCGCACATGCCGCAGAAGATGCAGCGGAGCTCGTCGATCTCGAACTTTTTTGGGTACTTCTCGCGGTCGTCCCACGGGCTCTCGGCGGCCTCGATGTGGATGCAGTTGGCCGGGCAAAGGGTCGGGCACATCATGCAGGCCACGCACTTGACCCGGCCGTCCTCGTCGCGGTTGAGGCGGTGGACGCCGCGGAAGTTGCGGACCTCGATGCCGCCGTCTTCGGGGTGGTAATCCTCGCGGCGTTCCTCGGGGTACTGGATGGTCCGGCTGGTCTTGCCCTGGCCGAAGCTGGTGAAGAAGTGGCGGAAGGTGGTGCCGAAGCCCCGGAAGATCTCGGGCAAGAACGCAGATTCCAGCCGATTCAGCTCGGGTACATCAATCTGGATGATGTCATCATCGTGAATCGGCATTGCGGTAACTCTAGGTCTGTTTCGGCCCTCTCACATCGGTCGGATTCGTGCGTTTCGACGATTGAGACCGGCTCTCGACGGGTGATTTGCATCGTGCGGGTTGAGGGGCGAAGATAGAGGCATGGCCAAGCGTCGGAATTCGCCCGCGTTGTTCGAGTTGCTCCGTGATCAGGGGGGGACATCATCTCCCTCGGCGACGCCGACCGGCGGCGTTGCGGTCGCTCCGACGCCTGCTCCCGCCGTGCAGCCCGTGGCGGTGCCAGCACCCGCGACGCGTGAGCCGAAGCCGGCTTCTGCACCGACACCCACGCCGAGTCGCGAGCCGGAGCCGCTGAGCGACGAGCCGTCGCTGGATATCTCGACACCGCGGTACGTTGCGGAGGCCGCGCGTGTCCCCGCCGGCACGCCCGCGATGCCTGATCTGACGGATCTGGAGCCCGAGCCCTTGGTGAACCGGGGCGACGACGGGCGTGTGACGTTCTCGCTGCCGGTCGGGATGCTCGCGGCGATCGCGGGCGGCGTGGTTGTCGTGCTCGTGCTTTTCGGGACGTCGCTGTACTCATTGGGCAGCCACGCGTCGAAGGAAGAACTGAAGCCGATCATCAGCGACGAGGCCAACCGGGCTCTGGGTGATGCTGATCCTGTCGCGTCTCGCGAGCCCTCGGCGCTGGATGCTGGTCGGCAGACCGTGCGCGAACCGGTTCGGGAGCCGATCCGCGAGGCGAACGTGGCGTTGACCCCGGAAGTCCCTGTGACAACGCCCGTCGTGCCCGATCCGGAGCCAGAAACCAACGCGGACGAGACGATTGCCGCCGCCGAAAGCGATCCGCAGCCGGAGCCCATGACCCCGAGCAATACCGACACGCGGGTGGCGGGCCTGAACTATATGTACACCTCGATGACGTTCGACCGCGACGAAGCCGAGCGGGCACAGCAGTTTCTGTTCGAGAGCGGATTCGATTCGATTATTGAGGAGATGACTCGGCAGTCTGACGGCCAGAAGGCCTATCGCCTGTGGACGCTGGTCGGCATCCCGGGCCAGGGGTTCACGACGAGCCGAGAGAAATTCGAGCACGAAAGGGCTATCTTTGACCTCGGCAATCAGTGGCTGACCGAGGAGGGCGGCCGGCTTGATTTCAGCCGAAAGAACCAGATCGGCTGGATCAAATACGGTGGATAATCGGGTCGATGCCCGAGCGACGACGAGGCGAGTGACATGAGCCTGAGCCGAAGCCTGAAAACGAGCGGTGGCCTGACCGGCAAGCGGTCCGTCATGACCCGGGCCGAGCGTGTCGCCAAGCTCAAGGACGACAAGAAGTTTGACCCCAAGAGCGACACGCCGCTGGGCCTTCCGAAGACGCACGTCGTCGAGAAGTAACGCCGAACCCTGCAAAGGACACATCGATGGACACGGCCTCGCTCATCTGTGATCGCGGCCGGGCGATCGATACGTCCGGCATCCGCAAGGTCTTCCAACTCGCCGCGACGCTGAAGGACCCGATCAACCTCTCGATCGGCCAGCCCGACTTTGCCGTGCCCGACCCGATCAAGCGGGCGGCGATCGACGCAATCGAGAACAATCACAACGGCTACACCGCGAGCCAGGGCATCCCGCCGCTGGTCGAGCGCGTCAACGCCGAGCTGACCAAAGACCTCGGCTGGGACACCACAAGCGACATCCACCAGACTCTGATCACCAGCGGCACCGCGGGCGCACTGCTGCTGCTGTTTCTCGCGCTGGTCGGGCCGGGCGACGAGGCGATCATCCCCGATCCGTACTTTGTGATGTACCCGCACCTGGCCACCATCGCGGGCGGCAAAGCGGTTCGGTGCGATATGTACCCGGACTTTCGGATGACGGCCGAGCGCGTCGAGCCGCTGATCACCGAGCGGACAAAGTTTGTGCTGTTCAACTCGCCAAACAATCCGAGCGGCGTGGTCTCGCCCAAGGACGACTGCAAGGAGCTGCTGGAGCTCTGCCGAGCGAACGGCGTCTTGCTGGTTTCGGACGAGATCTACGACGAGTTCACGTTCGCCGACGGCATGACGGACGTCTCGGCGAACGACGCGAGCGAGGCCCGCTGCCCGAGCCCGGCACGGTTTGACGGTGCGCAGGACGATGTGCTCGTCATCCGCGGCTTCGGCAAGACCTACGGCTGCACAGGCTGGCGGATGGGCTACGCGACCGGGCCCAAGCCCGTGGTCGACGCAATGCAGCGGATCCAGGGCTACTCGTTTGTGTGCGCGCCCTCGATCTCGCAGTGGGGGGCCCTGGCGGCGATGGATGTCGACATGGTCGACACGGTGTCCGCGTACGCAGCCCGGCGCGACAAGGTGCACGGCCGGCTGAGCGAGCTGACCGACGTCGCCTACCCGCAGGGCGCGTTCTATTCGTTTCCGAAGGTGCCCGAGCATCTGGGCGTGACCGGCACCGAGTTCGTGAATCGCTGCATCGAGCGGAACCTGCTGATCATCCCCGGCGGTGCGTTCAGCGATCGCGATACGCATGTGCGGCTGAGCTTCGCCGCGCCCGAAGCCAAGCTCGATGCGGGCTTGGACGTCTTGTGCGAGCTGATGTCGGGCTGAAGCCGGCAGTTACAGCCGCAGCTCGATGCCGGCGTACGGCCCGCCCAGCGTGAGGTCGAACTCGACATCGAACCCCTCACTCTCGGCGGCCATCACTCGGTAGCCAGCGAAGATGCCGGCGTTTCGGAAGAAGTCCCAGCCGACTTCGAGCGAGCCGTCGAGCACGCTGCCGAACTCTCCGAGGTAGAGCCCCGCGACGCGGCCCTGGGCGTAGAAGTTGGGTCCGAGGTCTGCACGCGCGCCCGCGGCGAGCACGGGGATAGGCAGGAAGATCGACTCGGTCTCGGATTCGGGGCTGCCACCGACGTCGCCGGCGATGCTGGCTTCGACATCGAACAGCCGAACGCCGCCGCCGAGGTGGATCTTGAAGATGCTGACCTCGACGAGCTCGTACAGCGCATTCACTTCATAGATCGTGTAGTTCGTCTCGGTGGCGACGGTGCCCGTGAAGGTGTCGCCGTCGAAGCTGATGGACTCGGTGGTGGTGCCGTCGTAGCTGTAGTCGCCGAGGAAGCCGGCCTCGATGAGGATGTCGATCGCGGGGATGGCGACGGCGATCGAGCCGATGGGCGAGGCGTCGACGCTGTCCTGGTTGAGCGTGTCCTCGAGATCGAGGATGCTGAGCCCGCCGCCCGAGTCGTCGCCGATCTGGACCGAGCCGGATTGGAAGAGGATCCAGCCGCCGCCGCGGACCTTGAGGAAGGTGTCGTCGGCGACGCTCGGCGAGCCGAGGACCTGCGGGACTGGAAGGGCGGCCGCGATGGGTGCGACCGGCGCGAGCATGCCGCGGGGCGGGGTTGTCTCGCCGAGGGCGGGCAGCGCCAGGGTGAGACTGATACAGGCGGCGGCGTGAACGTTCATGGCGGGCTCCTTCCCTTCGCTGGGACCATCGGCGATCGCCGTTCGAGCAGAGGAGTGTGTCGCGGCCGGGGCGCTGCGTCAAATCAGCCCGCCGAGCCTGGCGGCGGCGAGCAGGAGGACGCTGTCGACGACGATCTTGACGATCAGCCGGGGGAACTTGTGCACGAGTGATGAGCCGATGAGCGAGCCGATGACGGCGGCGGGGCCCATGAGGCCGGCGAGCTTGAGCGCCTGGACCCAGGGCAGGTCGTGGGTGTGCAGCGTCGCGAGTTTGAGTGTGGCACCGATGGGGGCCATCAGGCACATGGTCGCCGAGCTTGCGGCGATCGCCGCTCTCACACGCATGCGGGCGACGGCGCGGAGCGTGGCAACCATGATCACGCCGCCGCCGATGCCGAGCAGCCCCGCGAGCGTGCCCGTGAACGCGCCGGTGCCGGCGAGAACGTACGCGCGTTTCTTTGCGATCGCGTCATCGGAAACACTCTCATCGGGCTTGGCGAGCTTGCTGCCGAGCTCGCCCACGATAACGAAAACGACGATCATGATCGCCAGCAGCTTGATGAGCAGGGTCGGGTCGACGCGGTTGGAGAGGAGCACGCCGAGCACCATCGCGATGCCGGCCGGGGGCAGCAGCCGGATGACGACGGCCCGGCGGACGGTGCCGGCTTTGCTGTGCCGCCACGTTGCGGGGACCGCGACGAGGAAGTTCACGCACAACGCCGCGGCGATGTACATGTGCTGCTCGATGCGTGTTTCGCTCGCGAAGCCGACGACGATGGCCAGGCCCGGCAGCATGATGATGGAGCCGCCGAGGCCGGTCATACCGCCGATGAGGCCGGCCCCCAGGCCGATGCAGACGACAGCGATCGACTTGGTGAGCGGGTCCTCAGCCGGAGCGTATGCGGGGCGGCGTTCTTTAGCGGATCGAGGATCGGCCGATGGGGTTGGCGTTCCCGATGCGTCGTGCGACGCGTG